>JAEWDF010000107.1 GCA_023390245.1 Pseudomonadota bacterium
GCCTCGTCAGACGAACGAGCAGCCGCCATCAAACCCTGGACCGACGACTACAACCTCAACCGACCCCACTCCGGCATCAAAGGCCTCACACCATGGTCAAGGGTGAACAACCTTCTTGGAAACGACATCTAGGCCAGTCCCGCCTCCAGGCCCCGGGCGCCGGTCAGGTTCGTCTCGGCGATCTCGGCCTGGCGCATCTGGGCGCCGTGCAGGATGGAGCGGGCCATGTCGGCGCCGGTCAGGATGGCGCGGCGCAGGTCCGCGCCCGTCAGATCCGCGCAGCGCAGGTTGGCGCCGGTCAGGTCAGCGGGCAGCAGGCGGTCGGCGGCGATCATCAACGGCCCGAGCTGGGCCTCGCGCAGGTCCGCGCCGTTCAAGCGGGCGTTCTTCAGCCGCGCGCCCCGCAGGTCGGCCCGGCGCAGGTTGGCCGAGCGCAGGTCGGCCCCTTCCAGGTGCGCGCCCTGAAGCTGCACCCCTTCCATGTCCAGGCCATAGAAGGTCGCGCCTTTGGCCGACAGGGCCGTCAGGTTCAGTCCGACGATCGACTTCAGCGGACGCAGATCGACGCGGTCGAAGACGGACGGCTGGCCTTCCACGCCGCCGGTCTCGCACCAGCGGGCGTGTTCGCGCAGCATCTCGGCGGCGGGCAGGGCGTTCAGGGATTCGCCGGCGCAGCGGTTGTCGGTCAGGGCGCCTTCCATATCGGCCCCGTCGGCGCGCCATAGGGTGGTCTTGGCGCCCACCAGCACGGCGTCGCGCAGGTTGGCGCCGGACAGGTCCGCGCCCGACAGGTCGGCCCCGGCCAGGTCGGCGCCTTCGAAGTCGGCCTGCTTCAGATTGGCCCGCACCAGGCGGCAATCCTTCATCACCGCGCCGGAGAAGTCGGCCTTCACGGCGATGACGCCGGACATCTTGGAGCGCTGCAGGTTGGCGCCGGCCAGGCAGGCGCCGCCGGCCTCGGCCGCCTCGCGCAGGCGCGGCTCGATGACGCGAAAGCCCAGCTTGGCGTCGGCGGCGGCGATGGTGCCCTCTCGCAGGTCCGCCTCGAACAGGTCGGCGCCCGACAGGTCGGCGCCGCGCAGGCAGGCGCCGCGAAGATCGGCGCGGCGCAGCGACGCCTCGGCCAGGATCGCCTCCTGCATGTCGGCGCCGAAGAAGGTGGCGTTGTCCAGCCGCGCGCCGGTCAGGTCGCAGCCTTCCAGCCGTGCGGCGGCGAAGTCGGCGTCGCAGAGATTGCGGCCCCGCAGGTCCAGGCCGGACAGGTCCGTCCAGGCGAAGACGGCGCGGGCGCCGCCGGGGCGGGCCTGGAACAGCCGGTCGTGCCGGGCGCAGATCGCGTCCAGCTCCGCCTGGGTCAGGCGCTTGCGCACAAGGGGTTCGGCGGCGGCGGCCATTCCGCCAGATTAGGCCGGTGCGCTTAAGAAAGCCTTTGCACGCCAGCGGCTTGCGGCGGCGCCTATTCGGTCAGAAGGCCTTGGGCGCGCAGGGCGTCGGCCAGTTCGCCGGGCGCGGTCCACAGGCGGGTGTAGCCGGCCTCCCCCAGCCGCTTCAGCTCGGTCACCAGGTCGCTTTTGGGCGAGGCGGCGAAGCGGCCGTCGAAGCCCGCGCCGTTCGCGCTGATGCGCACCATCGGCCGGCCGGTCTCCAGCCGGTGCAGGAAGCCTTCGCACAGGGCGGCGCCCTCCTCGCACATCAGGCCGGTGTCGACCTCCAGCCCGGCGGCGCGCAGGCGCTCGGTGCCGCGGCCGGCGGCGAAGGGGGAGGGGTCCAGGCAGGCGATGATGACGCGCGACACGCCCGCCTCGGCCAGGAAATGGGCGCACGACTTGCGGCCGGAGGATCGGGCGCCGCACGGCTCAAGCGTCACATAGGCGGTGGCGCCCCGGGCCCGGTCGCCGGCGGCGGGGATGGCCTGTTCCTCGGCGTGGGGGCGGCCGCCGGGCGCGGTCGCGGCCTGGGCCACGACGTGGCCGTCCTTGACCAGCACGCAGCCGACCGCCGGATTGGGCCAGGTTTCGCCCATGCGTCCGGAGGCCAGTTCGATGGCCTTGGCCATGTGGGCGCGGTCGGCGTCGGTCCAGCTCATGCGACGGCCGGCAGCTCTTCGGCGCGGGCCGGATCGAGATAGCGGGCCGAGATCGGCTTCAGTTCGGCGTCCAGGTCGATCTCCAGCGGATTGCCGGTCGGAATCTCGACGCCGACGATCCGGTCGTCCGGCACGGCGAACAGCAGCTTGACGATGGCGCGCAGGGAGTTGCCGTGGGCGGCGATCAACACGTCCTCGCCGGCCTTCAGGCGCGGGGCGATCTCGGCGTCCCAATAGGGTTTCACGCGGTCCAGGGTCGTCTTCAGGCTTTCGGTGTCGGGGATGGCCTTGCCGGCGTAGCGGGCGTCGGTGGTGAAGTCGAACTCGCCGCCCGGCGCCAGCGGCGGCGGTGGCACGTCATAGCTGCGGCGCCAGACCTTGACCTGGTCCTCGCCGTGCTTCTCGGCCGTCTCGGCCTTGTTCAGGCCGGTCAGGCCGCCGTAGTGGCGCTCATTCAGCCGCCAGTCCTCAATGACCGGCACGTCCTTCAGGCCGGCCGATTGCAGCGCAAGGGCGCCGGTCCGCCTGGCGCGGGTCAGGACCGAGGTGAACATGACGGCGGGATGGAACCCGGCTTCCGCGATCAGTTCGCCGCCGCGCCGCGCCTGGGCCTCACCCTCCGGGGTCAGATCGACGTCGACCCAGCCGGTGAACCGGTTCTCGAGGTTCCATTGGCTCTGGCCGTGGCGCAGCAGGATCAGTCGGGGCATGGCGGTCTCCGGGAGGCGGTCTGTCGGGGTAGGACGCCCCAGGCGGACGGTCAAGGCGGCCTATCAAGGCGACGGCCGCGCTCGGGCGCCGGCGTTCGGCGGCGCCAGCGGAGCCATGCCGCGGTTCGCGCGTTGTTGCAGCCTTGCCGAGGCCCCCGCTATACCTCCGCCATGTCCGACCGCCTCTTCTTCGCGCTGGCTTCCGCCGCCGCCGTCGTGCTGGTCGCGCTGGCCGTGGTCTGGCCCTGACCGCCGGCTTCCAATCGACGCCAACCAAGGATCACCATGCTGAAGCCCCGCCAGGACCTGAAGCCGAACACGGCCGCCTATGAGACCCAGGCGCTGGTCAAGCCCACGGGCTTTCGCGAATACGACGCCCGCTGGATCCTGGAGAAGGAGATCAACCTGCTGGGCGTCCAGGCGCTGGGGCTGGGTCTGGCGACCTATATCCACGAGATCGGCGTCAGGCCGCGCATCGTCACCGGCCATGACTTCCGGGGCTACAGCCTCAGCGTCAAACAGGCGCTGATCCTGGGCCTGCTGGAAGGCGGCATGGAGGTGCTGGACGTGGGCCTGGCCCTGTCGCCCATGGCCTATTTCGGCCAGTTCGAACTGGACGCGCCGTGCGTGGCCATGGTCACCGCCAGTCATAACGAGAACGGCTGGACCGGGGTGAAGATGGGCGCCAATCCGCCGCTGACCTTCGGCCCCGAGGAGATCGGCCGCCTGAAGGAGATCGTGCTGAACGGCGCCGGCGTCGAGCGCGAGGGCGGCAAGCTGGTCCGGGTCGAGGACTTCCGCGAGAAATACATCGCCGACGTCGCCGCCAAGGTGAAGGTCAGCCGCCCGCTGAAGGTCATCGCCGCGTGCGGCAACGGCACCGCCGGCGCCTTCGCCCCAGAGGCCCTGCGCCGCATGGGCGTCGAGGTGATCGAGATGGATGCGGACCTCGATTTCACCTTCCCCAAGTACAATCCGAACCCCGAGGACCACGCCATGCTGGTGCAGATGGCGGCCAAGGTGAAGGAGACGGGCGCCGACCTGGCCCTGGGCTTCGACGGCGACGGCGACCGCTGCGGCGTGGTCGACGACACGGGCGAGGAGATCTTCGCCGACAAGATCGGCCTGATGCTGGCCCGCGACCTGTCGAAGATCCATCCGAACGCGACCTTCGTCGTCGATGTGAAGTCGACGGGTCTGTACAAGACCGACGAGGTTCTGAAGGCCAACGGGGCCGAGACGGTCTACTGGAAGACGGGTCACAGCTACATCAAGCGCAAGACCGCCGAGATCGGCGCCCTGGCCGGGTTCGAGAAGTCGGGCCACTTCTTCATGGCCGGGGAACTGGGCCATGGCTACGACGACGGGCTGGTCGCGGCGGGCGCGGTGCTGGCCATGCTGGACCGCAATCCGGGCAAGACGCTCAGCGAACTGAAGGCCGCGCTGCCGGACGCCTGGACCAGCCTGACCATGTCGCCGCATTGCGACGACGAGCTCAAGTACGAAGTGCTGGAGCGGATCGTGAAGGAGTATTCCGACCTGGCCGACGCCGGAGGCGAGATCCTGGGCCGCAAGATCGTCGAGGCCATCACCGTCAACGGCGTGCGGGTGCATCTGGAGGACGGATCGTGGGTGCTGGTGCGCGCCTCGTCCAACAAGCCCGAGCTGGTCGTGGTGGTCGAGAGCATGCGCTCCGAGGACGACATGCGCGACCTGTTCCGCAAGGAGGTCAAGCCGCGCCTGGCCGCCTATCCGGAGATCGGCGCCTTCAATCAGGAGATCTGAGGGCGGCGGCCGGGCCGAAGCCGCGGTAGCATTCGCACGCCGCCGCCTCGAGCGCGACGCGGTCGACGATCCGGACCTGGCCGCGCGAGGACCGGATGGCGCCGGCCTGCTGTAGCGCCTGGGCCGCCTCGCTGACCGTGGTGCGCTGGGCGCCCAGCATGCTGGCCAGGTGTTCGTGTGTCAGGTGCAGGATGTCGTCGCCCACGCGGTCGTGGCAGCGCAGCAGCCATTTGGCGAAGCGGCGCCGGGGCGGATGCAGGGCGTTGCAGGCGGCGGACTGCTCCAGTTCGGCCTGGAGCGCCGTCATGTAGTCGACGATCGCCCGGCGCAGGGCGGGACGTTCGTCCGCCAGCCGGCGCAGACGCTCGGCGTCGATGCGCAGGGCTTGGCCCTCGACCTGGCAGACGTGGCGCGACTGGAGCCGCGCCGGCGCCTGGGCGGCCGGGGCGCCCGACAGGCCTTCGCACCCCACCATATAGGCCTCGACGCTGCGGCCGTTGCGCATCTCGGACAGGGCCGAGATGACGCCCGTCTCGACGAAATAGGCGCAGCGGATCGGCGCGTCGGGCTCGATCAGCGTTTCGCCGGCCTCGAAGGCGACGCGCACGCCGGCGCGCAGGACGGCTTCCGCGTCGACGGCGGGCAGGCCGTCCAGAATGCGATTGGGCGTCTGTGCGGCGGACGTCATGCGACCGCTCCCTTCTACGGACAGGCTACACCGTAGGGGACGCTCCTGTCTCTAAGGATGATGGTGAACGCGGCCGGCGCGGTAGCATTCGCAGGTCACGCGCTCCAGGGCGGCGCGGTCCAGGACGGTGATGCGGCCGCGCGAATAGGCGATGGCGCCGGCCTTCTGCAGGCCCTGGGCCGCCTCGTTCACCGTGGTGCGCTGCGAGCCCAGCATGGAGGCGAGGTATTCCTGCGTCAGGTTCAGGGTGTTGCCGTCGACGCGGTCGTGGCAGCGCAGCAGCCATTTGGCGAAGCGCTGCTCGGCCCGGTGCAGGGCGTTGCAGGCGGTCGACTGCTCCAGTTCGCCCTGCAGGTCGGCCATGAAGCGGGCGGCGGTCTCGCGCACGCCGGACCGCTGGGCCGCCAGGGCGCGGAAGCGGGCGGCCTCGACACGGTGGGCCGAGCCGTCGACCTGGGCCACGCTGCGGGTCGAGGAGGCGTGGGGCACGATCGAGGCGATGGCGCCGATGACGCCCTCGCGCCCGACCATGACGGTCTCCACCGTGCGGCCGTCCTCAAGCACGGCGATGGCCGAGCAGATTCCGCTGTCGATGAAGTGCAGGTGCTCGATCAGGTCGCCCGGTTCGTTGAAGACGTGTCCCTGGGGGAATTCGATCGGAGTCGCGATGGCGAGCAACGCCTCGCGGTCGTCGGATTCCATCTCGCGGATCAATCGGTTGCCCGGCGGAAGATTACGCATGACTCGCGCATAGGGCGATCCGAGGGGCCATGTCTGTCGGAACTCGACACAGCGTGGCGGTATGCCGAATTCGTTTGTGAGGCGAACTGGGTTAGGTCCGCTGGCGTACAGACCGCTCCACCTTGCCGACCAGCCGCCCGCCCTCGAACACCTCCACGCCCTCGCAGGAGAGGTGTTCGTCCAGGCGCAACCGCGCCGTGTTCAGGGCGGCCGCGTCTTCGGCCGCCTCGAAGAAGTCGAGCAGCGGGCGGCGGTCTTCGCCGGCGTAGAAGTGGAATTCGTAGATGGTCAAGGACAGCGCTTCCCCCGAAGAGGGCTTGATAGGGGCTTGCGCGGCTCCCGTCTGTCGGATGTCGACGCAAGCGGAGCCTTTATGATCGCGTCGGCGGACGCGCCCGCGCACGGTCCGCGTCCGCATGAAAAAAGCCCGCCCGACACGAGGTCGGACGGGCTGCTCCGCCGAGCCTCGCGGGGTCGGTGGCGGGTCGCGAGGGCGACGGCGGAGTGTCTTGGAGCCTGTGTCCTGAGGCAGGCCCGGCCGTATGACGGTCCTTCAGGCGACCGGGTCGAGGCGCTGATCGACGTTCGTCCCAACCGTTCGGAACGCGGGCGACGCCGAATGTCGATCGATCCTAGCCCTCTAGGTCCTGGCCTTCGTCGGGCTCGGGCGCGCCCAGCATGTCGTCGGCGATCTGGTTCGACGACTGGCGGACGGCCTTCTCGATCTGGGCGGCGATGTCGGGGTTGTTCTTCAGGAAGTCGCGCACGTTCTCGCGGCCCTGGCCGATGCGGGTGGAGTCATAGCTGAACCAGCTGCCCGACTTCTCGATCACCCCGGCCTTGACGCCCAGGTCGATGATCTCGCCGATCTTGGACACGCCCTCGCCGTACATGATGTCGAACAGCACCTCGCGGAACGGCGGGGCGACCTTGTTCTTGACCACCTTCACGCGGGTCGAGTTGCCGACCACCTCGTCGCGGTTCTTGATCGCGCCGGTGCGGCGGATGTCCAGGCGCACCGAGGCGTAGAACTTCAGCGCATTGCCGCCGGTCGTCGTCTCCGGCGAGCCGTACATCACCCCGATCTTGTGGCGGATCTGGTTGATGAAGATGACGATGCACTTGGACTTGGAGATGGAGGCGGTCAGCTTGCGCAGCGCCTGGCTCATCAGACGGGCCTGGAGGCCGGGCAGGCTGTCGCCCATCTCGCCCTCGATCTCGGCGCGGGGCGTAAGCGCCGCGACCGAATCGACCACCACGATGTCCACGGCGCCCGAGCGCACCAGGGTGTCGGTGATCTCCAGCGCCTGTTCGCCGTTGTCAGGCTGGCTGACCAGCAGGTCGTCCAGGTTCACGCCCAGCTTCTGCGCATAGACCGGATCCAGGGCGTGCTCGGCGTCGACGAAGGCGGCGACGCCGCCGGCCTTCTGCGCCTCGGCGACCGTATGCAGGGCCAGCGTCGTCTTGCCCGAGGATTCCGGGCCGAAGATCTCGATGACCCGGCCCTTCGGCAGGCCGCCGATGCCCAGCGCCATGTCCAGGCCCAGCGAACCGGTCGAGATGCTCTCGATCTCGGCCACGATCCCGGCCTTGCCCAGCTTCATCACCGAGCCCTTGCCGAAGGCGCGGTCGATCTGGGCGATCGCCGCCTCCAGCGCGCGCTGCTTGTCGCCGTCTTCCTTGCCCACCAATTTCAAAGCCGCCTGTGAAGCCATCTTACCCGTCTCCCTTGCCATGATTCCCATCTGAGCTTGGGAGAGACCCGCCATGGACCCGCCCCCGTCTGTGAGCGGCACTATGTGCACGGTTTGTTCTTGTTCACAAGATGTTCTCGTTCGGCGTCGCGGCGCGGCGGTTTTGCTGCGTCCGATTTCGACGTATCCCGGTCAGGGAACGGAGGCTGCGTCCACGCTTGCCGGTTCGGCGATGCGCGCCGCCAGCCCGACGCCGCAGCCCAGGATCAGGCAGGCGGCGGCCGCGGCCGCCAAGGTCCGGGCGGACATGACGGCGACCGGCGCCAGGGGGCGGGACAGCATCAGGACCAGCAGGGCGAACAGACCCAGCGCGCCCGGCAGGTCCATGCCGACGCCCAGGAAGACGCCATGCGCCTGGCCCATCAGCCAGCCGCCGCCCAGCACGGTGGCGACGGCGGCGGGCGCGAGCGCCGCCGGCCGCTCCAGCCGCGCGCCGATCAGGGC
>JAEWDF010000096.1 GCA_023390245.1 Pseudomonadota bacterium
ACGTCACCGACATGTCGTGGAAGCGCGTGTCGCACCCGTCGCAGGTCCTGGCCGTCGGCGACACCGTCAAGGTCCAGATCGTCAAGATCAACCCGGACACCCAGCGCATCTCGCTCGGCATGAAGCAACTGCAGTCGGACCCCTGGGACGGCGTGGAAGCCAAGTATCCGGTCAACGCCAAGTACACCGGCCGCGTCACCAACATCACCGACTACGGCGCCTTCGTGGAGCTGGAGCCGGGCGTCGAGGGCCTGGTCCACGTCTCGGAAATGTCCTGGACCAAGAAGAACGTCCATCCGGGCAAGATCGTCTCCACCTCGCAGGAAGTGGACGTGGTCGTGCTGGACGTCGACGCCTCCAAGCGCCGCATCTCGCTGGGCCTGAAGCAGGCCCAGGACAATCCGTGGGACGCCTTCGTCGCCGCGCACCCGATCGGCTCGACGGTCGAGGGCGAGGTCAAGAACGCCACCGAGTTCGGCCTGTTCATCGGCCTGGACAACGACATCGACGGCATGGTCCACCTGTCGGACATCGACTGGAACGTGTCGGGCGAAGAAGCCATCCAGCGCTACCGCAAGGGCGACACCGTCAAGGCCAAGGTGCTGGACGTCGACGTCGAGAAGGAACGCGTCTCGCTGGGCATCAAGCAGCTGGGCGGCGACCCGATGGAGGGCGATGTCTACAAGCGCGGCCAGCAGATCACCGTCACCGTCTCGTCGATCGAGACCGGCGGCATCGAGGTCAAGTTCGGCGAGGACGATGCGCCGGTCACGGCCTTCATCCGCAAGTCGGACCTGTCGCGCGACCGCAACGAGCAGCGTCCTGAGCGTTTCGCCGTCGGCGACCGCATCGACGCCATGATCACCGCCGTCGACAAGGCCACGCGCCGCGTCTCGGTGTCGATCAAGGCGCTGGAGATGAAGGACGAGCAGGAAGCCATCGAGCAGTTCGGGTCGTCCGACTCGGGCGCCTCGCTGGGCGACATCCTGGGCGCCGCGCTGAAGAACGCCGGCTCCAAGGAGTAATGCGCTCAAGCAGCGGGGCGCCGCGCGCCCCGCGGTAGCGCGCCAAATGCGCTGAAGCAGCGGGGCGCCGCGCGTCCCGCGATAGCGCGATAAGATGAGAAGGGCGGCCGGAGCGATCCGGCCGCCCTTTTCCATGACATGGGTGCTCATGTCCGGTCGCGTACATGAATTATGATCCCTGCGGCGATCGATGCCGTATAAGGGCTTTGTCGAGACTCGTTCGCGGGTTAGGCTCTTCGGGAAGAGGCTGATGACGGGCGGCCTCGGCACGAGCGGACAGGGCGCTGATGATCAAGTCTGAACTGATCGAGAAGCTGGCGGCCGAGAACACCCACCTGACCCATGCGGAGGTGGAGCGGCTGGTGAACGTCATCCTCGGCACGATGACCGAGGCGCTCGCCGATGGCGGGCGGGTGGAACTGCGCGGCTTCGGCGCCTTTTCGGTCCGGTCTCGGCCAGCGCGGGCGGGCCGCAATCCCCGCACCGGCGAGACCGTCGACGTCCCGGCCAAGTCCGTGCCCTTCTTCAAGAGCGGCAAGGAATTGCGCGAACGCCTGAACGCCTCCGGCGACGCCTGAACCTGAGGAAAGATCAATGAGCCTGCTGTCGGAGTTCCGCGAGTTCGCGGTCAAGGGCAATGTCGTGGACCTGGCGGTCGGCATCATCATCGGCGCGGCCTTCAACGGCATCGTCAAGAGTCTGGTCGACCAGGTGGTCATGCCGCCGATCGGCCTGCTGACCGGCGGCCTGGACTTCTCCCAGCTGGAGTGGGTGCTGCGGCCCGAGAACCCGGCGACCGCGGAGATCGAGAAGGTCGCGATCCAGTACGGCGCCTTCATCAACACGGTGATCCAGTTCCTGATCGTGGCCTGGGTCGTCTTCCTGCTGGTCAAGGGCATCAACGCCCTGCGCCGCCAGCAGGTCGCCCAGCCGGACGCCGCGCCCGCCGCGCCGACCGCGACCGAGGCCCTGCTGACCGAGATCCGCGACGAGCTCAAGGCCCGGCCCCGGGCCTAGGGCCGATCGACCTTCGCCTGTGATTGTTTTTCCGGGGCGTCCGAAGGACGAATCCTGAACCCAGGAGGGCGACTCCGGCGCTTGATGCGGTTCGATCCGCGCCTGCGGCGCCTGAATTCCGGGGTCTTCGTTCCGCGAAGCCCCGGAAAGACGATGTCGGAAGCGGGGCAACCTGAATGGCGATTGGCCCCAGGGCCAGCCCCGACCTAGGCCTTGGAAAGACGCCCGACCGGCGCACGCGCCGGCGTCCGCCGCCGCGCTGGAAGCGGGACCGGGCGGGCGCAGATGGCGTAGTCCCCGTCGAACGGCGTCGGCGACCACAGCGGCGCGAGCGCCTCGTCGACGATGGCGTGGCCATGGCCCCAGCCGCCCTCGCGCCTCGCCGTCGCCGCCACGTCGTCCAGCGCGTCCAGCAGTTCGGGCGTCGCCACCTGAAGCCGCACCTTGGCGGCGCCCAGGCCGCGCGCATTGGCGATCAGGGTCCGCGCCAGGCGGGGCAGGGCGTCCTCATGGCCCCGCATCGCGACCAGGTCGATGATGTCGAGCGCCGGCGCGTCGATCAGATTGGTCTTGGCGACCAGGGCCAGGGCCGTGGCGACGATGCGGCCGTCGCGGCGGCAGGCCAGCAGGCGCGGCGCCAGGGTCTGGTCGGGATCGGCCATCCGCCAGCGCAGCAGGGCCGGCGAGCGGTCGGCCAGCAGGCGGTCCTCCCCGCGCAGGGCGGTCCAGAAGACGGCGTAGTCGGAGGCGTCGGACAGGTCGCGGACCTCCTCGACATCGTCCGGCAGGCGCAGGGGACGGGCGGCGAACAGGCGCCGGTTCATCAGCCGCTCGCCCAGTCGCGCGGCCCGTTCCGCGCTCAGCCGGCCGAACAGGCGGCGCAGCAGCCGGGCCTGGGCCAAGACCGCGCGGTCCACCGGCCAGGACAGCTTCAGCGCATGGGTCCGGGGCGGAAAGGGCGTCAGGCCGAACAGGCCGTACAGCGGCGCCGACCGGGCGTTGGCGTTCAGGGTGTAGCGCGCGAACAGGCCGGGTTGGGCCAGGAAGGCGCGGATCAGCGACCGGCTGGCGCCCTTCTGGTCGGGCGGGACGATGATCGAAAAGCCGGTGGCGCCGAACAGGGTCCGTTCGCCCAGTTGGAACCGCTGCACGAAATTGCCCAGCAACGCCACCGGTCGGTCGTCGTCGTCCGCGACCACCCATCCGGCGGGCGCGCCCAGCGCCAGCCGGGCGGGGTTGTCTTCCAGCCAGCGCCAGCCGGCGAAGGAACGTTCGGGCCAGCCCACGGCCCGGTGCAGGGCGTTGACGGCCTCATAGTCCGAAGCTCGGATCGGGCGGACAGCCACCGCATCGTCTCCCAAAATGAAACCTGCCCGTGGGGCGCCTCGGCCGCCCCGCAGGATCGAGGCCAGGATACGCCACCAAAGGTTGTATAAATCCTGCCTGCGACGACGTGGGTTGCGCCGCTCGCCGGCTCACGCGCGGTTACGCCTTGTAAAGCCTGTTTCACGGTGGTCTTTTCACCGCTTCTGCACGGGGGCGGGGAGGCGGCGGGCCGTCTTCCTCTTAACGGAAGCGGGCGATCCAGCCCGAAGTCAAAGGATACGCATGAACATCGTCGTTCTTCTGGGGGTGGTGATCACCCTCGCCACGGGGATTCCCGTGCTGCTTCAGGTGCTGCGAAACCATCCGCGCGGCCTGATCATCTGCTTCTTCGCCGAGATGTGGGAGCGGTTCTCCTACTACGGCATGCGCGGCCTGCTGATCTTCTATCTGACCCAGCATTTCCTGTTCAGCGATGGCGCCGCCGGCGGCATCTACGGCTCCTACACCTCGCTGGTGTACCTGCTGCCGCTGATCGGCGGCATCCTGGCGGACCGCTTCATCGGCACCCGCAAGGCGGTGGCCTTCGGCGCCCTGTTGCTGGTCTTCGGCCACGGCATGATGGCCTATGAGGGACGGGACACCACCCAGACCCTGACCTATGCGGGCCAGGCCTACGCCATCCAGACGGAAGGCCGCGGCGACGCCGCCAGCAACGGCATCGTCATCGACGGCCGGTCCTACGCCTATGGCGCGGCGGAAGGCGGCGGCCTGGTCATCCGCGACCTGCCCGCGACCGCGGCGGTTCCGGCGGTCCTGCCCTCGGGGTCCTACACGCTGGAGGCGCACCGCGATCCGGTCTCGGAAAACGTCTTCTTCCTGGCCATCTCGCTGATCATCATGGGCGTCGGCTTCCTGAAGCCGAACATCTCGACCCTGGTGGGCCAGCTCTACGGCCAGGGCGACCCGCGCCGGGATTCCGGCTTCACCCTCTACTATTACGGCATCAACCTGGGCTCGTTCTGGGCGGCGGTGCTGTGCGGCCTTCTGGGCCAGACGGTGGGCTGGTGGGCCGGCTTCGGCCTGGCGGGCCTGGGCATGCTGGCGGGCCTGATCGTCTTCGTGCTGGGCAAGCCGCTGCTGCTCGGCAAGGGCGAGCCGCCAGCGGCCGGCAAGCTGAAGGCGCCTCTGCTGGGGCCGATCAACCGCGAATACTCCATCTACCTGCTCGGCCTGCTGGGCGTGGTCCCGGTGTGGTTCCTGGTCCAGCGCAACGCCCTGGTCGGCACGGTGCTGGGCATCTCGACCCTGCTGTCGCTGGCCTTCATCGGCTATGTGATGGTTTCGGTGTGCAAGACCTGGGCGCAGCGCCAGCGCATGATGCTGGCCATGGTGCTGGTGTTCGGCTCGGTGCTGTTCTTCACCCTGTTCGAGCAGGCGGGGACCTCGCTGAACCTGTTCGCCGACCGTAACGTGAACCTGCAGCTGCTGGCCCAGGCCGTGCAGTTCGGGCCCTTCACCTTCGGCACCCCGGCCCAGGTCGCGGCCGCCGGCCTGACGGGGCAGGGCGTCTTCATCGACACCACCATGACGGCGTCGCAGACCCAGTCGTTCAACGCCGGCTTCATCCTGATCTTCGCACCGATCTTCGCGGCCATGTGGGTCAAGCTGGCCAAGATTCGCCGCGACCCGGACCCGACGTTCAAGTTCGGCCTGGGCCTGTTCCAGGTCGGCCTGGGCTTCATGGTCGTGGTGTGGGGCGCGGGCCTGGCCAATTCGGCCTTCCAGATGCCGATCGTGCTCCTGGCCCTGCTCTACATGTTCCACACGACGGGCGAGCTGTTCCTGTCGCCGGTGGGTCTGTCGGAGATCACCAAACTGTCGATGGCCCAGGTGGTCAGCTTCATGATGGCGGTGTGGTTCCTGGCCTCCTCCATCGCCCAGTATGTGGGCGGCTGGATCGCCGGCCTGGCCGGCACGGAGACGGTCGGCGGCGAGGTGCTGAACCCCGCCCTGGCGCTCCAGACCTCGCTCGACGTGTTCGCCAAGCTGGGTTGGGCGGGCATGGCCGCGGGCGTGGTGTTCCTGATCGCCAGCTTCTTCATCAAGGGCTGGTCCAATGGCGTGAACGATCCGGACAACCATCCCGGCCCGAACCTGACCGATCGCGGCCAGGAAGACGGCAACGTCGCCGCTCCGACCCAGTCGACCGTCGGCTGACCGGTACGCGGGTCTGAAAAGGAAAGGGCGGCGTCCGACCGGACGCCGCCCTTTTTCTTCGCCGGTCTTCCCTCGGATCAGAAGGTCTTGCGCAATCTCACCTGGAAGAAGGTGCGCGGGTCGATCGTCGTGTCCTCGATGTAGTCGACGGCGCGCGTGTCGCGGTCGGCGAACACCACGCGGTGCTGGGTGAAGTCGTCCCACAGGTTCAGCTGGGCGCGGATCGACAGGCTGTCGGTCGGCTTGTACTCGGCGAACATCTCGAAATAGTCGGCGCCGCGCCAGCGGAAGGTCTGGTAGGGATCGAAGCTGGGCTGGCTGAGGTAGGGCAGCCAGTTGACGCCCCACTGCAGCTTCCAGCTGGTGATGTCCTGCTGGATGCCGACGTTGGCCTGGGTCGCGCGCACGCCGGAGATCGGCCGTTCCTCGCCCGTGGTCGGATCGGTGACGGCGGTCTTGTTCCAGTCGTTCCTGAAGGTGAACTGCCCGCCCGAGAAGCCGAACTTGTCCAGCGGCAGCAGAACGTTCAGGGACAGCCGGTCCAGCGTGCCGTCGCCGATGTTGCCGATCGCCGAGCCGCGCGGGTTCAACGGAATGTAGTCGATGGCGTCGACGATCTCGTCATGGCGATAGCCCAGCGACACGATGCCGTCGCCCCAGAAGCGGCGCTCGTAGGTCAGCTCGCTGATCCAGCGCTGTTCGGGCTCCAGGTCGATGTTGCCGCCGTACACTGTCCCGTCGGACAGCTCCGCCGAGGCGGCGAAGTCCGAGAAGTCCAGCTGGCCCAGTTCGCGCTCGAAGCGGAAGCGGACCTGGTTGTTCGGCATCGGCGTCCAGGTGGCCAGGAACCGCGGCTTGGCGAAGAAGAGGCTCTTTTCCGAATCGGAGTCACCCGACTGGCTGATGGTCGACGTCTCCAGCCGCAGGCCCGCCTCCAGGGTCAGGTCGGGATGGATGCGATAGGTGCCCTTGGCGAAGGCCTCGCCGCGCGTCTCCTCCACCTTGACCGAGCCGGCGGTCAGGTCGTCGGGAATCCCGCCGATCGTGAAGAGCTGATCCGTCTTGCGCATGTTGTAGGCGATCTCGCCGCCGGTTTCGATCGTCAGCTTGGGCGAGCGCTCGTGCCGGATCAGGGCGCGCAGGATGGTCTCCGAGCTGTCGCCCGAATAGTCGAAGATCTGCTCGGGCTGGGCGGCTCCGTCCAGGGTCGTGTTGTAGACCTGAGCGCCGTCCCAGCTGCTGAATTCGTGCATCAGGCGGGTTTCCAGCTTGAAGCGGGCGCCCAGCGGCCGCTCCCAGGTCACGCCGAACTCGCCGCTGTCGCCGTCCTCATAGTTGCGGCTGTCGCGCAGGGTGGTGTCCGACTGGGCGATGTTCCAGCCGTGCCAGTCGTTGACGCCGTAGCGGGCCGTCACGTCCACCTTGCCGCCCGCCAGGGGGCCGGCGTAGGTGCCGCGGATCGAGTTGCCGCCGCCGTAGCTGTCGTTGTTGACCGCCTCGTCGCGCAGCACATTGCCCGCCGCGTCGCGCCGGATGCGCCGACCGGGGCCGTTGGAGTCGCTCCAGCTCCAGCCGTCCGACAGGGTCACGCCCCAGGTGCGGTCGCCGTGGCGGGCCGTGAACTGATAGCTGCCGTTGAACATGTCGCGGCCGGCGCCTTCGAAGAACAGGCCGCTCATGGTCAGCACCGAGCGGCTGCTGTCCTCCTGTTTGACGATGACGTTCACCACCACCGAATAGCCCTGCATGTCGATGCCCGGCGCGCCGCCGCGGATCAGCTCGATCCGCTCCACCTGACTTGCCAGGGTGCGGCTCAGGACGTTGGAGCCGGTGTCGTTCTTGGAGGCGGGGCGCGCGTTGTTGATCAGGACGTTGCCGACCGCGCCCTCGAAGCCCCGGGCCCCCGAGCCGTCGTCGATCGAGAAGCCGGGCACCCGGTCGACCATGTCCAGGGCGGTGTTCGGGCGCTGGGCGGCGAAGAAGTCGGGGGTGAAGACCAGCACGCCCTGCTGGCGGGCGTCGGCCAGGGGCGCGCTCTGCGGCGCGCCAGTCGGGACGGGGGCTTCGGCGACCTGCGGCTCGTCGCCCGCGAAGGCGGCGCCGGCGGTCAGCAGGACGGCGGTGGTGGCCAGCAGGACGGTCTTGGTCATCGGTTTCCCCTCGGATCTGATGGCGAGAGGTGTGGCGGCGCCCGTCGTTCATCTCCAGTTACAAGGCGGCAAGGTGGATTAAATCGACGACATCATTACAGGCGGTTCATTACAGTCATTTCATTACACGCAGTATAGAAAGCGCTCTATCAACCTGTGATGAGCAATAGAGCACTTTTTCTAAGCTTCCTGCTGGCGGCCCTGATCGCCGCGCCCCTGACCGCTTCGGCGCAGGAGGCGACCCCCGAGGCGGTGGAGGACGTGGTTGTCGTTGCGCGCCGCATCGAAGGGCCGATGTGGGAGGTGCGGCGCGGCGACGCCGTGCTGATCCTGGTCGGGGCCAGCGACGGGCTGCCGCGCGACATGGGCTGGCGCACCGATGCGCTGGAAGCCGCCGTGGCGCGGGCCGACCATGTGCTGTTCCCCGTCGAAGGGCGGGCGTCCCTGGCCGATGTCGGCCGGCTGCTGTGGCGCGTGCGGACCCTGACCCGCCTGCCGGACGGCCAGAGCAGCGCCGACTATCTGTCGCCGGAGGTCGAGGCGCGGGTGGAAGCGGCGTTGGGGCAGGGGCCGTCGCGGAACAGCATGCTGATGCTCTCGGCCGAGCTTATGGAGAAGGGCGGTTACGTGCGTGGCGGCCGCCTGGTGTCCGACGTGGTGAAGCGGGCGGCGCGTGCGCACAAGACGCCCGCCGCCCCGGTCGGCCTGCTGCGCGGCGACGAGATCGTCGACCGGCTGATCGCCACGCCGGCGGAAGACTACCTTCCCTGTATAGAGGCGGCGGTGACGGCGGCGGAAGCCGGGCCGGAGGAAGGGCTGCGTCGGGGCGAGAACTGGCGGCGGCGCCGCGTCCAGGCCGTGCTGGCGTCTCCGCTGGACATGGCCGAGGCGCGGTGCGGCCTGTGGGCGGTGATGGGCGGCGACGCCCGCCTGCGCCAGATGTGGAGCCAGGCCGTCGCCGAAGCGCTTGAGGACCCCGGCGTCACGCTCGCCATCGCCCCGCTGCGCCTGCTGGCGGAGCGTGACGGGGTGCTGGACCAATTGGATGCGCAAGGGTTGGAGCCGCAGGGGCCGGAATGGCGCGCGGACGCCGCCGTCGACTAGACAGCGGCGTCACTTTGGATGTTCGGGGTCGTCCAGCGGATCGCCGGACCGAAAGGCGATCAGTTCGCCGGGCGTTCCGGGACGGCGTCGCGGGCGGCCTGGCCGATGTTGTCGGCCGCACTGCCCACGCTGTCGGCGGCGCCGGCTATGGCGTTGGATTCGACCGCGTCGTTGCGGTTCATGTTCATCAGGAAGTAGCCGATCACCAGCACGGCCAGGAGGCCGATGACCAGGGCGACGATGGCGCCCATGCCGGAACCGCCGCGCCGTTCGACGACCACAGGATTGGACGGGGCGTCGTTCTCGGTGACGCGCTCGACGCGGCCGTCGGGGTGTTCGATCGTGCGTTCGGTCGGCATGGAGTCCTCCTTTGCTGTTGAGCAAGGAAACCCACGTTCGCGCAGCCGGTTCCGGAAAAGGCTAGACGGCGGTGCCGCCCACCGTCAGCCCGCCGATCTTCAGGGACGGCTGGCCGATGCCGACGGGCACGCCCTGTCCCGCCTTGCCGCAGACGCCGACGCCGGGATCGAAGGCGAAGTCGTCGCCGACGCTCTCGATCTTCGTCAGGGCCGTGGCGCCGTCGCCGATCAGGGTCGCGCCGCGCACCGGGGCGGTGATGCGGCCGTCCTCGATCAGATAGGCCTCGGTGCACTGGAAGACGAACTTGCCGTTGGTGATGTCCACCTGGCCGCCGCCGAAGTTGGCGGCGTAAAGGCCGCGCTTCGTATTGGCGATCATGTCGGCCTTCGAATCCTTGCCGCCTTCCATGAAGGTGTTGGTCATGCGCGGCATCGGCATGTGGGCGAAGGACTGGCGACGACCGTTGCCGGTGGCCTGGACGCCCATCTGGCGCGCCGACAGCCGGTCGTGCATCAGCCCGACCATGATGCCGTCCTCGATCAGGACGTTGCGCTGGGTCGGCGTGCCCTCGTCGTCCACCGACAGGGAGCCGCGACGCCCGGCGATGGAGCCGTCGTCCACCACCGTCACGCCCGGCGCGGCGACCCGCTTGCCCATCATGCCGTTGAAGACCGACGAGCCCTTGCGATGGAAGTCGCCCTCGAAGCCGTGGCCGATGGCCTCGTGCAGCAGGACACCCGGCCAGCCGGCGCCCAGGACCACGTCCATCTCGCCCGCCGGGCAATCGACGGCGTCCAGGTTGGTCACGGCCTGGCGCAGCGCCTCGTCCACCTGGGCCTGCCAGCGCTCGGGCGCGATCCAGGTCTCGAACCCGGCCCGGCCGCCGGCGCCGGAGGAGGCGGTCTCGCGCCGGCCGTCCCGTTCGACGGTGACGGAGACGTTCAGCCGGACCAGCGGACGGATGTCGCGCACCGCCCGGTCGTCGGCGCGCAGAATCTCGATGGCTCGCCGCTCCCCGACCAGGGAGGCGCTGACCTGCACCACGCGCGGATCGCGGGCGCGGGCCCAGGCGTCGATCTCGGCCAGCAGGGCGATCTTGTCGGAGAAGGCGGGCGAGGCGAGGGGATCGACCTCGCCGTAGAGCTTCTGGTTGGTGGCGCGCGGGGCGTCGGCGACCACGGCGGCGTGACCCTGTTTAGCCAGGGCGGCGCTGTCGGCGGCGCGGCGCAGGGCGGCGGCGGAGATTTCGTTGGCGTGGGCGTAGCCGGCGGTCTCGCCCGCCACCACGCGCAGGCCGAAGCCCTCGTTGGCGTCGTAGGCGGCCGACTTCAGCCGGCCGTCGTCGAACACCAGGCTCTCGCTTTCGGCCCGCTCCAGGAACAGTTCGCCGTCGTCGGCGCCGTTCAGCGCGCCCCTCAGGATCGACAGGGCCTCGTCGGGATCGACCCCCGCGGTTTCGAGGATGGGCGGCGGGGAGGCATGAACGGTCATGGCCCCTAGTTAGGGATCGCCGGCCCGTTCGTCATCCCTCGGATCAATAGACGTCACGGCGATAGCGGCCGTCTTCCAGCAGTTCGATCACCCGCTCGGCGCCCAGCGCGCTCTCCAGCGCCGCATGGACCCCCGGCGCCATGCCGTCCTGGCTGCCGCAGACATAGATGGCCGCGCCGCGCTCGACCCAGGCGCGGATCGTGTCGGCCTGTTCGGCGACCAGGGCCTGGACATAGCGGCCGTCGCCCGCGTCGCGCGAGAAGGCCCGGTCCAGCCGCGCCAGCACGCCCGAGGCCCGCCAGGCCTGCAACTCGTCGTCGAACAGGGCGTCGCTGGCGCGGGTGCGCTCCCCGAACAGCAGCCAGGCGCCGCCGTGCGTCCCGGCCGCCGCGCGCGCCTTCAGATGGGCGCGCAGGCCCGCCAGCCCCGTGCCGTTGCCGATCAGGATCATCGGCGTCTCGGGCGCCGGACCGTGGAAGGATCGGTTGGCGCGCAGCCGCATCTGGATCTCGCCGCCCAGCGGAGAGGCGCCGGTCAGCCAGCCCGAGGCCAGGCCCGGCGTTCCGTCCGGGCGATACATCAGCCGCACGACCAGTTCGATCCGGCCGTCGGCGGGCAGGGAGGCGACCGAATACTCCCGCGCCGCCGGGGCGCCGTCGCCTTCGGGATTCGGCACGCCGATCTCGACGATGTCGCCGGCCGACCAGTCGGGCAGGGCGCCGTCCGGCGCGAAGCCCAGTTTCCACACCTCGCCGCCGGGACTGCCCGGATTCAGCAGGACCCGCTCGACCAGCCGCCAGGCCTCATAGGCGGGCGGGCTCCAGTCCGGCGCCGCGACGCCGGCGATCAGGCCCAGCTGATGCTGCCAGTGGCGGATGGCGGCGGCGTCGCCGTCGTCGACCTCCACCGTGTCGAACAGCGGCTCGGCGCCCGAGCGGCGCAGCCAGCCTTCGACCGCCCGGCCGAAGCCGCAGAAATGGTCGTAGCTGCGGTCGCCCAGGGCCAGGACGCCGAAACGCAAGCCGTCCAGCGCGGCGGGACGCGCCATCGCCTGCCGAACGAAGCGGGCGGCGGCGTCGGGCGGATCGCCCTCGCCGGTGGTGGAGACGATCAGCAGCGCCCGGCCCGCGCCCGCCAGGGTCGCGGCGTCCAGATCGGAAAAGGCCAGCACCCGCGCGCCCACGCCGCCGACGGCCAGCGCCCGTGCGGTCATCCATGCCAGTTCCTCGGCGAAGCCGGTCTGGCTGGCGAAGGCGACCAGAACGGTGTCGGCGCCGCCGGCCAGGGCCTCCGACGCCTGGCGCGCCAGGACTCGCGCCCGGCGTTCGCGCCAAACCACGGCGGCCACCAGCGCCAGCCAGGCGGCGACGGCGACCAGGGTCCACAGCCAGCGGGCCGGCTCGGTCGTCACGCGCCCTCGTCCAGCATGGCGCGCCAGGCCGGGGTCGTGTGCTCGACCACGCCGCGCGGCGTGCGCTCCACGAAATGGGCGGCCAGGCCGACGGCCTCGGCGAACTCCGGCCCGTCATAGGGGCCCATGACCGTCAGGGCGGTGGCGTAGGCGTCGGCCTTCATCGCCGAGGCGTGGAAGACGGTGACGGAGGTCAGGCCGTTGTCCACCGGCCGACCGGTGGAGCCGTCGATGGTGTGCGGATAGCGGCGGCCGCCATGCTCGAAGGCGCGGTGGTAGTCGCCGCTGGTGGCCACGGCGATGTCGAACAGGGCGGCGACGGTGCGCGGCGCCTCGGAGCCGGGCGCCCGCTCGATGTC
Source organism: Pseudomonadota bacterium (assembly GCA_023390245.1). Lineage (GTDB taxonomy): Bacteria > Pseudomonadota > Alphaproteobacteria > Caulobacterales > Caulobacteraceae > Brevundimonas. Next base: position 12,461 of record JAEWDF010000096.1, read on the forward strand.
GACCCACCAGGGCTGGCCGTCCGGCTTGACGCCCCGGCCCATCAATTCGCCGCCGATCTCGATCAGGTGGGAGGTCGCGCCCAGCTGGATGAGGCGTTCCGACACGCGGTCCACGGCGTGGCCCTTGGCGATGCCGGAGAAGTCCAGCTTCATGCCGCCCATCTGCATGGCGGCGCGAGCGTCGCGGTTGGTGCGCAGGCGGCGCCAGCCGGAGACCTTCAGCGCCGCCTCGACCTCTTCGTCGGAGGGCACGGGCAGCAGGGCGGGACGCGGCCCGGGCGGGCCGAAGCCCCACAGATCGACCAGGGCGCCCAGCGTCGGATCGACCGCGCCGTTGGTCTCGTCGCCCAGGTCCATGGCCGCGTCCAGCAGCGCCCAGAACGGCGCCGACAGGGCCCATACGCCCTCGGGCGCGGCGTTGAACCGGCTGACCTCGCTGGACGGCTCCCAGGGGCTGAACAGGGCGATGGTGCGCGCCAGTTCCTCCTCGACGGCGGCCTGGAGGGCGGCTTGCTCCACACCGGGCGGGGCCACGACCCGGGCCTGCCAGGTCGTGCCCATGCTGGCGCCGTCGAAGGCCCAGACCACGTCCCCGGACGGGGGCCCCGGCGGAACCTCGAGCGGCGGGATCAGGACACGATTGTCGGCCCGGTCGGCCAGCGGAACGGGATCGCCGAGGCTGACGACGGGCGGGGCGGCGCGGCTGCCGCGCTGGAAGGGACTGTCGCTCATCCCGACCGCTTAGGGCAGGACTTCCACCACCGCCACATATTGCGCGTTGGAGCCCGGCTGGCCGCCTTCGCCGGCGGTGCGCACGGCGGCGTTCAGCCAATAGAGGCCCGCTTCCGGCCAGGTGACCGAGAACACGCCGTCGGCGCCCGTCTTCACGGTCGATTCCTCGGGATTGTCGCGATAGCGCAGGCCGCCGCGCGCGACGGCGACGTCCAGGTTGGCGGCCGGCTGGCCGTCCCGCAGCAGCTTGAAGCTGGCCGCCTCGCCCGCCACCAGGTCGTTGGGGTGGGTGACGGGAACCATCTCCAGGCCCTGGTTGGTCGGGGCGAAGACCGTGTCGGTCGGGTTGTTCAGGGTGACGAAGGTCTCGATGCGGTTCGCGGTGCGGGTCGCCTCGACCTCGGTCGCGCCGGCGGGGAGGGCGGCGGGGAAGTCGGCCGCGGCGCCGCGCCAGCGCTTGCGCTCGCCGTTCAGCATGTAGCTGGCCATGAAGCCGTCGGTGACGTTGGCGATCTTGTAGGTGCCGTTCTGGGTCAGGTGGACATCGAAGGTCGAGCGGTACTGGCCGCGCATGGCGTTCTCCGCCTGGACGGTCGACCCGTCCGGCGCGGTGATGGTCACGCCGTCGACGCGCATGGCCGCGTGGTCGGGAATGAAGACCTGGTTCGACATGCCGGCGTCGACGCCGACCCAGCCGTCGGCGCCCGACAGGACGGTGGCGGTGGGCGCCATCCAGGCGCGGTGCGCCTGGGCGGCCATCGGCGCCGCCAGCGCGGCGGCCAGGGTCAGGACGGCGAGGGTCTTCTTGTTCATGACGGAATCCTTCAGCGGGTGACGGTGACGCGCACGGCGCCCAGTTCGGTGGAGCCGGCGCCCTGGCCGCTGTTGGCCTGGCCCCAGCGGAAGGGGACGCGCACGGATTCGCGCCCGCCCAGTTCGCGCGCCGCCTCGACGACGATGTTGTACTGGCCCGGCTGCAGGCCGCTCAGGCGGGCGGCGGGGATGGTGACGGTCTGGCGGCCCGGCGCGCGGGTGGCGCCCGACACCCCGTCGGCCGGCAGGGTCATGGCGCGGCCGCCCTTCCGCCACCAGGTGCGCAGGTCCTTCAGCCAGTCCTTGCCGTCGCCCTCGTTGTTGCGGGTCTGCTGGTACCAGACCGCCAGGGTCTGCACCGCCGTCTGGTCCGGACGCTCGATCCAGATGGCGACATAGGGGCGGTGGTAGGAGGCGGTGGAGAGGCGCGGAATCTCGACCGAGACCGACAGGTCGGCGGCCATGGCGGGCGCGGCGGCGACGAGGCCGGCGGTGGTGACGACGACGGGGAGAAGGCGCATCGGAATACTCGTCAGTGAATGAAGATCAGGGCGATGACGACGGGGATCAGCAGGCCCAGCCCCGCCAGGGGCCAGGTGGACGGCCGCCCCCTTGCATGGAGCCACATCAGCCCCAGGCCGGTGATGGCGAAGACGACGCAGGCGACGGCGAAGACATCGATGAACCAGAACCAGACCTTGCCGGCGTTGCGGCCCTTGTGCAGGTCGTTGAGGTAGGCGATCCAGCCGCGCGTGGTCCTTTCGTGCAGCCCTTCGCCGGTTGAACGGTCGATCGTGACCCATCCGTCGCCGCCGGGCATGGCCAGGGCGACATAGATCTCCTCCGGCGTGGTTTCGGTCGGTCGGCCGGCGATGTCGGCCTTCATCGCCTCGGCGGCCCAGCGGGCGACGGCGTCGGGGACGGGATCGGTCGTCTCCTCCGGGAAGGTCGACAGGCCCCGGAGCAGCGGCGCCGGCAGGGTTGCGGTCTGTTCGGTGGTGACGGGCTCGGCCGGAATCTGGGCGGCGTGGTTCAGGGTGATCCCCGTCACGGCGAACAGGATCATGCCGACCAGGCTGACGGCCGCCGAGATCCAGTGCCAGGAATGGAGCTGCTTCAGCCAGAAGGAGCGGGCGCGGTTCATCTTCGCCTGGCCCTTGGCGGGCGGCGCGGCGGCGGCTTCGGCCTGACGCTGTGCGGCGAGATCGGTCACCGCCCCGCTCTGCCACTGTTGCGAACGGTTTTCAATAGCGAGTGGCGATTTGTCTCCTCCCTATTCGCGAAGGCGCATGGGGAGGTGGATCGGCGGCGCAGCCGACGAGACGGAGGGGTTGTGACCGCTCGAAGAGCCCCTCCTGGCGCTCGCTGCGCGATCGCCGGTCCTCCCCATTCGCCTTCGCGAATAGGGAGGAGACGGATCAATAACTGAGCCGGATCCCGGCGCTCACGGTCCTCGGCGGTCCGTAGCCGGCGACGCCGTCGCCGGTTTCGGAGACTTCGACGTCCTCGTCGAACAGGTTGTCGGCGGCCAGCCACAGCAGGGCGCGGGAGGTCAGCCGCCACTCGGCCCGGGCGTCCAGGGTCACGGCGGCGTCCAGCACGCGGCTGTTCAGGTCGTCGTCGAAGCGGTCGGATTCGTAGCGGGCGGCGACCGCCAGGGTCAGGCGATCCGTCGCGCGCCAGTCCAGGCCGGCGGTCGCGCTCCACTCCGGCGCCTGGGCCGGGCGCAGGCCCGTCAGCTGCGGCGCGGCCGATCCGCCGTCCATCTCCGCGTCGGTCCAGGAGACGGCGCCGTTCACCGACAGCGCGGGCGTCAGCGGGGCCGAGCCGGTCAGCTCCACGCCCCAGGCGTCGATGGTCCCGGCGTTGCGCCGCTCGCGCAGCACGCCCCCGGCCGGCACGAAGCCGGCGCGCGGGAAGGTCCCCGGCCCCTCGCCGATTGTGACGTTGACGATGGCGTCCTCGATCCGGTTCCAGAACACCGTCGCGCCCCAGGCCGCCGCGCCCCGGTCGTAGGCCAGGCCCGCCTCGACACCGCGCAGGGTCTCCGGCTCCAGCGCCGCATTGGCCTCGGTGATGTCGTTGCCGACCCGAAACGGGCGGTGCAGCTCGTTCAGCGTCGCCGGCCGGAAGCCGGAATAGGTCGCCGCCCGCGCCGCATAGCCGCCGCCCAGGTCGCGCCGGGCCGCCAGACGGGCGCTGACCACCTCGCCCGAGCGGTCGGGATCGGTCTCGTCCAGCAGGGCGGCGCCGCTGGCCAGGTCGTATTCGTAGCGGAAGCCGGCGGTGTTCTCCCAGTGGTCCCAGCGCAGGCCGCCGGCGACCAGCCAGTCGCCGCCGGTCCACGACCCGTCGACATAGCCGCCGGCGACCGAGGTCTCCCCGCCCGCCTCGCGGCCCTTGGTGAAGCCGGCGCCGGTCGGGTTGCTGAACCGCTCGTTGGTCTGGCCCTCGTTGAAGCGGGCGTCGGCGCCCAGCTCCCACTCCAGCCGGCCGCCGGCGACATCGGCCGTGCGGCGCCGCAGGGCGGCGTTGACGCCCCAGCCGGTCGCCGGGGTCTTGTACTGGTCGTTGGCCGGCGTGGTCGTGGCGCGGTCGGCCGAGACCGAGGCCGAGGTGTTGGCGAAGTCGCTGTCGATGCGCCAGGCCTGCAGACGCCAGCCATAGCCGTCGCCCTGCGGCGCCTGGGCCGCTGTGGCGCTGAGCGCATGGCCGCTGGCGTTGGCGCGCGCGCCGGCCAGGCCCGAGCCGCGGTCCTCCTCCCAGGTCGAGGCGTGCAGCGACAGGGTCGCCGGACCGATCGGCGCATCGGCGCGGATGGCGGCGGCGCGGCTATCGAGGTCCAGAGGCGTGTCGGCCGCTCCCGCCGCCGAACCGCGAACAGGGACATAGCCGTCGCTGACCTCATGCAGGCCCGAGACGGTCAGCCGAACCGGTCCGACCAGGGCCGAGGCCGACCCGGACGCCCGCGCCCCGCCGCGCTCGGCGACCGAGGCGTCCAGCACCCCGCCCGAGGCGCGCTCGCGCAGCTGGATGGTCCCGGTCAGGGCGCCCGCGCCATAGGGGCCGGCCCCGGCGCCCCGGATCACGTCCACGCCCTCCAGCCCCTCCGGCGCGGCCTGGGACCAGATCACCCAGCCGCCGAACGGATCGTTCAGCGGCACGCCGTCCAGCGTCACCAGCGTGCGCCCCGCGCCCGACGGCGCGACGGCGCGCAGCGAGATGCCCTGGGTGGTCGGATTGGCCGCCAGGCTGGTGGTGCGCCGGAACAGCGACACCGCCGGCACGCTGCGCAAGGCCTCGTCCAGCCGCGCCGACCGCTCCAGCACCGCCTCGTCCAGACGAACCACCGAGAAGGCGGCGTCGGCGGCGGCGGGCGGCAGACGCGCCGCCGTCACCACGACATCGGATACCTGGGCGGGCGGGAGAGGGGGCGGAGCGTCCTGGACCATGAGCGGGACAATACAGACCCGCGCGAAGGGTTCGACCCCCGGTTGGCCTTATTTCACCAGACGGTACAAGAGGTCGCCCGCGAAGGTCGACAGGGTGTCGTCGCGCGCGCCCATGACCACGATGCGGTCGCCCGGCCGGGCCAGGTCGACGATGCGGTCGCCGCAGGCCGCCCGGTCCTTCAGCGCCTCGGCGTTGCGGCCGGCGGCGCGCACCCCCGAAGCGATGTCCTCCGATCCCACGCTGCGATCGGTGGTGCCGCCGTAATAGACCGGCTCGGGCATCAGCAGCACGTCGTCCTCGCGCAGCAGGCCGGCGAAGCCGTCGATGAACTCGTCCTTCATCAGCTTCAGCGGGCCGAAGCCGTGCGGCTGGAACAGGATCAGCAGACGGCCGGGGAAGGCGTGCAGCGCCTTCAGCGTGGCGGCGATCTTGTCCGGGTTGTGGGCGAAGTCGTCGATGACGGTGATCCCGTTTACGGTCCCGACCACCTCCATGCGCCGCCGGATGCCGGTGAAGGTCTCCAGCGCCCGGGCCGCCTCGGCGACCTCCACGCCCAGCGCCTTGACCGCCCCCAGCGCCGCCAGGGCGTTGGCGACATTGTGCGCGCCCGGCACGTTCAGCGTGACGATCCGGGACGCGCCGCCCGCCTGCCGCAGTTCGAGGCGCATGCCGGCGGGCAGGGGCTCCAGGGCGTGGGCGGACAGGTCGGCCGCCTCCTCCCCCAGGGCGAAGGTGATCGCCCGGCCGGCGGGCAGGTCCTGGGCCAGGGCCGCCGTCTCCGGGTTGTCCAGGTTCAGCACCGCCGTCCGCGACCGCGCGACGAAGCCGCCGAACAACTCGCGCAGCTCCTCCATCGACTTGTGATCCAGCGAGATGTTGGACACCACCGCCACCGTCGGCTCGTAGCGGGCGATGGAGCCGTCGCTCTCATCCACCTCCGACACGAACAGGTCCGGGCGGCCGATCAGGGCGCTGGCGAACGGGTGGTCGGCGTCGGCGAAGTTCTTCATCACCGCCCCGTTCATCACCGTCGGCGCGCGCCCGGCCTGCGACAGGATCCAGGCGATCATGCCGGTGATGGTCGACTTGCCGCTGGTGCCCGCCACGCCCACGGAGGTCCCGGCCGCGTTGAACAGTTCGCTGAGGAGCTGGGGGCGGGTCTTGATCGTCGCGCCGACGCGCCGGGCCGCGCCGATGTCGGGCACGGTGTCCTCGACCGCGCCGGTGGCGATCACGATCTGGTCGGGCCGCGTGACGCCCGAGCCGTCCTGGGGATGCAGCGCCACGCCGTGGGCGCGCAGCCAGTCGAACTTCTCGGGCGTGCGGCCCTGGTCCAGCGCCCGGTCCGAACCCTCGATGGCGGCGCCGCCCGCCTGGACGATCAGGGCCAGCGGCAGCATGCCCGACCCGCCGATGCCGCAGAAGAAGTAGGACGCCGCTTGATTCATCGCCTGGAAACCGGGAGGACGGGAAACCGCCTGACTAGCACGGGCGACCGGCCGGGAAAGACGGAACTTGCCATGAAGATCGGCGTCGTCATCGCCAGTTCGCGCTTCACCCGGGAACGGGCCAGGGCCGTCGAGGCCTGGTTCGCCGCCAATATTCCCGACGGGTCGATCTCGGTGGTCTTCCATCCGGCCTGCTTCCTGAAGCACGGCCATTTCGCCGGGGACGACCACGCGCGGGCCGAGGCCTTCATCGAATTCGCCAACGACCCGCGCATCGACGCGGTCTGGTTCGGGCGCGGCGGCTATGGCTCCTGCCGCATCGCCGAGGCGGTGGTCCCTCGCCTGACCGCGGCGGCCCGCAAGAAGCCGTACATGGGCTATTCCGACGCCGGCAGCCTGCTGGCCGCCCTCTACAAGGCCGGTTTCCCGCATCTGGCGCACGGGCCGATGGCGTCGGATACGCTGCGCAGCGACGCCACGGCCTGGCGGGCGCTGAACTGGTTCACGCGGCGCGACCCGGCCTCGCTGGAGCCCTCCCTTCTGGAGGACCCGCGTCCCGCGGTCGCCTTCAACCTGACCATCATCGACCAGCTGGTCGGCACGGCGTTGGAGCCCGACCTGTCCGGCCATGTGCTGATGCTGGAGGAGGTGTCCGAGGCGCTGTACCGAGTCGACCGGATGATGTTCCACCTGACCGGCCAGGATTCGATCCGCAAGGTCGCCGGCATCCGCCTGGGGCGCGTCTCCGATGTCACGCCCAACGATCCGGACTTCGGTCAGACGCCGGAGGAAATCGTTCGATACTGGTGCCTGAGATCGGGAATCCCTTACCTCGGACCGGCCGATATCGGGCACGACGCCGCCAACAGGATCGTTCCCTTCGGCAAACGCTGATCGGCCGTGTCCGGAACCGGACGGTAGCGCGGGCGCCACAGTCTGGCCGCGATCGCGGATCGCCTGCGCCAAGGTCTCTCGACAGGCCGGCGATCGCTGCGTCAGATGCGGGTCCGCGAGGCGTTAGGACTTCGTTAAGCCAAGGCGTTGGGGGACGCTGCGGTTTGCGCCTTATGCGATGCGGCGGTCCGTCCGGACCTCGGGGGATGCCCGGACGGACCGTCTGATCGACCCGTTCCGAAACCCTATCGCCGATCCGGTCCGCCCTGGTCCGCCGCGCCCTGGTCCGCCGCGCCTTGCGCCGCCACCGCGTCGCTGGCGGAGGTCTCGGCCTGCGGCGCCAGGATCGGCGCGGCCCGCCCCTGGGCGTCGATGACGGTGCGCCAGGCCCGCCCCGCCGCCACCGCCGCCCGCCCCGCCTGGTAGAGACGGGTCATGTTCTCCTGGCCGAAGTCCAGGCTGTCCTCCTCGGTCTCCGGGCCGATCATGGCGACGTTCATGACCATGCCGTTGGCGCGGGCGAACTGGGCGGTGTTGGCCAGGTCGGCGCGGGTGATGGCCTTCATCATGGTGTCGAAGCTGCGCGCGGCGATGCGCGCCGGGCTCAGGGTCGCGACCTGGAATTTCGGATCGGGCTTGCCGTTGATCAGCACCCAGATGCGGCCCTTGCCCTGGCTGCCCAGGTTGTTCTCCAGCAGCAGCGGCTCCGGCGCCACCAGGAAGTTGGCCACCGTGCCACCGTCGACATGGACCTCGCTGACATGTCCCCCGGCGTAGTCGTAGGTCAGCGGCACCGGCGGGAAGGCGCCCGGAATGCTGGCCGAGGCGATCAGGACGTTGACGAACAGCAGCCGCGACGGGGTGTCGTCGCGCGCGGCCAGGGCGCCCATGTCCCAGACGATCTGGGTCTGGGTGTCCAGGCTGGTGGTCGCCACATACAGCCGCCGGCCCTTGGCGTGCTCGGCCGCGACGGCCCGCAACAGGGCCTCGTCGACGTTCTCCAGCACCAGGTCGCGCAGCGGCGCGGGGTTGAACACGCCCGGCAGGAACAGGGCCAGCAGGCCGCGCGACTTCAGAAGGCCGCTGGCCTGGCCGCTGGTGTAGGCGTGCTCCAGCGCCGGGTCGAAGGCGCGCCCGGCGAAGACGAAGGGGGCGATCAGCGCGCCGGTGGACACGCCGGTCACCACCTCGAACTCGGGCCGGTCGCCCTGTTCGGTCCAGCCGGTCATCACGCCCGCGCCGAACGACCCGTTCGCGCCGCCGCCCGACAGGGCCAGCAGGTCGAAGCGGCCGTCGACCGGGGCCTGGGCGGCGCGGCGCGTGTCGGCGGCGAACCGCTCCCGCGCCTCGGGCACGGCGAAGTCGTAGCGCCACGGCGGACTGGCCTGGGCCAGCTGCCGGGCGGTGAAATCGTCGCGGGGAATGGTCTGGCAGGCGGCTGTCGCCAGCAGAAGCAACGCCAGGCCGAGCAGGGCGAGGGGCGAACGCGTTTTCATAGGAAACCTTTGGCTCAGTCCCAGCCGGCCCGCAAGCGAGTCGGCGGGAGCGATCCGGCTGGCGCGGCCAGGGCCTTGGGGCTATGGGTTCGGCGGTGCGGTTCGACGAGCGCTACATCGAGGAGCTGAAGGCCCGCCTTCGCCCGTCCGACGTGATCGGGCGGACGGTGAAGCTCAAGCGCCAGGGGCGCGAATTCGTCGGCCTGTCGCCCTTCACCAAGGAGAAGTCGCCCAGCTTCTTCGTCAATGACGACAAGGGCTTCTTCCACGACTTCAGTTCCGGCAAGCACGGCGACATCATCTCCTTCCTGCAGGAGACCGAGCGGCTCAGCTTCGTCGAGGCGGTCCAGCGCCTGGCCGGCGAGGCGGGCATGGCCCTGCCGGTCGAGGACCCGCAGGCGATCGAGCGCGAGCAGAAGCGCCAGGGCCTGTCGGACTGGATGGACCTGGCCCAGAAGTGGTTCTCGGCCAATCTGCGCCGCAACGTCGGCAAGGCGGCGCGGGAGTATCTGGAGCAGCGCGGCCTGCCCGAGGACCAGTGGGAGCGCTTCGGCCTGGGCTATGCGCCCAACGATCGCGAGGGGCTGAAGCAGGCGCTGATCCAGCGCGGCGCCAAGCCGGCCGAGCTGGTCGAGGCGGGCCTGCTGATCGCGCCCGAGAGCGGCGGGGCGCCCTATGATCGGTTCCGCGACCGGCTGATGTTCCCGATCCTGGATGCGCGGGGCCGCATCGTCAGCTTCGGCGGACGGGCCATGAATCCCGACGACCGGGCGAAGTATCTGAACGGCCCGGAAAGCCCGCTGTTTCACAAGGGCGCGACCCTCTACGGCCTGCCCGAGGCGCGGCGCATCCTGGGCGCGGAGAGCAAGAACGACCAGCCCATCGTCGTGGTCGAAGGCTATATGGACGTCATCGCCTGCCAGCGCGCGGGCCTGCCGGCCGTGGCGCCGATGGGCACGGCCCTGACCGAGGAGCAGATGGAGCGGCTGTGGCGCGTCAGCCACGAGCCCGTGCTGTGCTTCGACGGCGACGCGGCGGGCCTGCGCGCCGCCTATCGCGCGGTCGAGCGCGCCCTGCCGCAACTGAAGCCGGGCCGGTCGTTCCGCTTCTGCCTGCTGGGCGGCGGCAAGGACCCGGACGACATCCTCCGCGACCAGGGCGCGCCGGCGCTGCGCCAGGCGGTCGCCGAGACCCACGCCTTCGTCGAGGTCCTGTTCCGCCGCGAGCAGGAGGTGGAGCCGCTGGACACGCCCGAGCGTCGCGCCGGCTTCAAGGGCCGGCTGCGCCAGGCCGCCCAGGCGATCCAGGACAAGGACCTGGCCGAACAGTACCGCCGCGACCTGTTCGACCGCTTCGACGCCCTGTTCCCGCGCGCGCCGTCCCGCGCGCCCTGGACGCCCGGCGGCCGGGGCCGTTTTGGCCCGCCGCCGGTCCAGGGCCAGACGGTCGAGGGCGCCCAGGCGATGCAGAGCCTGTCGCGCGCCATCCAGCCGGTGCCGGCCGCCCTGGCGCACGCGGTGATCGACGATCCCGAACGGATGGACGATCACATCGAGGCCATCGCCACCCACGGTTTCGGCGACAAGGCGCTGGACGGGCTGGCGCAGGAGCTGGTCCGCCTGCATCTGTCGGGACAATCCCTTGACTCGGCCGCCCTGCGTCGCCATCTGGCGCAATCGGGTCATGACGCCTTGATGCGCGAGGTCGAGAAGGCGGCGGCAAAGTCCGGCGCGCCATTCCTGGCTGCAGACAAGCCCCTCGGCGAGGCGAGGATCCGATGGTCGCAGGCGTTCGACGCTTCGACGCGCGTCGCCGCGTTGGAGGACGCCTTGGCCCAGGCGCGCGATGCGCCGGGGCAGGATGAGGCGTTCCGCCGGCTGAAGGCCGAGCGGGATGCGCTTCGCCGTGCGATCAAAGCCGGGACGATATGGGAAGACAGCGCGGACACGTAACCTTACGCACCGCCAGGCATTGTATTTTCGTCGGGGGGCCTGATCACCTCCCCGACTGGAGACGGACTGAATATGAGCGCACAGACCGAGACGCAGGAAGCCGAAGTCGCCACCGACGGGCCCCTGCTCGATCTGACGGACGCCGGCGTCAAGAAATTCATCAAGCAGGCCAAGACGCGCGGCTATGTGACGATGGAGGAGCTGAACAAGGTCCTCCCGTCCGAAGAGGTGACCCCCGACCAGATCGAGGACACCCTGGCCATGCTGTCCGAGATGGGCGTCAACGTCGTCGAGGCGGAAGAGGACGCGCAGGAGGCGCAGGGCACCGAGGTCGCCGCCGCCGCGGAGACCGCCGTCGCCGAAACCCCGGCCAAGTCGGCCTATGACCGCACCGACGACCCGGTTCGCATGTATCTGCGCGAGATGGGTTCGGTCGAACTGCTCAGCCGCGAGGGCGAAATCGCCATCGCCAAGCGCATCGAGGCCGGCCGCGACGCCATGATCTCGGGCCTGTGCGAAAGCGCCCTGACGTTCGAGGCCATCATGGTCTGGCGCGACGAGCTTGAGAACAACCGCATCCTGCTGCGCGAGGTCATCGACCTGGACGCCACCTACGGCGTCATGAATCCGGCCGCCGAGGGCGAGGGGGAAGGCGAATCCGAAGAGGAGGAGCAAGCCCAGGCCGAGGAAGAAAAGCCGGAAAGCGACGACGAGGACGACGACGACTTCGACGACGGCGGCGGCCTGTCGATCTCGGCCATGGAGGCCGAGCTGCGCGACGGGGTCATGGAGATCCTCAACGCCATCGCCGGCGATTTCGGCGCGTTCCGCGGCCTCCAGGACAAGCTGGTCCAGGCCCGCCTGAAGGGCGAGCGCCTGTCCGACAAGGAGCAGAAGGCCTACGAGGGCCTGACGCTGGCCATCTCGGACCGGCTCAAGACGCTGAAGCTGAACAACAACCGCATCGAGGCGCTGGTCGAGCAGCTCTACGCCATCAACAAGCGGCTGATCGGCCTGGAAGGCCGCCTGCTGCGCCTGGCCGACAGCTACGGCATCTCGCGCCCCGAATTCCTGAAGGCCTATTTCGGCTCAGAGCTGGACCCCGCCTGGACCGACCGGGTCAAGGAGATGGGCGTGCGCTGGACCAAGTTCAGCGAGAACGAGGCGAACCAGATCGCCACGATCCGCACCGACGTCGCCGCCGTGGCGGTCGAGGCCGGCCTGCCGATCGACGACTACCGCCGCATCGTCCAGACCGTGCAGAAGGGCGAACGCGAGGCCCGCCAGGCCAAGAAGGAGATGGTCGAGGCCAACCTGCGCCTGGTGATCTCCATCGCCAAGAAATACACCAACCGCGGCCTGCAGTTCCTGGACCTGATCCAGGAGGGCAACATCGGCCTGATGAAGGCGGTCGACAAGTTCGAGTACCGTCGCGGCTACAAGTTCTCGACCTACGCCACCTGGTGGATCCGCCAGGCGATCACCCGCTCGATCGCCGACCAGGCGCGCACGATCCGCATCCCGGTGCACATGATCGAGACGATCAACAAGATCGTCCGCACCCAGCGCCAGATGCTGCACGAGATCGGCCGCGAGGCGACTCCGGAAGAGTTGGCCGAACGGCTGGCCATGCCGCTGGAGAAGGTCCGCAAGGTCCTGAAGATCGCCAAGGAGCCGATCAGCCTCGAAACGCCCATCGGCGACGAGGAAGACAGCCACCTGGGCGACTTCATCGAGGACAAGAACGCCGTCCTGCCGATCGACGCCGCCATCCAGTCGAACCTGCGCGAGACGACGACGCGCGTTCTGGCGTCGCTGACCCCGCGCGAGGAGCGGGTGCTGCGCATGCGCTTCGGCATCGGCATGAACACCGACCACACGCTGGAGGAGGTCGGTCAGCAGTTCTCGGTCACTCGCGAACGCATCCGCCAGATCGAAGCCAAGGCGCTGCGCAAGCTGAAGCACCCCAGCCGGTCGCGGAAGCTGCGCTCCTTCCTGGACAGCTGAGGCTTCGGCGGTGGAGTTGCAGGCGGTTCGCGCGCGCCGCGCCGCCGCCCGTTGCCGTCCGCTCAAGCCGTTCGAACCCATCCACCTGTCCGCCGCGCGATGGTCTCCGGGCTTCATCAAGCGCGTCGATCAGGCGCTGGCGCGCGGCTGGCGCCAGGGGGGCGGCCCGCGCCGGAGCATGTCGCCGCCCGTGGTCTGGGACGGCGCGGGCCGTTCGGCCGACACCCACTGGCATGCCTGGTGGCCGGTGGACCAGCTGTTCAACGCCCACGCCCTGACCGGCCAGGACCGCTATCTCGCGCCCGTGCGTGGCTATGTCATGGACTGGCTGGACCGGTTCCAGGCCCCGCTTCTGGCCCTGCCGGAAAGGGAGGCGATCGAAGCCGCCCTGGCGCGCTCCGACACCCAGGCCTGGTACGACATGTCAGTGGGCTTGCGCCTGCATCGGCTGGCCTATCTGGCCGATGTCGCCGCACGCGACGACGCATGGTCCGACGCCGACTTGGGGCGGTTGTTCGCGGCGATTGATTTCCATCATCGTCTGTTGAGCGAGGAGCGGCTGTTTCAGGCGCATAACAACCACGGAGTCTTTCAGGCCCTGGGCCAATTGGCGGCGGCGGTGCGCCTGCCCGAAGGCCCGTGCGCGCCGGCGGCTCGGGCCCTGGCGTCTCGGCGGCTGGCTGCCTGTCTGGCCGAGCATTTTTTCGACAGCGGCCCGCACAAGGAACATTCGCCGGGCTATCACCTGACCTTGCTGGACACCCTGGTCGCGGCCCGCGATCACGACCTGCCGGCGAGCCTGGACGCGGCCTGGCTCAGGCGCGCGGAAGAGGCTCTGGGCTGGATGATAACGCCTCAGGGCGGTCTGGCGCCGATCGGCGACACCGACCGGGCGGCGGGCGCGCGCTCACCCGCCTACGCCAGACGGTTCATGGACCCCGGCGTGCGCGCCGCCTGGCTGGGCGAGGGGCGGGCGCCGCAAGGACTGAAGGTCTACGCCGACGCGGGGTATCTGTTTGCGCGGGTGGGAGAGGGCGCCGGCGCCGACTATCTGGCCCAGCAGGCCGGGTTTCACTCGCGCATGCATAAGCACGCCGATCACCTGGGATTCGTCTGGCACGCGGACGGCGCGGAGATATTGGCCGATCCAGGCCGCTACGCCTATGTAGGCAAGAGCGCCCAAGGTTCGGCGCTGTCGCGCGACGGCTTCTGGTATGACGACCCGGCCCGCGTCCATGTCGAGCAAAGCGCATCGCACAACGTCGTAACGGTCGACGCGCGCAACCATGACCGGCGCGAGCCGTTCGGCTCGGCCCTCATCGGCTGGGGCGAGACCGACGACCTGGTGTGGAGCGAGGCCGAGGTCGCCCTGGCGCCCGGCGTGGCCTGGCGGCGCATGATCGTGCGCGGCGCGCACCGCTTCCTGCTCGTCGTGGATCGGGTCAGGGCGGGCGGCGGGAAGCGGCCCGCCGTCCGCCAGCATTTCACCCTGGGCCCGGCCTGGATGCAGACCGAAGGCCTGGCGTTCGAACGCGCCGGCGGTCCATCGAGCCTGACGATCAGTAACCTGTCTCCTCGGGTCGCGCTGGAGTCCGTGCGGCGCGGCCAGGTCGAGCCCACGCTCGCCGGCTGGGTCGCCCGCAAACCCCAGGAACTGGAGCCGGCCTGCACCGTGACCTTCGAGGCTGAGCCCGCGCGGTCGGTCCTGTTCGCGACGCTGTTCGTCCTGGGCGAAGCGACGCAGGCACAGGCGCAACTCGATCCGCGAACGATGTGCGGACGGATTTCCTGGTGCGACGAAGATGGCCGGCGAACCCTCGACCTGAGCCGGCAGGGCTGGCGGCGTCGCCTGGTCGCCGCTTGGCGCTGACGCCGACCGCCTTCCACGATGTGACGGCGAATACGAAGAGAATCGGCTAGCCTTCCCACATGCCGATCCGCCGACTTCGCGCCTGTTCCGTGACGATCGTCGCCCTGGCGCTGCTCCTTTCCGCCTGCGGCCGGCTTCTGCCCGATTTCCCGCCGCCGCCGTCGTCCTATCCGTCGACTCCCGGCCGTCCCGAAGCGCCGTTGGTCGGCGGGCTGGTCGACCGGGGCATCGACGGCGGGACCCAGGCGGCGGTGACGCGCGAGGGCGCGGACCTGGGCCGGTGCATGGCCGAGCTGACTGCCGCCCGCGTGACCTTCAGCCCCGTCACCGATCGCGTGAACGGCCCGGCCTGCGGCCTTCGCCAGGGCGGGGTGCTGGGGCCGGACCTGGGGACGGTGGCGCGCATGGCCCCAGGCGACGTGCAGATGACCTGCCAGCTGGCGCTGGCGCTGAGCGTGTGGCGGCGCCAGTCGTTGGAGCCGGCGGCGCGCGAGATCCTGGGATCGGACGTCGTGCAGATCGACCACTTCGGCGCCTACGCCTGCCGCAATGTGAACAACGGCGCGGGCAGCAGCCGCATCAGCAGCCACGCCCAGGCCGCCGCGCTGGACTTCGCGGGCGTGCGGCTGCGCGACGGGCGGCGCATCTCGGTCGCGGCGGACTGGAACGGCGCCGGACCCGAGGCCCGCTTCCTGCGCCGCGTGCGCGACGACGCCTGCCGGGTGTTCGGGACGACGCTGAGCCCGGACTACAACGCCGTCCACCACGACCACCTGCATCTGGAGGCGACCGATACGCGGTTCTGCCGCTAGGCCGCGTCCGGCTCAGCCCCAGGCCATCCACGCCATCCACACGGCCATCAGCACCATCATCACGTTCTCGGTCAGGGACAGGAAGCCCAGCGGGACGTTGCTGTCGCCGCCGACGCAGGCGCACTTCAACTCGCGCTTCTGGATGTAGACGGCCTTGAACACGGACCAGCCGCCGATCAGGCCGATGAAGGCCGCCGCCGGGGCCGACAGCCAGGTCAGAACGCCGGCGATCATCAGGACGCCCGCACCCAGCTCCACGAACGGATAGACGTGGGCGTAGGGCACCCAGCGCCGCGCCAGCAGGTCGTAGCCCAGGAACATGGTGGCGAAACCGTCGAGGTCGCGCAGCTTCAGCATGGCCAGGGCGCACATGGAAAAGGCGATGAACCACTCGGGCGTCCGCGCGGTCCACAGCGTGCCCGCCGCGAAGCTTGCGGCGACGGCCATAAGCGCAGCGACGGCGAAGACGACCAGCACGGGGGTGTAGGTCTTGCGGTTAGGATCCCTGACCGGCTTGCCCAGGAAGCGGCGCAGGTCGTCGTAGCCGCCGATCCGCCGGCCGTCGATGAAGGTCTGGGGCGTGGTCTTCACCCCGTGCTCGGCCTTGAAGGCGTCGGTCTCTTCGCGCGTGGTCAGCCAGCGGTCGTCCACCTTGTAGCCTGCGCTCCTCAGCAGGTGGCGCGCACGCAGCCCCCAGGGACAGACGTGCTTTTCCATCACCATGCGATACAGGACGGCGGTCTTCTGTTCGGCCATGATCCGGCTCCTTCGGCTTTGTGTTCAACGCGACCGGCCCCATCTGGGGTGCGGACCATGGTACGGAGTCAAGGGATGTCTGATGCGGGACGGGCGACCGCAGGCGTTTCGATCGCGGGTTTGGCGCGCGCGGGCGGCGTGGGCGTCGAGACGGTGCGCTACTACCAGCGGCGGGGCCTGATGCCGACGCCGGATCGGGCGGGCGGCATGCGCCGGTATGGAGACGCGGACGCGCGCCGCCTGCGCTTCATCCGCTCGGCCCAGGCGGCGGGCTTCACCCTGGAGGAGATCGGCGAACTGCTGGCGCTGGACGCCGGCCAGGACCACGCCCGCGCCCGCGCCCTGGCCGAGGCGCGGATCGCCGCCCTGGACCGACGGATCGCGGACCTGCAGGCCGCCCGGGTTTCGCTGCAGGGCCTGGCCCGCCGGTGCGGCGACGCGGTCGCCGGCCCGTGCCCCATCCTGACGGCGTTCGAGGGCCAGGCCGGCTGACGGGCCTCAATGGCTGCGGTTCAGGGCCGCGAACACCGTGTCCCAGGCGCCGCCGCTCTCGGCGTAGCGCAGCGGCTTGACCCGCTCGACCAGGATTTCCCCGCGCGGGGTCTCGCCCCGCTCGATCAGGCCGATGACCTCGGCGATGTAGTCGGCCAGGGGCATGGCGTTCGGGTTTTCCGCATGGCCGGGCATCAGGTCGGTGGCCACGGCGGGCGGGGCCAGCTCCAGCACCTCGACCGCGGTGTCGCGCAGCTGGTCGCGCAGGGCGATGCTCCAGCTGTGCATGGCGGCCTTTGTGGCGTTGTAGGTCGGCGTGGCGCTCAGCGGGATGAAGGCCAGGCCGGAGGTCACCGTCATCACCGTCGCCGCCGGCTGGGCCAGCAGATGGGGAAGCAGGGCGCCGGTCAGGCGGATCGGTCCCAGAAGGTTGGTGGCGACGGTCGCGTCGATGATGTCGAAGGCGAACGGGGCCGTCAGGTCCTCCGCCTTCATGATCCCGGCGTTGTGGACGACGACGTTCAGGGCCGGATGGTCGCGGACAACCTGTTCGCCGAAGGCGCGGACGGCGGCGGCGTCCGTCATGTCCAGCGTCGCCCAGGCCATGCCGGGATTGGCGTCGGCGGTTTCCTTCAGCACGTCCTCGCGACGGCCGGTGATGATGACCGCATTGCCCCGCGCGTGCAGCGCCTCGGCCAGCGCCCGGCCGATGCCCGAGCCGCCGCCCGTGATCAGGATGGTGTTGCCGGTGATGTTCATGGAAAGGCTCCTTTGCGGGTGACGCGGATGGAGGTAGGACCGACACTCTCCATTGGGAAGCAGGCACCAGAACCCGCCATACTTACCGGACAGGAAGATTTGGACATGACGGCCGTTCCACCCGCAAGAATCGCGCATCCCGAAACGGGTGAGCCGGCCGACCCCCGCGTCGAGGCCCTGGTCAACGACGTCATCGGCCGCGTCGCCGACAAGTGGACCATGCTGATCCTGGAGGTGCTGGCCGAGCACGGGGAGATGCGCTTCACCCGCATCGGCGAACAGGTCGGCGGCATCAGTCAGAAGATGCTGACCCAGACCCTGCGGCTGATGGAGCGCGACGGCCTGGTGGTGCGCACGGTCCATCCGGTGATCCCGCCCAAGGTCGAGTACCGCCTGACTGACCTGGGCGTCACCCTGGCCCAGGCCTTCTGCGGCGTCTGGACCTGGGCCGAGGCCAACATCGAACGGATCGAGGCGGCGCGGGCGGATTTCGACGGCCGAAAGGCGCGTTAGGACGGCCTGGAAGCCAGGCCGCCCCGGCGGTCGCCCCTAGCCGGCGCTCAGCACCTTCGTCCCGGTGAAGGCGCCGGCGGCGTCGAAGTCGTAGCCGACGGTCAGCTTGCCGTCCTGGGCGCAGGCGTGGCAGGTCCGAAGCGGCGTCTCGAACACCAGCCGCTGGCCCGACGGCAGGCTGTCGTTGCGCACGAAGGCGGCGGGCGGAAAGGGATCGGCGTCGGGATGGGCGGCCCTGAACGCCTTGAAGGCCGGGTCGGCGTCCAGGCCGTCCGGCGCTTTCTCCGTATTGATCGGATCGCCCGAGGCGGGGACCAGCCAGGTCCCCTCGTTGGTGTTGGCGCGCATCGGATAGGTGACGGCGGCCACGCCCACGCCGCCCTCGTCGCGCCAGCCGGAGACGTAGCCCGTCTCGTCATGGTCGACCAGGAAGCGCACGGCGGCGGCCTGTGCGGGGCCCGCAGCCTCGGCCGTGCGGATGAAGCAGGCGTCGATGTCGGCTTGCTGGCGGCAGGCGTCCAGGCCCGCGCCGTCCCAGACCGCGTCCTTGGTCAGACCCGAGGCGGCCGGCGCGGTCGCGGGCGGCGGCGTTTGGGTTTCGGCCGTCTGGGCGGGCTGCCTGGAGCCGTCGCCGCATGCGGCCAGCAGGCCGGCGGCGGCGATCAGGGCGAGGGGGGCGGCGGTGCGGATGATCATGGGGATGTCTCCTGTTCGACGCCGGCCCGTCAGTTCGGACGACGACGTCGTCGCAGGCCGGTTTGGCCGAAGCGGAACGCACGACAGCGCCGGCGGCTCCGCAGGCCTCAGGCCTGCACCTTCTCCACGATGAAGTGGCGGCCCTGGCGGTCCTCGATCTCGACGACCCACAGATCGGGATCGTATCGGCGCTGGCGTTCGACGTAGGCGTCCAGTTCGCTCTCGCTCTCGCTGGTCACCGGCTGCATCCACAGCCGTTCGCCGTCCGGCCCGAACGCCTCGGTGTAGAGCTTGGCCGTCCGTTCGGAGGTGTCATACGCCTTGACGATCACGGCGCCGGCGCGCGGGTCGCCCTTCTTGACCACGGTGGCGAAGGCGCCGCCGATCTCGGCCCGGCGGATCAGGGCGCCGACCCAAACGTCGCTGGACAGAAGCAATTCGCTAACCCTGCTCGGAAACGGGACCCAAAGGCGTGTCGTGCCAGGATCGGAGCATGAGGATAGGCCCTTCGCCCCGCCAAGCCAAAGCCCTGCTGGCCGCGACCCTGATCGCGGTCCTGCCGGCGGCCGCGCGCGCCGGCGGCTCGGACCGCTATTACGAGCGCAGCTTCGTCCTGGCCGCGCATGGCAAGTGCGGCCTGTTCCAGCCCCGACTGGTCGCCGCCCTGAACGCCGCCGCCTGGCAGGCTCGGGGCGCGGCCCTGCGCGCCGGGGCCACCGACCGCGACCTGGCCGAGACGGCGCGGCGCGCGCG
>JAEWDF010000099.1 GCA_023390245.1 Pseudomonadota bacterium
CGTTTTTGACGGAACCGCTTCGCGGTTCCGGCAGAAGCGTGAATCATGCTCTCGCTTCAACCTGGAGCCTGATTCACCGTTTCAGCGGAACCGCGAAGCGGTTCCTCCTCAACGGATCAGGCTCTAGGGGCCCGGCGAAACCGTCGGGGTCGTGACCCGGGCCGACAGGTCGATGTCGCAGATCGAGAAGTCCGCGCCCCGCGCCTGACGCACCTGTTCGGCCAAGGCGCGGAAGGCCGGCGAGGCGGGATTCATCACCGCGACCACCGGCCGCTCCGTCTCCGGCAGGTCGGCCGCGACGCGCACCCGCGTCATGCGGTCCGGCGCCTCGACCATGCCGTCGGGTTCGGAACTGGCCTTCAGCGACCGCACCACGTCCAGCCCCGCCACCACGCGACCCCAGACGGTGTAGCGCTTGTCCAGCGACGGATAGGGCTGACGCATCAGGAAGAACTGGCTGTTGGCGGTGTCGTCGCCGACATCGCGCGCCATGCCCGCCACGCCGGGGCAGTACAGGCCCCAGCCATGCACCTTGCGGTCGGGCGTGCCGGCCATCAGGGCGTCGGGCTGCGTCTCGACCGGAACGGCGCCCATGAAGCCGACCAGCGATCCCGCCGGCGCCGCGACGGGCGTAAAGGCCATGTCCGGCCCGCGGCGGAAGGTGAACTCCGCCTTCAGGTCGGGATACCAGCTCTGGCCGTCGCCGGTGCCAAGGGGATCGCCTGTCTGGGCCATGAACCAGTCGATGACCCGGTGCCAGGCCAGGTTATCGTAGAAGCCGCGCGAGGCCAGCAGGCGGATGCGTTCCACATGGCCGGGCGCGATCTCCGGCGCCATTTCGACCAGGATGCGTCCGCGGCTGGTGTCGATCACCAGCAGGTTCTCCGGCGCAACGGCGCGCCATTCGGCCGGTGGCGGAGGCGGAGGCGGCGGGACCGTCTGGGCCAGGGCCGGCGTCGCGCCAGCCGAGATCATCAGCGCGGCCAGGGCCGCCATACGCCAGGTCTTCATCCCGCCCCTCCCCTTCGGTCGCTCAGCCGCCGCTCACCTCGGCGACCGGCTGCACGTCGCAGACGCTGAACGCCGCGCCGCGCTCCTTGCGGGTCGCCTCCACCCGTTCGGCGAAGGTCGCGTTGGCCGCGTTCAGGACGCGCACGGACGGCCGCTCCCCCTCCGGCAGGGCCGAGGCCATGCGCACGCGAGTCATCACGTCGGGATCGGTCACCTTGCCGTCCTCGGCGTCGCTGCCGGCCTTCAGCGCCTTGACCACGTCCAGGCCCGA
Source organism: Pseudomonadota bacterium (assembly GCA_023390245.1). Classification (GTDB taxonomy): domain Bacteria; phylum Pseudomonadota; class Alphaproteobacteria; order Caulobacterales; family Caulobacteraceae; genus Brevundimonas. The sequence goes on from JAEWDF010000099.1 coordinate 1,283, forward strand.
GACGACGCGGCCGAAGGCGGTGTACTGGCCGTTCAGATTGGCGTTGGTCCCGGTCATCAGGAAGAACTGGCTGTTGGCGCTGTCGGGCGATCCGGCCCGCGCCATGCCCAGGACGCCGGGACAGAACAAGCCATTGGCCGGAACCTTGAAGTCGGCGGTGACCATCATCTGCGCGTCCGGCTGGGTCTGCACCGGCAGGTCGCCGACCAGGCCGACCAGCCCCTGGCCGCCGTCCGCCACCGGCGCGAAGCCGGCGTCGCGGCCGCGACGGAAGGTGAACTCCCCCTTCAGGTCGGGCAGGTCGCTGCCGCCCTCGCCCGTGCCCTGCGGATCGCCGGTCTGGGCCATGAAGTTGGGGATGACGCGGTGGAACTTGAGCCCGTCGTAGAAGCCCTGGTTGGCCAGGGTGCGGATGCGCTCGGCGTGGTTCGGCGCCGCGCGCGGCTCCAGCTCGACCAGGATGCGGCCCTTGGCCGTGTCGATGACCATCAGGTTCTCGGGCGCGACGGCGCGCCAGTCGCTCGCGTCGGCCGCCGCCTGGGCCAGGGCCGGCGCGGTCGCGGCCATCGGCGCCGCCGCACCCAGGAGGACGGCCGTCGCGGCCAGGAACTGCATGCGCATGCGAAAGACTACCCCTCGTTCTTCACCTTGGCCCGCACCCGTTCGGCGACGGTCGGGCTGACGAAACTGTCGATGTCCCCATCGAGCCGCGCGATCTCCTTGACCAGTCGCGAGGCGATGGCCTGGTGGCGCGGATCGGCCATCAGGAACACGGTCTCGATGTCCTGATTGAGGCGCTGGTTCATGGCCGTCATCTGGAACTCGTATTCGAAGTCGGCGACCGCGCGCAAACCCCGGATGATGACATTGGCGTTCAGCTCCTCGGCGAAATGCATCAGCAGGGTCGAGAAGGGCTGGACCACGATGTCGCCGCCGAAGCCGGAGACCGCCTCGCGCAGCATTGCGACCCGCTCGTCCGTCGAGAACAGCGGCCCCTTGTCGTCGTTCTTGGCCACGCCGATGACCACCCGGTCCACCAGCTTGGTCGCCCGCTTGATGATGTCGGTGTGGCCGTTGGTGACCGGATCGAAGGTGCCCGGATAGAGCCCTATGCGCATTGGCGTTTCTCCCCAGTCCGTCGGTGCGCCTGCGGGCCGTTTAGCAGGTGCGAAATCAGAGGCCTAGGGCGCTGACGCGATCGTAATCGCGTCAGATCGCCTGAAGCGGCGCGGCTTCCCAGGCCGCGGCCACCGCCCCCATCGTCGCCGCATCGACCGCATAGGCCGCGCCGTCGATGGCGGTCACCGGGCACGCGGGCGTGGCGCTGTTGCAGATGAAGGCGCCGTCGAAATTAGTCAGGTCCTCGACGCGGATTGGACGCGTGTCCTGCTCGATCGCCGCCTCGGCCAGGCCCGCGCGAATCAGCGCCTGCGCCACGCCGCCCAGCATCGGCGCCTCTGGCCAGACGATTCGTTCGCCTTCGATGAAGCCGATGTTCCACAGCGAGCCTTCCGAAACCCGGCCGTCACGATCCGCGAACAGGGCGTCGTCGAAGCCCGCCTCCCGCGCGCGCCGCCGCGCCTGGATCAGGCCGAAGGTCGCGACATGCTTCAGTCCAGGCGTTTCGCGCACGTAGGTCTGGACCGTCAGCTTTACCGACTTCGCCAGCGGCGGCGGCGGCGGAAACACCGCCGTCATGACTTTTGGGCGTCCCCGCCACGACGGCGTCCGCGGCCCGATCTCCGGCGAGAACAGGCTGACCCGCAGCCAGCAATCTTCCCGCCCCTCGACCGCCCGCCGCATCAGGTCGCGCAGGTCGGCCTCCACCGACGCCTGCCCGAACAGGATCTCCGCCGACCGCGTCAGCCGCTGCAGGTGCAGATCCAACCCCCGCGCCGCGCCGTCCTCCACCCGAAAGGAGGTCAGCGCGCCGTAGTTGACCAGCGCCTGGTGCGCCAGGTCCTCGGCGGAGGCCGGCAGGCCGTCGATGAGGATATCGCCGGCCATCAGGCTTCGCCTCCTGCGCGCCTGAGGATCAGGCCTCGCCCTCGTCATCGCCCGCCACCTCGATGTCGCCGCCGCCGCTGTCGGGCAGGCGTTCGACCGAGACGACCTTTTCGCCGTCGGCGGTGCGGAAGATCGTCACGCCCTGGCTGGAGCGGCCGACCACGCGAACCTGATCCACCGGCGTGCGGATCATCTGGCCGCCCGAGGTGACCAGCAGCAGGTCGTCGGAGTCCTCCACCGGGAAGGCGGCGGCCAGACGCTTGCCCGCGCGACCGCCCAGGCCGTGGGCCGTCAGGCCCTGCCCGCCCCGTCCGGTGCGGCGGTATTCATAGGCCGACGACCGCTTGCCGAAGCCGGTTTCCGTGACCGTCAGAATGAACTGCTCGGCGGCGCCAAGCTCGGCGATCCGCTCGATCGACAGGCTGGCCTCGCCCACCGCTTCGTCCTCGACCTCGGCCGGGGCGTCGTCGGTCTCGTCGCCCGCCGCGCGGCGCATGGCGTTGGCGTGCTTGACGTAGGCGGCGCGCTCTTCAGGCGTGGCGTCCACGCGGCCCAGCACAGCCATGGAGATGACCTGGTCGCCGTCCTGCAGGCGGATGCCGCGAACGCCGGTCGAATCACGGCCCTTGAACACGCGCACGTCGTCAGCCTTGAAGCGGATCGCGCGGCCCATGGCGGTGGTCAGCATGATGTCGTCGTCGGCCGTGCACAGGCCCACGCCCACCATGTGGTCGCCGTCCTCCAGCTTCATGGCGATCTTGCCGGCGCGGTTGACGGTGGCGAAGTCCGACAGCTTGTTGCGGCGCACGTCGCCCGACTGGGTGGCGAACATGATGTCGTAGTCGCCCCAGGCCGCCTCGTCCTCGGGCAGCGGCAGCACGTTCATGATGCTGTCGCCCGGTTCGATCGGCAGCAGGTTGACGAAGGCCTTGCCGCGCGACTGCGGATTGCCCAGCGGCAGGCGCCAGGTCTTCAGCTTATAGGCCTTGCCGTTGGTGGCGAAGAACAGCACAGGCGTGTGGGTCGAGGCGCTGAACACGCCGACCACCGCATCCTCGTCCTTCATCGACATGCCGCTGCGGCCCTTGCCGCCGCGATGCTGGGTCCGATAGGCGTTCAGCGCCACGCGCTTGACGTAGCCGGTGTGGGTGACGGTGACGACCATGTCCTCGCGCGGGATCAGGTCCTCGTCCTCCATCTCGCCGTCGCCTTCCCCGATCAGGGTGCGGCGCGGAACGGCGAACTGGTCCTTCACCTCCAGCAGTTCATTGCGGATCACGGCCAGGATGTTCCGGCGATCCGACAGCAGGGTCAGGTGCCCCTGGATGGTGTCGGCCAGGCCGCGCGCCTCGCCGAAGATGTCGTCACGGCCCAGGCCCGTCAGGCGCGACAGGGTCAGGGCCAGGATGGCGCGCGCCTGCTCGTCGGTCAGGCGGATCTTGTCGCCTTCGATGATGACGGTGCGCGGGTCGGCGATCAGCTCGACCAGGGCCATCATGTCGCCCACCGGCCACGGCTTGGCCTGCAGCCGCTCGCGCGCCTCGGTCGGATCGGCCGAGGAGCGGATGATGTGGATCACCTCGTCGATGTTGGCCACGGCGACGGCCAGGCCGACCAGGACGTGGCCGCGGTCGCGCGCCTTGCCCAGTTCGAACTTGATGCGCCGGACCACCACCTCCTCGCGGAAGTCCAGGAACGCCTCCAGCAGGGCGCGCAGGCCCATCTGCTCGGGCCGGCCATGGTTCAGCGCCAGCATGTTGACGCCGAACGAGCTCTGCATCGCCGTATAGCGCCACAGCTGGTTCAGGATCACGTCGCCCGAGGCGTCGCGCTTCAGTTCGATGACCATCCGCATGCCGTGGCGGTCGGATTCGTCGCGGACGTCGGCGATGCCTTCCAGCCGCTTCTCGCGCACCATTTCGGCGATGCGCTCGATCAGGGTCTGCTTGTTCACCTGGTACGGCAGCTCGGTGACGATGATGGCCTCGCGATCCTTGCGGATCTCCTCGATCGAGGCCTTGCCGCGCACGATGACCGAGCCGCGGCCGTCGCGCAGGGCGTTCCTCGGCGCGGTGCGGCCCATGATCTCGCCGCCGGTCGGGAAGTCGGGGCCGGGCACGATGTCCAGCAGCGTCTCGTCAGAGACGTCGGGATCGTCCAGCAGAGCGATCGCGGCGTCGATCACCTCGCCCAGGTTATGCGGCGGAATGTTGGTCGCCATGCCGACGGCGATGCCGCCCGCGCCGTTGACCAGCAGGTTCGGGATCCGCGACGGCAGGACTGCCGGCTCCAGTTCCTTCTCGTCATAGTTCGGCTGGAAGTCGACCGTGTCCTTGTCGATATCGGCCATCAGCGCCACGGCGGCCGGCGCCATGCGGCACTCGGTGTATCGCATCGACGCGGGCATATCCCCGTCGACCGAGCCGAAGTTGCCCTGGCCGTCGACCAGCATCAGCCCCATCGAGAACGGCTGCGCCATCCGCACCAGCGCCATATAGACCGAGGCGTCGCCGTGCGGGTGGAACCGGCCCAGCACGTCGCCGACCACGCGGGCGCATTTGGAATAGGCCCGTTCCGGCGCCATGTTCAGGTCGTGCATCGAATACAGGATGCGCCGGTGCACCGGCTTCAGCCCGTCGCGCGCGTCCGGCAGGGCGCGGCTGACGATCACGCTCATGGCGTAGTCGAGGTACGAGCGTTTCAGCTCGGTCTCGATCGTGATCGTCGAGATGTCGGAGCCGCCCGCCCCTCCAGCATTGTAGGGCGCGGCGTTTTCGTAGCTATCGTCGGTCAAGGAAGCGTGGCTTTATTCGGCCGGAATCGGAACGTGATCCGCTGTTCCGGTTTCTAGCATCCGGGGGCTTGGGTGGCAAAGCGAAGCCGCCTTCCGAAAGCCCGTTTCAGAAAGGATTTTCGACATGCGCGCCACCGCCCTCGCCGCCGTTCTGGCCGCCGCCGCGCCCCTGGCCCTGACGGCCGCCTGCGCCTCCGACGCGACCTCGACCCAGCCGATCGCCACACGCGCCGAAACCGGGGCTGCGGGACAGGCCGTGCTGATCAACGGCGAAGGCCAGCCGATCGGCCGCGTCGACCTGCGCCAGGGGGCCACGGGCCTGCTGATCAAGGTCGAGGCCTCGGGCCTCACGCCCGGCTGGCATGGCATTCATATCCACGCCACGGGCGCCTGCGAGGCGCCCTTCACCTCCTCCGGCGCACACATCAACCACGGCGACCCCAAGCCGCCGCACGGCCTGTTGAACCCCAACGGCCCCGATGACGGCGACCTGCCGAATGTCTACGCTGGCGCGGACGGCAAGGTGAACGCCGAGCTGTTCACCACCCGCGCCCGCATTTCGGCCCAGGGGCCCGGCCAATGGCTGTGGGACGCCGATGGCTCGGCCATCATCATCCACGCCAATCCGGACGACCACCTGACCCAGCCGATCGGCGGCGCCGGCGACCGCGTGGCCTGCGCGGCGCTGAGCGCGAGCTGATCGCGGGGCTTGGGCTCGAGCAGGGCGACGATAGCCCTGCAATCCTTCATCAGGCCTTGGCGGCGCCGGCGCGCAGGCCGCGTTCCGCCAGGGCGACCGCCGCGACGCCGCCCATGGTCACCGCCGCTCCGGTCAGGATCTGCGGCGTCAGGACGTCGCCCATGAAGCCCCAGCCGATCAGGAGGGTCACCACCGGCGTCGCCAGCAGATAGGGCGTGACCCGGCCCGCCTCACGCCGCTGGACCAGCCAGAACAGCAGGGTCGTCGCCAGGACGGACGAGATGACCCCCGCCCACAGCAGACAGGCCCAGACTAGCGGCGTCGCCTGGCGCATGGCCTCGACCTGCCCGTGTTCGAACACGGCCGAACCGAAGGCCAGGATCGGCAGGGTGCCGGCCGCCAGCAGGCCCTGCATCTTCAGCGGCGGGATCGATGTGGTGCGCCGCGCCACCACCGTGGTCAGGGCCCAGGCCGCGCCGGCGGCGACGCCGACCAGAATGGCGCGCCAGTCCTGGATGGCATGGGCGTCCAGCATCATCCAGGCTACGCCGGCGAAGGCTATGACCATTCCCGCCAGCGCCGCCCTGCCCAACCGCTCCTTCAGCAGCAGGAAGGCGAACAGGGTGGTCAGCGGAATCCACAGCTGGTTCGCCACCGTCACCGGCGTCACGTCGACCGCCAGCGAATAGGCGACGTACAGCAGGCCGTACTGCAACGCCCCGCCGACCAGCACGATCAGCACCAGGCTCCGCCAGTCGGGGAATGGCGGGCGGATGAAGGCGGCCAGACAGACGGTGGCTATGGCGAACCGCAACGCCCCCACCAGCAGCGGCGGCATCACCTCCGTGGCCAGCTTGCCCGCCGCATTGTTCACGCCCCAGGTGACGATGATCGCCAGGATGGCGGCGATCTCCAGGCCGGTCAGCGGATGGGGTCTGGCGGAGGGCGAAGCGGGCGCGGCGGCGGTCATGATGTCCCGCCTATGCCACGCCGGCGCCACGCCGTCCGCTCACATCGGATGACCCGACGTTTCCGTCAGAACGGGATGTCGTCGTTCAGGTCGTAGCTTTCCTTGGGGCCCGACGGCTTGTTGGCGCCGCCGGTCGAGAAGCCGGAGGAATAGTCGTCGTCCGAACGGCCGCCGCCGCCATAGCCGCCGCCCTGGCCCGCGCCCTCCGACCGGCCGCCCAGCATGGTCAGCTGGCCATTGAAGCGGCCCACGACGATCTCGGTCGAATACTTCTCGACGCCCTGCTGGTCGGTGTACTTCCGAGTCTGGAGCTGACCCTCGATATAGATGGTCGAGCCCTTCTTCAGATAGTTCTCGACCACCTTGACGATATTGTCGTTGAAGATGACCACGCGGTGCCACTCGGTCTTCTCCTTGCGCTCGCCGGTTGAGCGGTCGCGCCACTGCTCAGACGTGGCCAGCGAGAGCTGGGCGACCCGGTCGCCGTTGGGCATGGAGCGAATCTCGGGGTCACGCCCCAGGTTGCCGACCAGAATGACCTTGTTGACGCTGCCCGCCATCACGCTTTCCTTTGCTCGGGACCGGCTCGCCGATCCGCCTTTCAGGCTCTTCTCATAGGGCGACGGCGCGCCGCCGCCAGCCGCTTTCCGATGCACGCGGTGCAAAACTCGTGGATAGAAAGCGGGAATGTTCCAGCTTTGTTCGCGCCGCGCAAGCCCCTTGGGCCGGCGTCACTTCGCTTCCGGCTCGGCCGCCACCGCGACCGGGCGGCCGGTCTCGTCGCGCTGGATGGCGCCGGGGATGGCCAGACGGCCGTCTCCCGTGCGGGCCAGGGCGAAGAAGCGGCCGCCGTTCAGCGTCTGGCCGAAACTGACCCCTTCGCGGTCGATGAAGATGTAGCGGCCCTGATAGGCGCCGACGATCTCGCTCTTGGACCCGCCCAGGCGCAGGAAACGCACGCGCATCTCCTCCAGCCGCGCGGCGCACAGTTCGATCTGCGGCACGTCCTCGGCCAGTTTCTGCAACTGCGGCGCCTCGCCCTCCTGCTGGGAGACGAAGTAGCAGACGCCGGGCACGAAGGTGAACTTCGGCTCATTGGAGCAGCCCGCCAGCGCGATCGCGCCGAAGGCCGTGACGATCAGGGCGGCGCGCATCAGTTCAGACCCGGGAATTGGCAGTTGCGATCCTGTTCGGCCAGGGTGCGGAACCGCGTGTTGTCGGAGGATTGCTCGACCCGGCGCGGCACCAGCCGCAGCGTGGTCTCGCCCCAGCGGCCGTACTGGGCGTCGCCCGGCCGGACGCAGGTGCCCGCATACAGAGCCTGGACGCAGGCGTTCAGGCTCATGCCGCTGGACAGGACGCGCCATTCCGACCCGGCGTAGCGCAGGCACGGGTTGCCGACGGGCCGCGGCGCGGGCGCGGACGCCGTCGGCTGTTCCGGCAGGGGCGACGGCCGGGGCTCGACCTCGGTCAGCTCGATCGACGGCAGGGCCGGCGGCGGGGCGAAGGCCGCAGTCGGCGCGGCGGCCAGGGCGCCGGTCTCGTCCAGCCCCACGTCCAGCGCCTCGGTGGCGACGCCGTTGCGGCGGGCGCAGTCGGACAGGGTCGCCATGCCGACGAACTGGCCGTTGACGAAACAGCGCAGCTCGCGCGTCGGCTCCAGCGCGGGCGCCTCTGCCAGGTCCACCGTCAACCCGCCCTTGGACGCGGGCGGCGCTTCCGGCGCCTTGTCGTTTCCGCCGGTGAAGATCAGCGCCAGCACCACGGCGGCGATGATCACCAGGGCGGCGCCGATGGCGATGATGACGCGATTGTCGTTGGGAAGGGCCATAGGGGGCTCGCGCGATTGGGGCCACCAATAACCCCGACCGGGCCGTCGAGGTCAACCGCCAAGCGCGGCGCGCGGCGCTCAGGCCAGGAGGCGATCCAGCGCGGCCTGGAAATTGGCCGCCTGCGCCTGGAAGTAGGCGGTCGACCCGCCCTTCCCCGTCTGACTGTTGGTCTGGGTCGAGGTCTGCGGCGCCAGGGAGCGATAGGCCGACCGGATCGCCGTCATCGCCTTGGCCAGGGCGTCGATCGTCGCCTTGATCGAGGCCGCGTCGCCCAGGTTCAGGGTGTTCGGCAGGTCCAGGCCGTAGGCCTTGGGTCCGTCGTCCGCGGTCTTGCCGATGAAGCCGGGCGTCAGGCCCAGCGCCGCCAGCGCGTCCTTGCCCGCCGGGCCGGCCGAGATGACCGCGCCCTGGCGGTTGGCGGCGGTGGTGATCTGCAGCCGCTGAACGGGCGGTACGACCTTGTTGTCGCTGACGATCTTGGCTTCGAGCTGGCGGCCAGAGGCGGTCATGATCTTCTTGGCCAGCGTCTCCAGCGTGTCCTTGGCGTCGATCGTCACCGTCACCGGCCGGCCGCCGCCGGCGGGAGAGATGGTGAACTGGTCGCCGACCCGCGCCGAGGTGGCGACCGTCAGCAGCTTGGAGTCCGCCTGCAGAATCTCGCCCTGGGGCAGGCCCAGCCGGTCCAGAACGCTGGCCCCGCCCGAGGCGATGGTCAGGCTGGTGGACTTGGCCTGGTCGTTATCCGCGCGCCAGGTCTGATTGTACTCGACCGCGCCCGTGTCCAGATCCAGCCGCGCCAGATAGGCGCGGGTGGGATCGGTCTTCTCCGCGCCCGCTTCGCGGTTCGTGCCGGTGACCCAGACCTTGCCGTCCCTGATCTGCACGTCGGCGGCGGTGTCGTTCCCTTCGCCGCCGAAATAGGTCAGCCGGTCCGAAGCCGAGGCCTGGAGATCGGCGGACAGGCTGGCGACGAAGACGTCCGTCCCGCCGGCGTGGGCGTTGGTCGTCACGCCGATGTCCAGCGCGGGATTGTCGGTCTGGCCGGTCACCACGACCTTGCCGTTCTCCACGGCGATGCCGGCGACCTCGCCGCTGGCCAGCCCCAGGTCGCGGGTCGAGGCCAGAGCGGGTATCCCCTCGGCGTCCAGGGTGAAGCGGCGCACCATCAGCCGCCCGTTCTCGACGCCGGCGGTGTAGAGGTCCGAGCCCGACACCGTCATGGCCTGGACCGAATCGTTGCCGATAGTGCCGAACTGCAGGGTGGAGACGCTGACGCCCACGGTCGGGCCGATGACCGTCAGCGGCTGCTCCTTGAAGGTCTGCAGATAGCTGTCCCAGCCGCCCAGGGCGACGGTTCCCGGCATGGCCGACTGCGACCGGCCCGCGACATAGATGGTCCCGTCGGCGCCGAAGCCGACCTCCGTGGCCTCGTCGGCCGCCTTGGCCCCGCGCCGCTGGGTCCACAGTTCCTTGCCGTCGGCGTCGAACAGGGTGACGAAGCTGTCGGCCGTGGTCGCGCTGTCGCCGCTCTTGCCCGGCTCCAGCGCGCCGGTGACCGAGCCGGCCAGCGCCACCCGCCCGTCGTCGTCGATGGCGATGGCGAAGCCGCTGGCGCTGGAGGCCGCTCCCAGCAGCTTGGTCTGCATCAGATTGCCGGCTGAATCGTACTTCAGCAGGGCCACGTCGCGCGTCCCCTTGATCGGCTGGTTGGGATCGCCCGAGGCCAGGTCGGCGACGACCCACACCGATCCGTCGGGCGCGACGGCGCTGGCGCGCACGGCCTCGACACCGTCCGGCAGAGCGCTGCGTCCCACCTGTCCTTCCACCCAGAAGGCGTCGCTGACGCCGGCCTGGGCCTGGGGCGCATCGCCCCCGTCCACCTGGAACTTCAGCAATTGGGCGGCGCTGCCCGCGCCCACGCCCTGGGTCACATAGACGGCGTCGGAGGTGTCAACGGCGGCGAAGCTGATGGTCTCAGCGGTCGCCCCGGAAACCCTCAGGGCCCATTGGTCCGGACCGGACGGCAGGGTGACGGTCTTGTCGCCGACCTTGACGGTCTTCGCCTCGGCGGCGATCAGCTGGCGGCCCATGCGGGTTCCCACGCCGGCGGTCTCCAGCTTGCCGTTCATATAGGCGATGACGTTGTCCATCGTCCGTTCGGTCGCGCCCATCTCGGACAGGTCGAAGTCGATCGTCTGGCTCTGCTGGCCGATGCCGACGGTCATGCGGAAGCGCACATCGCCCTGGAAGGCCTCCACCGCCTGGGACGGATCGCCGTCGTGGATCGCCTTGGTGACGAAGGTGGTCTGGGCCTTCTCCAGCGCAAAGCCGGTCTTGACCGTGCTGGAGGTCACGCCCTGCACGACCCGGACATCCTGGAAGGCGGCGGTCTTCAGATAGTCGGAAATCTCGGCCAGGCCGGAGGCGAAACGGCGGTTCAGCTGGGCCGATTCCAGGCTGCTCAGCCCCTTGGTGTTGGCGCGGTCCGCCAGGGCGCTCAACGAATTGAGGCCTTGATACAGGGCGAACAGCTTGCGGTAATCGGCCGAGGCGCCGGCCAGGTCGACATCGACCGCCGATTCATTGATCAGGCGCCGTCCCGCCAACGCCGCGCGCACCATGTCGCTGGCCTTCGGCGCGGTCGCCGTCGAGCTCCAGGGCGCGGTGGGCTGGGTTTTCTTGGTCGCGCCCAGGCTGTTCGTCGTCGTTCCCAGCAGGGACGACGTGTCGGTCGTGACGCCGTACAGGCCCAGCAGATAGCTGTTGTTGATCATGACGCGGCTCCGCCGGCCAAGCTTGAAGCCGCGCCCTCTAACGAAGGCTTAAGTCCCGTCAGTTCTGGAACAGCGACAGGATGATCTGCGGCGCCTGGTTGGCGATCGACAGCGCCTGCACGCCCAGTTGCTGCTGCACCTGCAAGGCCTGCAGGCGGGCGCTTTCCCGCGCCAGGTCCGCGTCCACCAGGTTGCCGATGCCGCTTTCCAGCGCGTCGGACAGCTTGCCGACATAGGTGGTGTGGCGCTCGATCTGCTTGGCTTCGGCGCCCAGGGCCGCCAGGCGTTCGCCCACGGTCGCCAGGGCGGCGTCCACCCGCGTCAGGGCCGCGGTGGCGTTGGCCTCGCTCGTCAGATCGGGCGCGGCGACCACCGGCGGGCCGGCGTCGGCGGCCAGGCCGAGCCCGGCCAAAGTCAGATCCTGGCGGTTCAAGGAGATCGTCTCCGCGCCGTCGGCGCTGGCCAGGAAGTCGAGCGCCGTGGCGGAGGCGCCGTCCAGGATGTTCGCGCCGTCGAACACCGCATTGTCGGCAAAGGACTGGATCGACTTCAGCAGCGACTGGAACTCGTCATTGTAGGACGCCCGCGTCGCGGCGGTGGCGCTGGGGTCGGCGGCGGCGGTCGCCTTCTGCTTCAGCTCCAGCATGATGTCCGAGATCTGCTCGCCCGCGGCCAGCGACACGTCGGCGATCGAGGTCGCGCGGTTCAGGCTGGTCGTGACCGCCTCCAGCGACCCCTTGTCGGCGCGCTGGCCCTGGGCCACCGCCCAGACCGCCGCATTGTCCTTGGCGCCCTGCACCTTCAGGCCGGTGTTGACCCGGCCCTGCGTCGCGGCGAGCTGGTCGTTCGTCCGATTGAGATTCTGCAGCGCCACGAGCGCCGAGGCGTTGGTGTGAATGCTGGTGGTCATGGCTTCGAGCCCCGGGACTTCTGTTTGGGCCAGGATAAACCATGAGTCGGTATGCGTATGGTTAACGCGCCGGAAACCATGATCGCGCCGCGCGGCGGAGGCCGGCGACGGGAAAAACGTCCGGGTCGCGCCGATCAGACGCTGGTGTCGATCACCTTGCCGCCGCGATAGGTCGGATCGGCCTTCAGCCGCTCCACTTCCTCGCGGGGAAGCTGCCGGATCACTTCGCCAGTGACGCGGTCCAGAATCTTGTAGATGAAGCGTCCCCGACCGGTCGCCTCGATGATCAGCCGCAGACGGCTGGGATCGTCGCGGTCGTCGGCCGGTGGCGCGGGCGGCGCGACGGGCGCGGGATCGACGGGCGACGGCGGCGGTACGCTGGTTACACTCGCGACATGGTTGGACATGGCTCCAGGCGCGGCGAAGGCCGCGCTCCTCTAGGACGGGAGTCGGCCGGACGGTCGGAACCGTCCGGCCGCGCCCCTTAGCGGAACAGGCCGAGCAGGATCGAGCTCGACGAGTTGGCGATCGACAGCGCCTGCACGCCCAGCTGCTGCTTGGTCTGCAGGGCCGTCAGGCGGGCGCTTTCCTTGGCCAGGTCCGCATCCACCAGGTTTCCGATGCCGGATTCCAAGGCGTCCTGGAGCTTGCCGACGAAGGAGATGGTGCGACCCACCGACTTGGACTGTGTGCCCAGCGTCGCCAGATCAGCGGTCATGGCCTTGATGGCCGCGTCCACATTGGTCGCGAAGGCGGCCGCCTCAGTGGCGTCGGCCGGCGCGGACGCCGCCGTCGTCACATCGGTGATCGCATCCTCGGCGGCCTTGTCCACCGTACCGAAGCCGATCTGGTAGGTGTTGCCGGTGGACGCCGTCGAAGTCGTGACGGTCGTCGCGTCTTCAGTGTTCCACAGGTTCACGCCGTCGAAGGTCGCGCCTTTCAGCGCGGCGTCGACTTCTTTGCCCAAGGCGTTCCAGTCGGCCAGGTAGGCCGCTTGGGCGTCGCCGGTCGAAGAGGCGATGTTGACCGCCAGGGCCTTCATCTCCTCCAGCGCGGCGACGGCCGTGTCGCCCGCGGCCAGGGCGACGTCGATGATCGACTGGCCCCGTTGCAGCGAGTTCCGGACCGCGTCCTGGGCGCCCATGGCGGCGCGTTGGCTGGTGGCGATGGCGAAGATCGCGCCATTGTCCTTCGCCGACGACACCTTCATGCCGGTGTTGATGCGATTCTGCGTCGTTTCCAGCTGGGCGTTGGTCTTGTTCAGGTTCTGCAGCGCAATGGCCGCGCCATAGTTGGTGTTGATGCTGTTCGCCATTTTGGCGCTCCTTGTTCACTTCGTGAGGGACGCCGGCGTTTTGCCGGCGAGAGCATTTTGCTCTGGGGTCAAGGCCAACGGCCCGGCCGCCGGGGCGACCGGGCCTTCCGGGCCTTAGCGGAACAGGCCGAGCAGGACCGAGCTCGACGAGTTGGCGATCGACAGCGCCTGCACGCCCAGCTGCTGCTTGGTTTGCAGGGCGGTCAGGCGGGCGCTTTCCTTGGCCAGGTCGGCGTCCACCAGGTTGCCGATGCCGGCCTCCAGGGCGTCCTGGAGCTTGTTGACGAAGGTGATCTGGCGACCGACCGACTTGGACTGGGTGCCCAGGGTGGCCAGGCTGTCCGTGACCGTCTTCAGCGCGGCGTCGACGTTGGTCACGGTGGCGTTGGCCGCCGTGATCGCGCCGGTGTTCACCGCAGCGATGGTGGCGCCGGTGGAGATGTTGGTCGCGAAGCCAACGCCGTAGGTGCCGCCCGAGGTGTTGGTCGTCAGATTGGTGACGCCCGCGGTGGCCCACAGGTTCACGCCGTCGAAGGTGGCGCCCGACAGAGCGGAGGCCACTTCCTTGCCCAGGGCGTTGTAGTCGGCCAGATAGGCCGTCTGGGCGTCGCCGGTCGAGGAGGCGATGTTGACCGCGAGGGCCTTCATCTCCTCCAGAGCCGAGGTGGCGGTGTCGCCCGCCGCCAGGGCGACGTCGATGATCGACTGACCCCGTTGCAGCGAGTTCTTGACCGCGTCCTGGGCGCCCATGTTGGCGCGCTGGCTGGTGGCGATGGCGAAGATGGCGCCATTGTCCTTCGCCGACGACACCTTCATGCCGGTGTTGACGCGGTTCTGCGTCGTTTCCAGCTGGGCGTTGGTCTTGTTCAGGTTCTGCAGCGCGATGGCCGCGCCGTAGTTGGTGTTGATGCTGTTCGCCATTTTGGCGCTCCTTGTTCACTTCTTGAGGATCGCCGGCGTTTTGCCGACGCGAGCGTTTTGCTCTGGGTTGGAGACCGGCGGACCGGACTCCGGTTAACAGGCCTTGGCGCGCCCGGCGGGCCGGACGCGACCTCCGGGCCTTAGCGGAAGAGGCTGAGCATGATCTGGCTGGCGGAGTTGGCGATCGACAGCGCCTGCACGCCGAGCTGCTGCTTGGTCTGGAGCGCGGTCAGCTTGGCGCTTTCCTTGGCCAGGTCGGCGTCCACTAGGTTGCCGATGCCGGCTTCCAGGGCGTCCTGGAACTTGCCGACGAAGGTCAGTTGGCGGCCCACGGACTTGGACTGGGTGCCCAGGGTGCCCAGGGCGGTGGTGACCGCCTTCATGACCAGATCGACGTTCGCGACCGTATAGTCGGCCACAGCCGGCGTGGCGGCGGTGAACTTGACCAAGTCGGTGTTGGCGCTCAGCGCGGCGGTGGTGCCGATGCGGTAGGTGTTGCCGGTGCTCTTGGTGTTGATCAGCAGGTCGGTGGTCGCGCCGGCGGCGGTGGTGAACAGGTTCACGCCGTCGAAGGTCGCGCCTTTCAGCGCCGCGTCGATCTCCTTGCCGAGGGCGGTGAAGTCCGCCTCATAGGCCGTCTTGGCGTCGCCGGTCGAGGAGGCGATGTTGACCGCCAGGGACTTCATCTCCTCCAGCGCGGAAGTGATGGTGTCGCCTGCGGCCAAGGCCACGTCGATGATCGACTGGCCCCGTTGCAGCGAGTTCCGCACCGCGTCCTGGGCGCCCATCTCGGCGCGCTGGCTGGTGGCGATGGCGAAGATGGCGCCGTTGTCCTTGGCGGACGACACCTTCATGCCGGTGTTGACGCGGTTCTGGGTGGTCTCCAGCTGCGCGTTGGTCTTGTTGAGGTTCTGCAGCGCGATGGCCGCGCCGTAGTTCGTGTTGATGCTGTTCGCCATTTTGGCGGTCCTTCTCACTTCGTGACAGCCGACGCCCTTTTGGCGCCGGGAGCTTTTTGCTCACCCGGGATGAAGCAATTGCCGGGCCAGCCGGCAGCCCTTGCCTACCCAGACAATGGATTGGAATTCCTAGATTATTCTTTGATTCACCATCCTTTCCGCCCGGCAGATTGTGCCGAGCCTTCCCATGCACCCGGCAATTTCTGCCGGGCGAGGGACGGAATGCGCGTCGAAGGCTCCAGCCGGACCCGGCGGCCTAGCTGCGGAACAGGCTCATCAGGATGGAGCTGGCCGAGTTGGCGATGGACAGCGCCTGCACGCCGAGTTGCTGCTTGGTCTGGAGCGCGGTCAGCTTGGCGCTTTCCTTGGCCAGATCCGCGTCCACCAGGTTGCCGATGCCGGCCTCGGTGGCGTCCTGCAGCTTGCCGACGAAAGTCAGCTGGCGGCTGACCGACTTGGACTGGGTGCCCAGGGTGGCCAGGTCGGTGGTGATTTCCTTGATGGCGGCGTCCACGATGGTCACCGTGGCGCCCGCGCGCACGACCGTTCCGGAGGACACGGCCGTCACCGGAGCCGCGGCCGCCTTGTCGGTCGTGCCGAAGCCGATCTGGTAGGTCCCGCCGCTCAGGTTGGTGGTGACGTCGGTCGCCGTGGTGGTGTTCCACAGGTTGACGCCATCGAACGAAGCGCCCTTCAGCGCCTTGTCGATCTCCTGGCCCAGGGCGTTGAAATCCTTGAGATAGGCGGCTTCGGCGTCGGAGGCGGCGACGGAAGATTGGATATTGACCGCCAGCTGCTTCATCTCTTCGAGGGCGGCCGTGACGGTGTCGCCGGCGGCCAGGGCCACGTCGACGATGGATTGGCCGCGTTGCAGCGAATTCTTGACCGCGTCCATGGCGCCCATATTGGCGCGCTGGGTCGTCGCGATGGCGAAGATCGCGCCGTTGTCCTTGGCGGTGGCGACTTTCAGACCCGTGTTGACACGGTTCTGCGTGCGCTCCAACTGGGCGTTGGTCGCATTGAGGTTCTGCAGCGCGATGGCCGCGCCGTAGTTCGTGTTGATGCTGACAGCCATTTTGGCTTCCTCTGTTCACTTCGTGTGATGTCCGACGCCATTTTGGCGGCCGGGAGCATTTTGCTCGGCCTTCCGGGAGCAAGGGCGAGGCCAGTTCGGCACGAAGGCGTCGCTCACCCTTGAGACTGATTTCATTCGGGTTTTCTTCCGTCTCAAATGCCGCGGCCCGGCAACTTCCGCCGCGCAGGGCAGAAGTTGCCGAGTCGTTTCTGCCGGCGCCTAGCGCACGGCGTCCTGCAGGGCCCGCTCGGCCAGCAGCGTCTCGACGGCGAGACGGCGCGCGCCGTCGCAGGCCACGATCTGGGCGCCGCGCGCGGCGTAGCCGGTCTCCAGGTCCGCCATGGCCGGCTCAGGCGGCAGGACCGCCAGGGCGCATGGCCGCGTCGCCGCTTCCGGCAACGTCAGGCGCGGCGGCGCAACCGTCGAGATCGGGGGCGAGCCGGCACAGCTCGCCGTCATGGCGGCGCAGGCGATCGGCGCGATCGCTTTCAAGAAGATCATAGGCGTCATCGGCGCTCCTCGCCTGTTGCTGGACGACGGTTGCGGCGCGTTCCGCCGCCGCCGTCCGTTGATGGAAATCGTCGAGGCGGCCCATCTGCGCCTCGGCGCCCTTGGTCTCGGCCCAGCGCGCATGGGCCTCCGCCACCCCGGCCCGCGCCCGGGCCTGGGCGGCTTCGAGCCGGCGTTGCTGGAGGCCGAGCGGGTCCCAGCGCAGCCCCAGGCCGCCCAGCGCCAACAGGATCGCGACCACCGCGACCGCCCAGCCGAGCGGGGTCAGCACCCTGAGCCAGGCCCTCATGGAAAGGCCCTCCGATCCAGTTCGAAGTGCGGACCGTCTCTCAACGTGGTCCAGTCGCCGCCCCAGACGATGGGCGTCTCCCGTTTGGCCGCGACGGCCTTGAAGACCTCGGCGATCCGCGCATAGAGCGGCCAGTCCCAGCGGACCTGGCCCTCGACCAGGGCGGCGACATCGATCGCATGGCCCGTCAGGTGGCGCGAGCGCAGGGTCTGGCTGGCGCCGGCCTTTACCAGCGCGACCTGCCGTTCGGGCGTCCGCAGGCCCTCGGTGATCATGAAATCCACCGGCGTGCGCGCGATCGCCGCCTCCGCCGCCGCGACCAGGGCGGGATGCACCCCTTTCAGCCGCGCCCGCGACCGGCTCGACAGACGGAAGCTCATGGCCGCCCTCCCCCCAGCCGCAGCCGGGCGCTGGCGATCATCGTCGCCAATTGCTGCGCCGTAGGCGCGACCAGATAGAGCACCAGGATCAGCGCCAGCAGGCCCATCAGCCCCCGCGCCGTCTCCGGCAGCCGGTCCGGCGGCGTGCGCCCGACCGCCCGCATCAGGAGCAGCCACAGCCCGCCGCTGACCAGGAAGGCGTAGGTGCGCCGCCACAGCCAGCGTCCCTCCGCCAGATTGACGGTCCTCCGCGTCATGCCTCGTCCTCCTCTTCTTCGAATCGCATCGGCGGGCGGCGGCCGTCGCGCCCCGCCATCGCCACCTCGCCGTCGTCCACGTCAGCCAGGGCTTCCCAGGCCTCGGGCTCCAGCGCCTCCACCGGCCGGGCGGGGCGTCCCAGCCGGCGTCTCATCCGACGGCCGTGATCAGGACCACGCCTCCCGCGCCCGCGCCGCCCTTGCCCGAGGCGGTCAGGCCTGCACCCCCGCCTCCACCGCCCGCGCCCCGAACGCCGCCCGCGCCGCCGGAAAAGCCCGCCCCGGAGGCTGAGGCGCCGCCGCCTCCCCCACCGCCGCCCACGCGGCACAGGTCCGGAGAGGGCGCGGCCTGGCCCGGAG
>JAEWDF010000019.1 GCA_023390245.1 Pseudomonadota bacterium
GTGCTAAAGGGCGATCCGGCTTTCGGAGGGGAGATCAGCGTGCGCCACACCGACCTGAAGCGTCGACTGGACACCCTGGGACAGGCGGCCAAGAACGTCATCGACCTGCCGGGGGCGCAGAAGGAGACCGCCGACCGCGCCGCCCTGGTCCGCGCCTTCTGGCGCGTACGCAGCGACATCGTGATCCTGGGGCGGGGCTTCCAGTCCGAGGGCGGCGCCGACGGGCGGCTGGGGCCGTGGCGCGAGGCGGCGCAGCGGGTCGTGGCGAGGCTGGAGGCCCTGTCGGTCGGCAAGCCTGGCGAGCCGCTGGGCCAGCCCGATCCGGTCCTGGCCCTGGCGCCGGCGGAGGAGGCGGGCGACATGGCGCGCGGCGCGGCGGCCATCGGCCTGGCGCACATGTACCGCGACCTGGACGACCTGGGCGAACGGTTCGTCGATCTGCGGCTGGCCTGAGCGACGGCCAAAAGAAAAGACGCCGGGAGGGTCCCGGCGTCTTCGCTCGATGGCTTTCGAGGGCTCAGCCGCGCTGGTCGATCGGCACGTAGTCGCGCTCGGTCGGGCCGGTGTAGAGCTGGCGCGGGCGGCCGATCTTCTGCGACGGATCGGCCATCATCTCCTGCCACTGGGCGATCCAGCCCACGGTGCGCGCCAGGGCGAACAGCACGGTGAACATGGTGGTCGGGAAGCCCATGGCGGACAGGGTGATGCCCGAATAGAAGTCGACGTTCGGGAACAGCTTGCGCGAGGTGAAATACTCGTCCTGCAGGGCGACGGCCTCCAGTTCCTTGGCGACCTGGAACAGCGGATCGTTCTCGCGGCCCGTGGCGGCCAGGACCTCATAGGCCGACTGCTGCATGACCTTGGCGCGCGGGTCGTAGTTCTTGTACACGCGGTGGCCGAAGCCCATCAGCTTGAACTTGCGGTCCTTCACGCCCTGGATGAACTCCGGAATCTTGTCCGGGGTGCCGATCTCCTTGAGCATGTTCAGCGCCTCCTCGTTGGCGCCGCCATGCGACGGGCCCCACAGGCAGGCGATGCCGGCGGCGATGCAGGCGAACGGATTGGCGCCCGACGAGCCGGCCAGGCGGACGGTCGAGGTCGAGGCGTTCTGCTCGTGGTCGGCGTGCAGGATGAAGATGCGGTCCATGGCGCGCACCAGGGCCGGATCGACGTGATAGTCCTCGGCCGGCACGGCGAAGCACATGCGCAGGAAGTTCTCGGCGTAGGACAGGTCGTTGCGCGGCGAGATGAAGGGCTGGCCGATGTGGTACTTGTAGGCGCGGGCCGCGATCGTCGGCATCTTGGCGATCAGGCGGATGGCCGAGATGTCGCGCTGCACCGGATCATGGATGTCCAGGCTGTCGTGATAGAAGGCCGACAGGGCGCCGACGGTGCCGACCATGATCGACATGGGGTGGGCGTCGCGGCGGAAGCCTTCGAAGAAGCGGTCGAACTGGCTGTGCAGCATCGTGTGCATGGTGATGCTGTTCTCGAACTTCTCGTACTGCGCCGCGGTCGGCAGTTCGCCGTGCAGCAGCAGGTGGCAGACCTCGATGAAGTTCGATTGCGACGCCAGTTGGTCGATCGGATAGCCGCGGTGCAGCAGCACGCCGGCGTCGCCGTCGATGTAGGTCAGGCCCGATTCGCACGCGGCGGTGGAGGTGAAGCCCGGATCGAAGGTGAAGGCGCCCGTGCCGCCGTAGAGCTTGCGGATGTCGATCACGTCCGGACCGGTCGAGCCCGACAGAACCGGCAGATCGACGCTCTTGCCCTCGAACTCGAGGGTGGCGGTTTTGGCTTGGTCAGTCATCAATGCCCCTTTGCAATATGACGTCCGGGCGCGGGGAGGCGTCGGGCGCTTTCTGGTTTGTGGGTGTCACTTAGTCTGTTGCAGCGCATCATCCAAGCGCCCGAGGCTCTCGTCGCGGCCCAGGGCGGCCAAAGTCTTTGCAATGTCAGGCGAAGTTGATCCGGCGGTAAGCGCCGCGCGCATCGGCGGGCCGATCTTGCCGAAGCCGACGCCCTCGGCCTCGGCGAAGGCCTTCAGCTCGGTCTCCAGGGCAAAGACGTCCCAGGACTGGAACAGCCCCAGCCGGTCCCGCAACCGCCGAAGACGATCCAGGGTCTCGCCCGCCAGCAGGGCGCGCGCCTTCTCGTCGAGCGCGAGGGGGCGGTCCTTGAGGGCGAATTCCGTCTGGTCCGCCAGTTCCAGCACCGTCCTGGCCCGGTCCTTAACGAAGGGCATGGCGCGCTGCAGCCGGGCCTCGTCGTCCTCGACCAGCGACCGGCCCCGCTCCAGGTGGACGTCCAGGGCCAGCTTGGCCAGCCGTTCGTCGTCGGCCAGGCGCAGCCAGTGGGCGTTGACGTGGGCCAGCTTGTCGAAGTCGAGGCGGGCCGGCGCCTTGCCGACGCCCTTGAAATCGAACCACTGGATCGCCTGTTCGTCGCTGAACAGTTCGTCGTCGCCGTGGGCCCAGCCCAGCCGGGCCAAGTAGTTGCGCATGGCCTCGGGCAGATAGCCCATGGCCGCATATTCGTGGACCGCCTGCGCCCCGTGCCGCTTGCTGAGCTTGGCGCCGTCGGGGCCGTGGATCAGCGGGATATGGGCGAAGCTGGGGCGCGTCCAGCCCAGGGCGTCGTAGATCAGGCTCTGGCGGGCGGCGTTGTTCAGATGGTCGTCGCCTCGGATGACGTGGGTCACGCCCATGTCATGGTCGTCCGCCACCACGGCTAGGTTGTAGGTCGGGGCGCCGTCGGAGCGCAGCAGCACCAGGTCGTCGAGATCGTCGGTCGACCAGGAGACGGCGCCCTGGACCTCGTCCTGGACCATCACGGTCGTGTTCCGGGGACGGCGAAAGCGCACGACATGCGGCAAGGCCAGGTCGTCGACGGTCGGCTGCCGGTCGCGCCACGGCGATTCGAAGGCGCGCTTCTCGGCCTTGGCCTGGTCCCGCAGGCGGCCCGTCTCCTCCGCCGAGGTGAAGTCGCGATAGGCCGAGCCGCTTTCCAGCAGCTGGTCGATGACGGCGCGATGCCGGTCGGCGCGGCTGAACTGGAACACCGGCTCCTCGTCGGCGAACAGCTCCAGCCAGCTCAGGCCGTCGAAGATGGCCTTCACCGCCGCGTCGGTCGACCGCTCGCGGTCGGTGTCCTCGACGCGGATCAGGAAACGCCCAGCGTGTCTCTTGGCGTACAGCCAGTTGAAAAGCGCCGTCCGAGCCCCTCCTATGTGGAGATAGCCGGTCGGCGAGGGGGCGAAGCGCGTGACGACGGTCGAGGAAGGCGAGGTCATGGGGGAGGGGTCCGTAAGCGAGGCCCTTATACCCCCCGATGCGTCAAAACCTACCCCCTGGCGTCGAATCCTGGCCAAGGCGCGAGAGGCGACGGCGGCGCAGGACGCGCGCTGGCGGCTGTGGACGCCCGTGGCCTTCGGCGCAGGCGCCGCCGCCTATTTCGCCCTGAAGGTCGAACCGCCGCTGTGGCCCCTGGCGCTGGCGGCGGCCCTGACGGCCGGCGTGTGGTTCGTCGCGCGTCGATGCGGCGCCTCCCGGGGCCTGACCGCGCCGCTGATGATGATCGCCTGTTTCGCCCTAGGTGCGGCGGTAGCGAAGGCGCGAACGCTGTCGATCGCGGCGCCGGTCGCCCCTGTCATGGACGGCCCCGTCGTGGTGGAGGGCTGGGTGGTGGATGTCGACAGTCCGGGTGCAAACGGCGCGCGCGTGATGCTGGCGCCGGTGCGGATTCGCGGGCTGGCGGCAAAGGACACGCCGGTGCGCGTTCGCGCGACGCTGAAGGGCGCGCCGCCGCCGCCCGGCGCGCCGATCCGCCTGTTCGGCCTGTTGAACCCGCCGCCGTCCCCGGCCAGCCCCGGCGCCTATGATTTCGCGCGCGGTGCCTATTTCCAGGGCATGGGCGGCGTGGTCTTCGCCTTGGCCGAGACGCGTCCAGCGGCGCTGCCCGATCCGCCGTGGCGGCTGCGTCTGGCGATGACCGTCAATGGCCTGCGCTATGGCCTGGCGCAGCGGATCGTGGCGCGGCTGGGGGAGGGCGCGGGCGGGATCGCGGCGGCCATGACCACCAGTCACGAGACCTGGGTCAGCCAGGACGATCTGGATGTCATGCGCGATTCCGGCCTGGCCCACATCCTGTCGGTGTCGGGCCTGCACATGGCCATCGTCGGCGGCTTCGTGTTCTTCGGCGTGCGGCTGGGCGTGGCGGCGTGGCCGTGGCTGGCCTTGCGCGCGCCGGGCAAGAAGATCGCCGCCTGCGCGGGCCTGGGCGCGGTGGGGCTGTATCTGGTGGTGTCCGGGGCGCCGCCGCCGGCCGAGCGCGCCGCCATCACGGCCTCCATCGCCTTCCTCGCCATCCTTTTGGACCGGCAGGCGGTGACGATGCACGGCCTGGCGGTCGCCGCCTTCGTCGTCCTGCTGACCCAGCCCGAGGCGGTGATGACGCCCGGCTTCCAGATGTCCTTCGCCGCCACCACGGCCCTGATCGCTCTGGTCGAGGCCTGGCCCGGGCGGACGCGCGAGATCGCCGCGCCATGGATCATCGTCGCCGTGCAACGGTTCGGGACCTGGCTGGTGGCGGCGATCATGGCCAGCGTGGTGGCGGGCCTGGCCACCGGGCCGTTCGCCATGCAGCATTTCAACCGGACCGCCGTGTACGGTCTGTTGGCTAATCTGGGCGTCTCGCCTGTCGCTGACTTCGTGTTGATGCCCGCCCTGGCGCTGGGCGCCGCGCTGGAGCCGCTGGGCCTGGGCGGACCTTTCCTGGCCGTCGCCGGCTGGGGCGTGGAGGTCATGATGGCCATCGGAACCTGGACCGCCGGCCTTCCGGGCGCGGTGCGGACGATCCCCAGCGCCCCGGCGGCGGCCCTGCCCACAGCCTTTATCGGTGTCCTGTTCGTCTGCCTGTGGCGGGGACGTCTGCGCTGGCTCGGCCTGCCGTTCGCCGCCGCCGTGCTGCTGTGGCCCCGGCCGCCCGCGCCGGACCTGTGGATCGCGGACTGCGCGGCGAACGCGGCCTATCGGAGCGCGGGCAAGGCCATGGTGCTGCGTCCCGGCGTGCGGACCTACGCCGTCGATCTGTGGTCCCGCCGACGGGGGCTGACGGCCGAGGATCGGGCGGCGGAAGGCTGGTCCTGCCAGCGCCTGTCCTGCGCCGCGACCGCGCCTGGACCTGTCGCCCTGTCGTGGGGACGGCGCGCGCCGGACGAGGCGCGGCTCGAGGACCTGTGCCGCCAGGCCGAGGTCGTGGCGGTGCGCGCGGTCGTCGACGCCCTGCCGCCCACCTGTGCGGAACGGCTGGTGCTGGACGGCGCCGACTTCGCGCGGGGCGGCGCGGTCGAGTTGTGGCGTCAGGAGACCGGCTGGCGCGCGCTATGGACCAACGATGTCCGGGGCGACCGGCCCTGGAGCCGGCCGTCGGGCGTCAGTGATAGCGACGGATAAGCCCGACCAGCTTGCCCTGCACCTCGACCTGATCCGGGCCGAAGATGCGGGTCTCGTAGTTGCGGTTGGCGGGCTCCAGCGCGATGGAGGCGCCCTTGCGGCGCAGGCGCTTCAGCGTCGCTTCCTCGCCCTCCACCAGGGCCACGACGATCTCGCCGTTGACGGCGGTGTCGCCCTTGCGGATCACCACCAGGTCGCCGTTCAGGATGCCGGCCTCGATCATCGAATCGCCCTCGATCTCCAGGACGTAGTGGTCGCCGCGACCCAGCATGGCTTCCGGCACCGGCAGGCGTTCGCGCTCGTGCTGGATGGCGGCGATGGGCGTGCCGGCGGCGATCTTGCCCAGCAGCGGCAGTTCGCGCACGTCGTTGGCGGGCTCGGCCGCCGCCGCGCGCAGGCCGCCCCCCTCGATCACGCCCGGCTTGAAGCCGGCGCGGCCGCGCGGCGCGCCGGCCGTGGCCTGTTCGGGCAGCTTCATCACCTCCAGCGCGCGGGCGCGGTGGGCCAGGCGGCGGATGAAGCCCCGCTCCTCCAGCGCCGTGATCAGCCGGTGGATGCCCGACTTGGACGCCAGGTCCAGCGCTTCCTTCATCTCGTCGAACGAGGGGGAGACGCCGGTCTCCTGGATGCGTTCATGGATGAACATCAGCAGTTCATGCTGCTTCTTCGTAAGCATCGCCGGCCCTCATGCGCCCGCCGACAGAATCGGAACGGGCCGTGAACATTGGCGATGTTCTGTAAGTGTTCCTTCCTAATGTCAACTTAACGCCGTTCCCCGGCTCGGCCTCAGGCGGCGAGCAGCGTCCGCGTCGCGGCCTCGACATCGGCCTGGCGCATCAGGCTCTCGCCGACCAGCACGGCCTGGGCGTGGGCGGCAGCGACGCGCTCCACGTCCTCGGGCGTGA
Source organism: Pseudomonadota bacterium (assembly GCA_023390245.1). Lineage (GTDB taxonomy): Bacteria > Pseudomonadota > Alphaproteobacteria > Caulobacterales > Caulobacteraceae > Brevundimonas. The sequence continues at coordinate 6,359 of JAEWDF010000019.1, forward strand.
AGATGCCGCTCTCGGCGACCAGCAGCGCCTTGACCGGGCTGAGCATCGACAGCAGTTCCGTAGTCCCGAGATCGACCTCGAACGTTCGCAGCGAGCGGTTGTTGATCCCGACCAAGTCGCCGCCCAGCTTGCAGGCGCGGGCCATCTCGATCTCGTCGTGGGTCTCGATCAGGGCGTCCATGCCGAACCGTTCGGCCTCGGCCAGCAGGTCGGCGGCCAGGGCGTCGTCGACCATGGCCAGGATGATCAGGATGCAGTCGGCGCCCAGGGCGCGGCTCTCGGCCACCTGCCAGGGATCGACCAGGAAGTCCTTGCGCAGGCAGGGCAGGGCGACGGCCTCGCGCGCCTGGGCCAGATAGGCGTCGTCGCCCTGGAAACTGGGGCCGTCGGTCAGCACCGACAGGCAGGCCGCGCCGCCCGCCTCATAGGCGCGCGCCAGGGCCGGCGGGTCGAAGTCGGGCCGAATCAGGCCCTTGGAGGGGCTGGCCTTCTTGATCTCGGCGATCAGCGCCGGGCGGCCTGTCTCTTCGCCGACCCGCTCCAGGGCGTCGCGGAAGCCGCGCGGGGCGGACGCGGCGCGGGCCAGCGCCTCGACGGCGTCCTGAGAGGTCGCGGCCTTGCGGGCGGCGACGTCCTCGCGCTTGTAGGCGGCGATGCGGGCCAGAACGTCGGTCATGCTTCCTCCTCCGTTTCCGTCTCGGGTTCGGTCGTGATCTCGGCCAGACGCGCCAGGGCCGCAGCGGCCTTGCCGTCGTCGATGGCGCGGGCGGCGATCCCGGCGCCCTCGGCCAGGTCGGCCGCGCGGTCCGATACCACGAGGGCGGCGGCGGCGTTCAGCAACACGATGTCGCGGTAGGGGCCGGGCGCGCCGGCCAGCAGATCGCGCAGGGCGGCGGCGTTGACCTCGGCGTCCCCGCCCCGGATATCGTCCAGGGTGGCGGGCTTGAGCCCGATGTCCTCGGGCCGGACCTGGAAGCGGCGGACGGCCCCGTCCTTCCATTCCGCCACCTCGGTCGGTCCGGTCGTGGTCAGTTCGTCCAGCCCCTGCCCATGCACCGTCCAGGCGCGCGTCGCCCCGAGGCGGCCCAGCACCTGGGCCAGCGGCTCCAGCAGGCGCGGGTCATAGACGCCCATCACCTGGCGCTTCGCCGACGCCGGGTTGGAAAGCGGCCCAAGCAGGTTGAACACTGTGCGGAAGCCGACCTCGGCGCGGACCGGCCCGACATGACGCATCGCCCCGTGATAGGCGGGGGCGAACAGGAAGCAGATCCCGGCCTCGTCCAGGGCGCGGCGCTGGCGTTCACGCGGCGCCATCAGGTTCACGCCGAGTATCGACAGCACGTCGGAAGAGCCTGATTTGGAAGACATCGCCCGGTTGCCGTGCTTGGCGACCTTCACGCCCGCGCCGGCCAGCACCAGGGCCGCAGCGGTGGAGATGTTGTAGGTGTGCTGGCCGTCGCCGCCGGTGCCGCAGGTGTCGATCACCTCATAGGGATGATCCAGCGTCAGGGCCGCTTCGCGCATGGCTTGGGCGAAGGCGGCGATCTCCTCGACCGTCTCGCCGCGCATCCGCATGGCGGTGACGGCGGCGGCGACCTGGGACGGCGTCGGCTCCCCCCGCAGGCAGGCGGCGAAGAAGTCGTGCGCCTGTTCCGACGTCAGGGGCTGGCCTTCGACCAGCCGGGCCAGGATCGGCTTGAACCCGTCGGCCATCTCAGGCGGCCGCGAGGCGCTTCACGCCGGCGATGTCGAGGAAGTTGGCCAGCATGGCGTGGCCATGCTCGGTGGCGATGGATTCCGGGTGGAACTGCACGCCGTGGATGGGCCGGGTGCGGTGTTGCAGGCCCATGATCTCGCCGTCCGCCGTCCAGGCGGTGACTTCCAGATCGGCGGGCAGGGTTTCGCGCCGCACCGCCAGCGAATGGTAGCGCGTCGCGGTGAAGGGCGAGGGCAGGCCGCGAAACAGGCTGCGGCCGTCATGCTCGATCGGCGAGGTCTTGCCGTGCATCAGGGTCTTGGCGCGGATCACCTCGCCGCCAAAGGCCTGGCCGATCGACTGATGGCCCAGGCACACGCCCAGGATCGGCATGTCCGTCGGCGCGGTCTCGATCAGCGGCAGGCAGATTCCGGCCTGATCCGGCGCGCACGGGCCGGGCGACAGCAGCACGGCGGCGGGATTCAGCGCCCAGGCTTCCTCGGTCGTCAGATCGTCGTTTCGCACCACATGCGTCGGCGCGCCCAACTCCGCGAGGTAGTGGACGAGGTTGTAGGTGAAGCTGTCGTAGTTATCGACGACCAGGATCATGCTGAGCCTTCTAGGCTGGACCGGACCGACCGCCAAGGCGGCGTGGCGGTAAACGGCGGATTAACCGTGGCGGGGGTCTGATCGCGGCGTCGCAAGGGGGCCGCCATGACCGATTCCGTCGCCAAGATCGCCCGGGCCAAGGCCCTGCTGGCGACCGCCCAAGACGGGCCCAACGCCTGGGCGGCCCTGGGCGCGGCCGCCTTCGCCGCGACGGCGGCGGTGATGCTGGCCGGGATGGTGGTCGTGGGGCCCGGCGTCTCGATCGAGGAGCCGGTCGTCATCGCCCAGCCCTAACGGTTTCCCGCGCGGAATCGCCAGGCGTCGTCGGCGGCGCGCATGGGGGCGCGGGCCTTGTGGATCGTCTCCATGTATTCGGCCTTGGGATCGCTGTCGGCGACCACGCCGGCGCCGGCCTGGACGAAGATGCGGCCGTCGGCGAACAGGGCGGTGCGCAGGGTGATGCAGATGTCCGCCTCGCCCCCGGCCGAGATATAGCCGACGCCGCCGCCATAGCCGACGCCGCGCTTCTCGCTCTCAAGCTCGTCGATGACCTCCATCGCCCGCACCTTGGGCGCGCCCGACAGGGTGCCGGCGGGCAGGGCGGCCAGCAGGGTGTCGACGGCGTCCAGCTTCGGATCAGCCTTGCCGCGCACATTGGAGACGATGTGCATGACCTGGCTGTAGCGCTCGACCACGAAGCTCTCGGTCACCTCGACCGAACCGGGCGCCGAGACGCGGCCCACGTCGTTGCGCCCCAGGTCCAGCAGCATCAGGTGCTCGGCCCGCTCCTTCGGGTCGGCCAGCAGTTCGGCCTCCAGCGCCCGGTCCTGCTCGGGCGTGGCGCCGCGCGCGCGGGTGCCGGCCAGCGGGCGGATGGTGACCTCGCCGTCCTTCAGCCGCACCAGGATCTCCGGGCTGGAGCCCGCAAGCTGGAAGCCGTCGAAATTCAAATAGAACAGATAGGGCGACGGGTTCTGTCGCCGCAGCGAGCGGTAGAAGGCGAACGGATCGTCCGACCACGGCGCGGCGAAGCGGTGGCTGAGCACCACCTGGAAAATGTCGCCGGCGGCGATGTAGGCCTTGGCCCGGGCCACCATGGCGCCGAATCCGGCCTCGTCGACCGGAGAGGCGAAGGCCGGCGCGGGCTCCGGTTGCGGCGGGGCGCGGACGGGCAGGGGCTCTCTCAGCGCGGCCTCGAAGGCGTCGAGCCGCGCGAGCGCCGCCGCATGGGCCGCCTCCGGCGTGTCGCCGCTGTCGGGGTAGGCGGCGGCGACCAGGACGATCTCGTGCCGGACCGAATCGAAGATGGCGACCAGCGACGGCCGCGTCAGCACCGCGTCCGGCAGGTCCAGCGGGTCCGGGTTGGGCTCCCCAAGCGGCTCGAGCAGGCGCACCACGTCATAGCCGAACACCCCGAACAGGCCCGCGGCCATCGGCGGCAGGTCGTCCGGCAGGTCGAAGCGCGACGCCGCGATCAGATCGCGCAGCGACTCCAGCGTCGGCCGGGGCTCGGGCGTGAAGCGGGCCTGGGCGATGGCCGCGCCGCGCGCGATCTCGGCCGTCCCGCCCCGGCAGCGCCAGACGACGTCGGGGTCCAGGGTCAGGATGGAGTAGCGGCCCTTGACCGCGCCGCCTTCGACCGACTCCAGCAGGCAGGCGTAGGACCGGTCGCGGCCCAGCTTCAGGAAGGCCGAGACCGGCGTCTCCAGATCATCGATCACGCGACGGACGACGACCTGGGGCCGACCGGCCGTCAGGCCGGAGACGAAGGCTTCGCGGGCGTCGGCCGTCGATCCGTCGCTCATGGCCGGGCGGGCGAGGCGTCCGGCGCGACGCCGATGGCCTGACGCGCCAGGGCCAGGTCGCTCTTGGCGTGGCTGGCGGCCGCGCCGGCGCTGAAGGCGGCCTGGCCCATGGCCTCCATCAGCTCCTGGGTCAGGCGCGGGCGGGCGCGTTCGGCCAGCGGCCCGGCGATATCCGGCTTGGCGGCGTGAACATTGTCGACGCGGCCGACCACATAGGCCGTCTGCGAACCGGGCTGGGAGAAGACCTGGCCCTTGCCCTGGCCGAACAGGCCCTGAAGCAGGCCCTGGCCCAGCGCCTGCTGGGTCTCCTGGTTGCGGACCACGCCGGTGCGCACGACCAGCGGGGCGTTGACCGAGCGGGCCACGGCGGCGATGTCCTCGTTGCGGCGCACGCGGCCGGCCAGTTCCTCGGCTTTGGCCGACAGCAGGCGCAGGTTCTCGCGACGCGTCCATTCCTGGGTCAGGGGCTCGCGCACCTCGTCCAGCTTGGGCAGGGCGGCGGCGCGGATGTCGTTGACGCGCAGGGCGAAGTACTGGCCCTGGCCGGCGTCGATCACGTCGCTCTCGGCGCCCTTGGTCAGGCCCCAGGCGGTCTCGAACAGCTGCGAGGGCGCGTTCAGCGGCTGGCCGTTCGGCTGGCGGCCGTCCTGGGTGAAGGGCGGCAATTCGACGATCCGGGCGCCGGCCTCGCGGGCGGCGTCGGCCAGGTTCTTGCCGTTCTGGCGGGCCTTCTCGTACTTCTCGACCTTGGCGTAGGTCTGGGCCTTGGCGTCCTCCTCGCGCAGTTCCCGCACGATCTGCTCGCGCGAGCCTTCCAGCGTCGCGGGCTGGCCCGGCTGGATGTCGGTGACCTTGGCCACGGCGAAGCCGACGCCGGCCTGGACCGGATCGGACACCTGGTCCTTCTGCAGGCCGAAGACGGCGGCCGCGACC
>JAEWDF010000040.1 GCA_023390245.1 Pseudomonadota bacterium
TTGACGAGGCGGCGCTCAGCGAGCTGCCGCGTCGCGAGTGGTGGAAGTTCGCCGTCGGCGACGATGCGCGCCAGGCCGATGTCGAGGCCCTTAAGGTGCAGTGGGACGAGGCGCAGGCCTCGATCAATGCCCGCCTTGAGGACAAGAAGGACAAGCTCCAGCGCGGTGACGAGCTGGCGCCGGGTGTCCTGAAGATGGTCAAGGTCTTCGTCGCGGTGAAGCGCAAGCTGCAGCCCGGCGACAAGATGGCCGGCCGTCACGGCAACAAGGGCGTCATCTCGCGCATCCTGCCGATCGAGGACATGCCGTTCCTTGAGGACGGCACCCACGTCGACATCGTGCTCAACCCGCTGGGCGTGCCCTCGCGTATGAACGTCGGTCAGATCTTCGAGACCCACCTGGGCTGGGCCGCGCGCGGCCTGGGCCGGCAAATCTCGGCGATGCTGGAAGACATCCATGCGAAGGGCCAGGCGATCCAGTCGGGCGACGCGGCGACGATCCGCAAGCAGCTCCAGTCGATCTACGGCGAGCAGCACGAGATCGACTCGCTCGACGACCAGCAGCTCCTCGAGCTCGCTTCGAACCTCGCGGGCGGCGTTCCGATGGCGACCCCGGTGTTCGATGGCGCACGTGAGAGCGACGTGTCCGACATGCTCGAACTCGCGGGGCTCGACGCCTCGGGCCAGGTCGAACTGTTCGACGGCCGCACGGGTGAGCAGTTCGATCGCAAGGTGACTGTCGGCTACATCTACATGCTGAAGCTGCATCACCTGGTCGACGACAAGATCCACGCACGTTCGATCGGGCCGTACTCGCTCGTCACCCAGCAGCCGCTGGGCGGTAAGGCGCAGTTCGGCGGCCAGCGCTTCGGCGAGATGGAGGTGTGGGCCCTCGAGGCCTATGGCGCCGCCTACACGCTGCAGGAAATGCTGACCGTGAAGTCCGACGACGTCGCCGGCCGTACCAAGGTGTACGAGGCGATCGTCCGTGGCGACGACACGTTCGAAGCCGGCATTCCGGAGTCCTTCAACGTCCTGGTCAAGGAAATGCGTTCGCTTGGCCTCGACGTCGAGCTCAACCAGTCCAAGCGGATGATGGAGCAGGAAGCCGGTGCGGGCGAGAGCCTCCCGGACGCGGCGGAATAATCCGTCGCGTCTTCCAGGTGGGCCCATTCAGTTTACATGCGGTGGGCCGGAACGAGCGTAGCGCTCGACCGGCCACCGGCATCGAAGGAGATCGGCGATGAATCAAGAAGTCGCGAACATCTTCAACCCGCTGGCACAGCCGGCGCAGAATTTCGACCAGATCCGCATCCACATTGCGAGCCCTGAGAAGATTCTGTCCTGGTCGTACGGCGAGATCAAAAAGCCGGAAACGATCAACTACCGGACCTTCAAGCCCGAGCGCGACGGCCTGTTCTGCGCGCGCATCTTCGGGCCGATCAAGGACTACGAGTGCTTGTGCGGCAAGTACAAGCGCATGAAGTACAAGGGCATCATCTGCGAGAAGTGCGGCGTGGAAGTCACGCTCGCGCGCGTTCGTCGTGACCGCATGGGTCACATCGAGCTCGCGGCGCCGGTCGCCCATATCTGGTTCCTGAAGTCGCTGCCGTCCCGCATCGGCATGCTGATGGACATGACGCTCAAGGATCTCGAGCGCATCCTGTACTTCGAGAACTATGTCGTCATCGAGCCGGGCCTCACCCCGCTGAAGGAGCGTCAGCTCCTCTCCGAGGATGAGTACCTGCGCGCCCAGGACGAGTACGGCGACGACTCGTTCACCGCCATGATCGGCGCGGAAGCCATCCGCGAGATGATGATGGCGCTCGACCTGCCGAAGCTGGCCGTGGACCTGCGCGAGGAAATCGCCACGTCGACGTCGGAGCTGAAGCCGAAGAAGCTCGGCAAGCGCCTGAAGCTCGTCGAGGCCTTCATCGAGTCCGGCAACCGTCCGGAATGGATGATCATGACGGTGATCCCGGTGATCCCGCCGGATCTGCGTCCGCTCGTTCCGCTGGATGGCGGCCGCTTCGCGACCTCCGACCTGAACGACCTGTATCGCCGCGTCATCAACCGCAACAACCGCCTGAAGCGGCTGATCGAGCTGCGCGCGCCGGACATCATCATCCGCAACGAGAAGCGCATGCTTCAGGAAGCGGTCGATGCGCTGTTCGACAACGGTCGTCGCGGCCGCGTCATCACGGGTGCCAACAAGCGCCCGCTGAAGTCGCTCTCCGACATGCTCAAGGGCAAGCAGGGCCGCTTCCGCCAGAACCTGCTCGGCAAGCGCGTCGACTATTCCGGCCGTTCGGTCATCGTGGTCGGCCCGGAGATGAAGCTGCACCAGTGCGGTCTGCCGAAGAAGATGGCGCTCGAGCTGTTCAAGCCGTTCATCTATTCGCGCCTCGACGCCAAGGGCTTCTCGTCCACCGTCAAGCAGGCGAAGAAGCTGGTCGAGAAGGAGAAGCCGGAAGTCTGGGATATCCTGGACGAGGTGATCCGCGAGCATCCGATCCTTCTGAACCGCGCTCCGACGCTGCACCGCCTCGGCATCCAGGCGTTCGAGCCGGTCCTGATCGAAGGCAAGGCGATCCAGCTGCATCCGCTCGTCTGCTCGGCGTTCAACGCCGACTTCGACGGTGACCAGATGGCCGTGCACGTTCCGCTGTCGCTCGAAGCGCAGCTGGAAGCGCGCGTGCTGATGATGTCGACCAACAACATCCTGCACCCGGCGAACGGCCAGCCGATCATCGTGCCGTCGCAGGACATCGTCCTCGGTCTCTACTATCTGTCGATCATGGCGGAGAAGGAGCCGGGCGAGGGCATGCTGTTCGGCTCGATCGCCGAGATCGAGCACGCGCTCGCTGCCAAGGCGATCACGCTGCACACCAAGATCAAGGGTCGCTACCGCGGCGTCGACGCCGACGGCAAGGTCGTGTCGAAGATCTACGACACCACGCCGGGCCGTCTGCTGATCGGCGAACTGCTGCCGAAGCACCACAACCTTCCCTTCGAGGTCGTCAACAAGCTGATGACCAAGAAGGAGATCTCCAACACGATCGACGCCGTCTACCGCCATTGCGGTCAGAAGGAGACGGTCATCTTCTGCGATCGCATCATGGCGCTCGGCTTCCGCGAAGCCTGCCGTGCCGGCATCTCGTTCGGCAAGGACGACATGGTCATCCCGCCGACCAAGGCCAAGCTGGTCGAGGAAACCCAGGCGCTCGTGAAGGATTACGAGCAGCAGTACAATGACGGCCTGATCACCTTCGGTGAGAAGTACAACAAGGGCGTCGACGCCTGGGCGAAGTGCGGTGATCGCGTCGCCGAGGAGATGATGAAGGGCATTTCGGCCGTCCAGAAGGACGCCGAGACCGGTCGTCAGAAGCCGATGAACTCGGTCTACATGATGAGCCACTCGGGCGCCCGTGGTTCGCCGACCCAGATGAAGCAGCTTGCCGGTATGCGCGGTCTGATGACCCGTCCGTCGGGCGAGATCATCGAGAACCCGGTTATCTCGAACTTCAAGGAAGGCCTGACCGTTCTCGAGTACTTCAACTCGACGCACGGTGCCCGTAAGGGCCTCGCGGACACCGCCCTGAAGACGGCGAACTCCGGCTATCTGACGCGTCGTCTCGTCGACGTGGCGCAGGACTGCATCATCATCGAGCAGGATTGCGGCACCACGAACGGCCTGAAGATGCAGGCGGTGATCGACAGCGGCCAGGTCGTCGCTTCGCTCGGCCTGCGCATCCTGGGTCGTACGGCCGCCGAGGACATCGTCTCCGGCGCGACGGGCGAAGTGCTGGTTCCGGCCGGCAAGCTCATCGAGGAGCGGGATGTCGACGCGGTGGAGAAGGCCGGCGTCCAGGCGGTGAAGATCCGCTCGGTGCTGACCTGCGACACCAAGATCGGCGTCTGCGCGGCCTGCTATGGTCGCGACCTGGCCCGCGGCACGACCGTGAACATGGGCGAGGCCGTCGGCGTCATCGCGGCGCAGTCGATCGGCGAGCCCGGCACGCAGCTCACCATGCGTACGTTCCACATCGGTGGCACGGCGCAGGTGGTGGACTCGTCCTTCATCGAGTCGAGCTTCGAAGGCACGG
>JAEWDF010000076.1 GCA_023390245.1 Pseudomonadota bacterium
GCTGGGCGCCGCCGCGATGGGCCAGCCAGCGCATGATGGCCTTGTCCTTGCCCAGCACCTGCATCCGATAGATGCCCAGGTTGAAGTCGTCCTCGCGCTCGTCCGACGGCCCCTTGGTCACGACCAGGCCCCAGGTGATCAGGGGCGCGGGCTCGCCGGGCCAGCAGCCCTGAATGGGAAGCGACGTCAGGTCGATCCGGTCGCCCTTCAGCACCACCTCCTGCACCGGGGCCTTCTTCACCGTCTTCGGCCGCATGGCCATGACGGTCTGGGCCAGGGGCAGCATCTCCATGGCGTCGCCGAACCCGCGCGGCGGCGTCGGATTGCGCAGGAAGGCCAGGAGTTCGCCGACCTCTCGCAGTTCGCCCGCCGAGGTGCGCTGCTTGCCCTCCAGCGTCACGCCCATGGCGACCCGCCTCACCGTGCCGAACAGATTGGCCAGGCAGGGGATGGGGCTGATGGAGCCGTCCGGCATGACCGGCGTCTCGAACAGCACCGCCGGGCCGCCGTTGCGCAGCAGCCGGGTCTGGATCTCGGTCATCTCCAGATGGGTGGAGACGGGTTCCTTCACGCGCACCAGTTCGCCGTCGGCTTCGAGCTGGTCGATGAAGTCGCGAAGGGATCTGTAGGCCATGCGGCGAGGCTTAGGCGGGACGCGGCCCGCTGTCCACGGCCGGGCTTCGCGCCCGATCAGGCTGCCGGATCGTCCCACCGGAAGGCGGGGTCCAGCCAGGGGCCCAGCCGTTCGCCCCGATCCAGGGCGTCGATCCGCTGCATCTCCTCACCCGACAGCTCGAAGTCGAAGATGTCGAAATTCTCGCGCGCGCGGCTTTCCCTGGTCGTGCGCGGAATAGCGATGATGCGGTTCTGGATCAGCCAGCGCAGCGTCACCTGGCCGTTGGTCTTGCCGTGTGCGGCGGCGATCTTGGCGAGGGTCGCGTCGTCGGCGATCTTGCCCTGCGCCAGGGGCGACCAGGCGGTCAGGGACGATCCCAGTTCGCGCGCCGTGGCGGCCAGCCTGTCCACGCCCAGATAGGGATGGTGCTCGACCTGGTTGGTCACCAGGCGCGCCTTCGACACGGCCTGGGCCTGGCGGAATTCCCTGGACGGGAAGTTGGACAGGCCGATGGCGCGGGTCAGGCCCTGGTCCCTGGCCTCGTTCAGCGCGCCCAGCGTCTCCTCGAACGACGGCGTCGGCCTGGGCCAGTGCAGCAGCAGCAGGTCGGGCGTCGTCCCCAGGCTCTCGGCCGATTCCCGGGCCTGTTTCAGCAGGTCGTCGCGATGGAAGTGATCGACCCAGATCTTGGTGGTGAGGAACACGTCCTCACGTGGCACGCCGGACTCGCGGATGCCTTCGCCGACCGCCTTCTCGTTCTTGTAGATCCAGGCGGTGTCGATGTGACGATAGCCGATGCGCAGGGCCTCGGCGACCATGCGGCGGGCGTCGTCGGGCTCAAGCTGCCAGGTGCCGAAGCCGAGCAGGGGAATCTCGATGTCGTCGACGGTGATCGTGGGCTGGTCGCCATAGGCCATGGGCGCGGTCCTTCGTCCGGGATGAGCGGCGCAATTAGGCGCCGGGCGGCGGCTGCGAAACCCCCGCGTCGAACCAGGCCAGGATTTCCTCCCACAGCGGCTCCACGCCCCGCCGGAAGGCGCCCTCGTGGCCGATGCGGCGGACGCCGAGGTCGGTCCGGCGACGGACGACGATCTCGCTCGGGGCGTTGGGATAGGCCTTCAGCAGGGCGGCGGCCGTGCGCGGCGTGGCGATGGGGTCGTCGGGGAAGATCCATGACCGGATCGGCGCCTTCACGTCCGCAAACCGCTGCGGCTCCAGCCGGCCCTGCGTCAGTTCGTCCAGGAAGTAGGCCGGCTTCAGGCACCAGCGCTTCCAGGTCTCGAACACGCCGCGTGGCAGGTCGGTCCCGCGCCAGAAGCGGCCGGAGCGGACGTAGCCGTGGCGCTTCAGATGGCGCGGTCCCAGGACGAGCCAGAAGACCAGTTCGAACGGATTGTAGGTCCGGTGATGGCCGCCCCACCAGCCGGTCCCGACCGAGACGAAGGCGTGGCGGGCGATGTCGCCGTGGTTGGGCATGAAGCCGACGAAATGGCCGCCGACGCTGTGTCCCACGTGGAAGAGCGGCAGCCCGGGCGCCGCCGTCTTCAGCGCCTTCAACGCCGCCGGCATGTCCAGGCGGCCCCAGTCGGGATAGTCCATCGTCATGGCCGCCAGGTCTTCCGGCCGAGAGCCGCCGACGCCGCGATAGTCGTAGGTCAGGACGACCGCGCCGCGCTCCGCCATCCAGCGGGCGAATCGGGCGTAGAAACCGCGCGGAAAGCCGGTGCCGGCCGAGACCAGCACGCCCATGCGAGGCGTTGCGGGGCGGAACAGGGTCGCCTCCAGCGGCCATCCGTCCGCCGTGCGGACGATGCGATCCTCCACCTTCACGCCCGTCACCGTTCCGCCTCCCGCTTCGGAGCGACGATGCCGGGCTTCCCCGGCGTCAGGTCAAGCGGCGTCGTATTCCCGCACCAGCCGGCGCGGCGCGACCCTGCGCCAGCGCTTCTCCAGCGCGGCGCGCAGCCAGGCCGGATCGACCGTGGCGACGCGGGCCAGGACGATCGGGTGGTCGCGGTAGTGGTCGGTGTAGTGGAAGGTCGCCGGCTCCATCTCGATCAGGAGGTCGCGTTCGTCGAGGTTGTCGAGATGGACCACGATGCTGTCGTCCAGCCTGGGCCGCAGCCAAGTGAAGAACCGGCCGGCGACCTTGAACGACGGTTCGCCATAGGAGACGCCGTCCTCCACGCCGGGGAGGGCGAAGACCAGGGCGCGCAGTTCCTCGTGGGTCATGCCGGCATCATGACCTCGAAAGAGGGCAAAGAAAAAGGGCCGCCCCGAGGGACGGCCCTGATTCCGGTCCTGATCGGTCGATCAGGTGATGTCTTCGTTCAGCAGGCCGACCTTGAAGAAGCCGTTGGACTGCAGGTCGTTCATGACCTCCATGAACTGGCTGTACTTCACTTCCGGCTGGGCGCGGACGAAGACGCGCTCCTCGCGGCAGTCCGGGCCGCCCAGGGCCGCGCAGACGTCGTTGGCCAGGGTCTCGATCGTCGTCTGGTTCTCGGCGATGAAGATCGAGCCGGATTCCTGGATGGTGATGTAGACCGGATCCTTCTGCTCGGCCGAGGGGTCCGGCGGCGTGGCCGGCGGCAGGTCCAGGCGGATCGACACGGTCGCCATCGGCGCGGCCACCATGAAGATGATCAGCAGCACAAGCATGATGTCGACGAACGGCGTGACGTTGATGTCCGCGTTCTGGCTGATCGTCTTGCCGCCCGATCCGGACGGCCCGCTGAGTTTGGCAGCCATGCTGCGTCTCCAATCACTAGGTCGGTCCGGGGAGGCCGACATTGCCCTATAGATCGCCCGAAAGCTTGATTGGTTCTTGGCGTCCCGGAAGGCGCTTGTAAAGCGCTGACGGCGACCGAAGGCTTCCTTGGCGGCAATTACTCGCCTCGGGCGAGCGGAATCAGCCCTTGGCGAGCTTGAGGAACCGCTCGGTCAGGGCAGGATCGTCCTTGAAAGCGCCGGTGAAACGGGTGGTGACGGTCGAAACGTGCCGGTGATGCACGCCGCGCGTGGTCATGCACTGGTGCGCCGCGTCGATCATCACCGCCACGCCGCGGGGCTGGAGATGCGATTCGATGGCGGCGACGATGTCGTTGGTCAGGGTCTCCTGGTTCTGCAGGCGCCGGGCGAAGATCTCGACCACCCGCGCCAGTTTGGAGATGCCGACCACCTTCTCGCCCGGCAGATAGGCGACATAGGCCTTGCCCAGGAAGGGGGCCAGGTGGTGCTCGCAATGGCTCTCCACCTCGATCTCGCGCAGGATGACCATGTCGTCATAGCCCTGGACGTCCTCGAAGGTCCGGCTCAGCTCGCGGCCCGCGTCGGCCTCATAGCCTTCGAACCACTCGCCATAGGCGTCGACGACGCGCTTGGGCGTATCGACCAGGCCGGGCCGCTCGGGGTCGTCGCCAGCCCAGGCGATCAGCGTCCGCACCGCCTCCAGCGCCTGCTCGCGGCTGGGGCGTTTCGGGGTCTCGTCGCTGACGAGGACGGGCTTGGCGGGCGTGACGCTCATGAGTCGATCCGGTCGGGACAACATCCCGAGTTAGCATTTAACAATCCGCTGGGACTGTATATCAGGCCGCTATATGGGACGGACCCTCCGTCTCGCAAGAAAACGAAGTCCGCCTTCCCGATGCCGCTGCACCTCCACGACACCCTGCGCCGTGAAAAGCGCCTGTTCGAACCGCGCGATCCGAACCGGGTGACCCTCTATGTCTGCGGCCCGACGGTCTATGACTACGCCCACATCGGCAACGCGCGGCCGCCGGTGGTGTTCGACGTGCTAGTTCGGCTGCTACGCCGGACCTATGGCGCGGACAAGGTGATCTACGCCCGCAACGTCACCGACGTGGACGACAAGATCAACGCCAAGGCGGCGAAGGAGGGCGCGCCGATCGGCGAGATCACGGCGCGCTACGAGGCCGCCTATCTGGCCGACATGGGCCTGCTGAACGTCTCGCCGCCGGACATCGCCCCGCACGTCACCGACTATATCGAGGCCATCGTCGGCCAGATCCAGGCCATCGTCGACCAGGGCTGCGCCTATGCGGCCGAGGGTCATGTGCTGTTCGACGTCTCTTCCTATCCTTCCTACGGCGCCCTGTCGGGCCGGAACCTGGACGACATGATCGCCGGCGCCCGGGTCGAGGTCGCGCCCTACAAGAAAAACCCGCACGACTTCGTGCTGTGGAAGCCCTCCAAGCCGGGCGAGCCGTCCTGGCCTTCGCCCTGGGGCGAGGGGCGGCCCGGCTGGCACATCGAATGCTCGGCCATGATCGAACAGACCCTGGGCCTGCCCATCGACATCCACGGCGGCGGCATCGACCTGGTCTTCCCCCACCATGAGAACGAGATCGCGCAAGGCGTCTGCGCCCACGGCTGCGCGCACGCCGACCAGGCGCACGACGCATACGCCCGCTACTGGATGCACAACGGCTTCCTGACCGTGGACGCCGAGAAGATGTCCAAGTCCGTCGGCAACGTCCTCCTGCTGCACGACCTGGTGCAGGCCATGCCGGGCGAGGTGGTGCGCTGGGCCCTGCTGAGCGCCCATTACCGTCAGCCGCTGGACTGGAACCAGGCGCTGCTGGACCAGAGCCGCAAGTCGCTGGACCGGCTCTACGGCGCCCTGCACCGGGCGGCGGCGGTGGAGGCGGACGAGGTCGATCCGCCGGTCGACTTCCTGAAGTCCATCGAGGACGACCTGAACACCCCCGGCGCCATGGCCGCCCTGTTCGCCCTTTCCAGCGAGATCGAACGCGGCATGACCGCCGGCGACCTGGCCGTCGTGGCCCAGGCCAAGGGGCGGCTCAAGGCCTGCGCGGACATCCTGGGCGTGCTGCAATCCGAACCGGCCGCCTGGCTGGAGGGAGAGGTCTCCGACGACCTGCGCGTCGAGGTCGAGGCCTTGCTGGAACAGCGCGCCGCCGCCCGCGCCGCCAAGGACTGGCCCGAGGCCGACCGCATCCGCGACCGGCTGAACGCTCTCGACGTCGTGGTCATGGACGGGCCGCAGGGCGCGACCTGGCGGTTGAAGAGCTAACTGCTCACCCGTCACCCTCGGGCTTGTCCCGAGGGCCCATGGTCATGTCGTTGCGAACGTCGCTGTCCGGCTCGCCGTTCGTCCTGAGCGTCTTTCCAAACGCTCCACGCGTGCAACGATGGGCCCTCGGGACAAGCCCGAGGGTGACGACAGCTTAGGGTCAGGCCCGCGCCGCGCGGCTGGCCTCCACGCCCAGGGCCTGAAGCGACGCCGCTGCGATGTGGTCGGCGTTCAGGCCGGCGCGGGCGTACATGGCCTCGGGCTTGTCCTGGTCCTGGAAGACGTCGGGCAGTTGCAGGGTGCGGATCTTCAGCCCCGCGTCCAGCGCGCCCTTCTCGGCCAGCAATTGCAGCACGAAGGCGCCGAAGCCGCCCATGGCGCCTTCCTCGACGGTGATCAGGGCCTCGTGCCCGCGCGCCAGGCGCAGGATCAGGTCGGCGTCCAGAGGCTTGGCGAAGCGGGCGTCGGCGACGGTGGCGGACACGCCGCGCGCGGCCAGCAGTTCGGCGGCCTTCAGCGACTCCTGCAGCCGGGTGCCCAGGCTCAGGATGGCGACCGAGGTTCCCTCGCGCACGATGCGGCCCTTGCCGATCTCCAGCGGCGCAGCCAGGTCCGGGATGTCCACGCCCACGCCGTCGCCGCGCGGATAGCGGAAGGCGCTGGGGCGGTCGTCGATCTCCAGGCTGGTGGCGATCATGGCGGCCAGCTCCGCCTCATCCGACGCGGCCATCAACACCATGCCGGGCAGGGCGCCCATGAAGCCGACGTCGAATGATCCGGCGTGGGTCGCGCCGTCGGCCCCGACCAGGCCCGCCCGGTCCATGGCGAAGCGCACCGGCAGCGACTGGATCGCCACGTCGTGCACCACCTGGTCGTAGCCGCGCTGGAGGAAGGTCGAATAGATGGCGCAGACCGGCTTCATCCCGTCGGCGGCCAGGCCGGCGGCGAAGGTCACCGCGTGCTGTTCGGCGATGCCGACGTCATAGGTGCGGTCCGGGAAGGCCTGGCCGAACAGGTCCAGCCCCGTGCCCGACGGCATGGCGGCGGTGATGGCCACGATCGACGGGTCGCGCTCGGCCCGCTTGATCAGCTCGGTCCCGAACACCTTGGTGTAGCTGGGGGCGTTGGAGATGGGCTTGGACTGCTTGCCGGAGACCACGTCGAACTTGACCACCGCATGGAGCTTGTCGGCGCTCGATTCCGCCGGGGCGTAGCCCTTGCCCTTCTGCGTCACGACATGGACCAGAACGGGCTTGTCCTCGATGGCCGCGGCGTTCTTCAGGATAGGAACCAGAGTCTCCATGTCGTGCCCGTCGATGGGGCCGACGTAGTAGAAGCCCAGCTCCTCGAAGAAGGTGCCGCCGGTGACCATGCCGCGGGCGTATTCCTCGGCCTTCTTGGCCGCCTTGCGGAAGGGTCGAGGCAGGTGCTGGGCGAACGACTTTCCCAGCCGCCGCACGTTCTGATAGGCGCCGCCCGAGACCAGGCCGGCCAGATAGGCGCTCATGCCGCCGACCGGGGGCGCGATCGACATGTCGTTGTCGTTCAGGATGACCATCAGCTGGCCGCTGGTGGTCTCGGCGGCGTTGTTCATCGCCTCATAGGCCATGCCCGCCGACAGGGAGCCGTCGCCGATGACCGCCACCACCTTGTTCGCCTCGCCCTTGTGGTCGCGCGCGGCGGCGAAGCCCAGGGCGGCCGAGATGGAGGTGGAGGCGTGGGCGGCGCCGAACGGGTCGTATTCACTCTCGCTGCGCTTGGTGAAGCCGGACAGGCCGCCGCCCTGGCGCAGGGTGCGGATGCGGTCGCGCCGGCCGGTCAGGATCTTGTGCGGATAGCACTGGTGGCCGACGTCCCAAATCAGGATGTCCTTGGGCGTCTCGAACACATGATGCAGGGCGACGGTCAGCTCGACCACCCCCAGGCCCGCGCCCAGGTGGCCGCCGGTGACCGACACCGCATCGATGGTCTCGGCCCGCACCTCGTCCGCCAGTTGCTGCAGCTGGGCCACGTCGAAGCCCCGCATGTCGGCGGGAAACCTGACGGTGTCGAGAAGCGGGGTGTCGGGCATCAGGCGGGGGAACCTTGGAAGTCTTGATCGATCAACCCCTGGGGGCGAACGACGTTGCCTATCAGGACCGGCGCTTTAGCACAAAGTCCACGCTGGCTCTCAGGATTTCCGCGTCCGGACCGAAGGGATCGAGGTGGGAGCGGGCCTGGTCGGCCAGGTGCGTCACCTGCTGGCGAGCGGGCTCCAGGCCCAGCAGGGTGACGAAGTTGGTCTTGCCCATCGCCGCATCCTTGCCGCCGGCGGCCTTGCCCATCTCCTCGGCCGAGCCCTCCACGTCCAGCAGGTCGTCGACGATCTGATAGGCCAGGCCGATGTCGTGCGAGAAGCTCATCAGCGCCAGGCGGTGCGACGGTTCGGCGTCGGCGATGATCAGCGGAATCTCGAAGGCGTAGGCGAACAGGGCGCCGGTCTTTAGCCGCTGCATCCGCGCCACCCCGCCCAAGTCGTCGCGCACGCCCATCAGGTCGATCATCTGCCCGCCGGCCATGCCGCGCGCGCCCGACGCCTCCGACAGCCGTGCGGCCAGCAGGCAGCGGATCGCCGGATCGTCGTGGGTGTCCTCGTGCAACAGGATGTCGAAGGCCGCCGTCTGCAAGGCGTCGCCCGCCAGCACGGCGGTGGCCTCGTCATAGGCGCGGTGGACGGTGGGGCGCCCGCGCCGCACGTCGTCGTCGTCCATGCAGGGCAGATCGTCGTGGACCAGGCTGTAGGCGTGGACGCATTCCAGGGCGCAGGCGGCGCGCAGCACCGGCCGTTCTTCGATGTCGAACAGGCGCGCGGCCTCCAGGGCGAAGAAGGGCCGCAGCCGCTTACCCGGCCCCAGGGCGGCGTAGCGCATGGCCTCGGTCAGGCGCGATTCCGGTCCGTCCGCGCGTGGCAGCAGCTCATCCAGCGCCACGGTGACCAGGTCGGCGACCTCGGCCACCCGATCGATGACCGCCTGTTCGGGCGAGTTGGCGGCCAGGGGGATCAGAACAGCCTCCCGCCCAGCGGCAGGTTGCGGTCCACGCCGACCAGCACCACTTCGCCGTCCGCGTCGGGAAAGCCCAGGGTCAGCACCTCGGACATGATCGGGCCGATCTGGCGCGGCGGGAAGTTGACCACGGCGGCGACCTTGCGGCCTTCCAACTGCTCGATGGCGTAGTGCTTGGTGATCTGGGCCGAGGACTTCTTGATCCCGATCTCGGGCCCGAAGTCGATCTGGAGCTTGAAGGCGGGCTTGCGGGCCTCGGGGAAGGGCTCGGCCCTGATCACCTGGCCGATGCGGATGTCGACCTTCAGGAAGTCGTCGAAGGTGATCGTGTCGCTCATTCGAAGGACGCCGCCTCGACGCCCCTGGCCTGGCCGTCGGGGCCGACGACGATCTTCTCGACGCGGAGCTGGGCCGCCTTCAGCCGGGCCTCGCAATGGGCCTTCAGCCTGGCGCCTTCCTCATAGAGGGCGATAGATTCCTCCAGCGGCGCCTGGCCCGATTCCAGGCGCGAGACGATGGTCTCCAGGCGCTGCAGCGCGTCTTCGAAGCTGAGGTCGGCGGGGATCGGAGCGGCGTCGGTCATGGCGCGGGACCCTAGAGGGGGGCGCGCCCGACTTCAACGGCGGCGCAAGGTCAGCGGCGTTCGTACCGACGTTGCGACCAGTATTTGAAACCCTGGTTCTGGATCAGCCGCCAGCCGTCCGCCTTCAGGCGGCGACCGACCATGTGGTTGAAATAGCCATGAGCGAAGACCAGCACGTCCTTGCCGCCGGCGGCCCTGGAAATCAGCACCTGGGCCGCCTGCTCGGCGCGGACCTCGGCCTCGGCACGGGTCTCCTGGCCGCCGTGGTGGTTGAAGGCGTGCCACCAGAAGCGCGACACCACGCCCCACCAGCGCGGCGACAGCTTGATCCAGCGGGGGAAGGGGGGCGGCGGCAGCGGCGCCTCGATGAACAGGGCGTCGGCCATCACCTCGCGCCCGTCGGCCACGGCGGCGGCGGTCTCCTGCGCGCGCTGGCGGGTCGAGACGTAGATGGCGCCGGCGCCCTCGGCGGCCGCGACCAGGGCCGGGGGCGGGGTCTGGCCGGCGCGCAGTCCCCCGACCTCGTACCGGGCCCACCAGTCGCCGTACTGGCGCGCGCTGATCAGGCATTTGCGCGACAGGGCCGGCTCGCCGTGGCGGATCAGGATGATGGCGCCGGGCCGAATCGCCACGGGCAGGGCGGCCGATCCCGGCTTCGCCTCCCCTGCGGGATCGTCGGAGGAGTCGAGAGACAGGCTGGGAGAGAGGGCCGGAGAGGTCATGGCAAACGGACGCGCCTTCGATCCAAGGCAGTCGACGTCCTCAATCCTCCCCAACGCCTTCACGATAGCGGCCGCTCGGCATCCGCGCATCGGAGGTTCGTAGCCCCGCCCGGTCGCGGAGACAACCTCGCAGTCGCCCTGTCGGGACGATGGCCCGGCGGAGGATGACGCGCCGTCCCGGCGGCGCTAAGGCGTCGGCGATGACCGATCCCGTTCTCCGTCCCGCCCGCCCCGACGACGCCGCGCCGCTGGCCGACCTGGGCCGCCAGACCTTCATCGACACCTTCGTGACCGGATTCGGCATCCCCTATCCGGCGGCGGACCTCACGGCCTTTCTCGACGCCAGCTTCAACGCCGGGACGATCGCGCGGAAGATGGCCGAGCCGGGCGCCGCCTGGTGGGTGGCGGAACGGGACGGCGACCTGCTGGCCTTCGCCAACGCCGGTCCGAACACCCTGCCGCATCCCGACGGCCGCGCCTCGCACATGGAGCTGCGGCGCCTGTACGTGGCGCGCGCGGCCCAGGGGCTGGGCCTGGGCACGCGGCTGCTGGCCATCGCCCTGGATTGGATGGAGGCCCACACCGACGGGCCGCTGTGGATCGGCGTCTGGAGTGGAAACCTGAAGGCGCAGAAGCTCTACGCCGCCCATGGCTTCGAGAAGGTGGGAGAGTACCAGTATCCGGTGGGACGCTGGATGGACGACGAGTTCATCCTGCGGCGCGGCTGAACCCTTCGCCCGCTCGGCCGCTAGGCTGGCATGGGCGAGGTACGGATCGGCACGTCGGGTTGGGCCTACAAGGACTGGAACGGCCCCTTCTATCCGGATGAGGTGAAGGCCGGCGACCGGCTCGCCTATATCTCGCGACGCTTTGCGACGCTGGAGATCAACGCCAGCTTCTATCGCATGCCGACCGACAAGGCCGTCGCGAACTGGCGCGAGCAGACGCCGGACGACTTCCTGTTCGCCTGGAAGGCGTCGCGCTACATCACCCACAACAAGAAGCTGACCGATCCGGCCGACAGCCTGGCCTATATGTTCGCGCGGACCGAAGGGCTGGGCGACAAGGTCGGTCCCATCCTGTTCCAGCTTCCGCCCAACCTGCGCCGGAACCACGAGCGGCTGGCGGCCTTCCTCAAGGCCCTGCCGAAGCGGGGACGCTTCGCCTTCGAGTTCCGCCATCCCGGCTGGTACGAACCGGCGGTGCTGGATTTGCTGCGCGACCACGGCGCGGCCTTCTGCATCTCGGACCACCATGACGCGCCCGCGCCGTTCGCCGTCACGGCCGACTTCGTCTATCTGCGCGGCCACGGCCCCGGCGGACGCTATCACGGCCGTTATGGAACGGCGGCGCTGAAGGACTGGACGGATCACATCCGGCGCTGGCGCGAGGACCACGACGTCTTCGTCTATTTCGACAACGACGTGAAAAGCGCCGCCCCGGCCGACGCGCAGCAGTTGATCGATATGCTGGCCGCGACCTGATAAGGTCGAGGCATGCTCCTGCCCTTCTTCACCGCCCTGCGCGACGCCAAGGTCCCGGTGTCGATGAAGGAATGGCTCCATCTGATGGAGGCCATGGATCGCGACGTGGCCGGCCGCGAAGTCAAGGCCTTCTATCACCTGTCGCGCGCCGTGCTGGTGAAGGACGAAAAGCACTATGACCGGTTCGACCAGGTGTTCGGCCAGGTGTTCAAGGGCGTGGACTCGGTCGGCGCGGGCGAGGACCCGGCGACCGACATCCCCGAGGACTGGCTGCGGTTGCTGAACGAGCAATACCTGACCGACGAGGAGAAGGCGCAGATCGAGGCGCTCGGCGGCTTCGACACGCTGATGGAGACGCTGAGGCGGCGGCTGGAGGAGCAGAAGGAACGGCACGCCGGCGGGAACAAGTGGATCGGCACGGGCGGGACCAGTCCCTTCGGCCATGGCGGCTACAACCCCGAGGGCGTGCGGATCGGCGGGCCTGGACGGCAGGGACGGGCGGTCAAGGTCTGGGAGAAGCGCGAGTTCAGGAACCTGGACGACACGATCGAACTGGGCACGCGCAACATCAAGGTGGCGCTGCGCCGTCTTCGGCGCTTCGCGCGCGAGGGCGCGGCCGAGGAGCTGGACATCGACGGCACCATCGACGGCACGGCGCGCCAGGGCTGGCTGGATGTGCGGATGCGGCCGGAGCGGCGCAATACGGTCAAGGTGCTTCTGTTCCTCGATGTCGGCGGGTCGATGGATGGACACGTCAAGCTCTGCGAGGAACTGTTCTCCGCCGCCCGGACCGAGTTTCGGAACCTGGAGTTCTTCTACTTCCACAACTGCCTCTACGAAGGCGTCTGGAAGGACAACCGCCGTCGCCACGCCGAGCGCATCCCCACCTGGGACCTGCTGCACAAATACTCCGGCGACTGGCGCGCCATCTTCGTGGGCGACGCCACCATGAGCCCTTACGAGATCACCATGCCGGGCGGCTCGGTCGAGCACTGGAACGAGGAGGCCGGCGCCGTCTGGCTGAAACGGGCGCGCGACCAGTGGGAGAAGTCGGTCTGGCTGAACCCCGTGCAGGAACGCTACTGGCGCTTCACCGCGTCGGTCGGCCTGATCCGGGAGGTGATGGAGGGGCGGATGCATCCGCTGACGCTCGCCGGGCTGGACCAGGCGATGCGGACGCTGGCGCGATAGGCGGTCGACCGTCGACCGGGGCGTGCTAGACCTTGATCGGCTGAGGAGGAATCGCTTCGCGATTCCGCTGAAGCCGTGAATCAAGGTCCAGCTTGGACCTGGAGCCTGATTCACCGCATCGTCGAAGCGCGAAGCGCTTCAACTCAAGCGGA
>JAEWDF010000091.1 GCA_023390245.1 Pseudomonadota bacterium
TTGACGAACAGCAGGGTCGGGTCGTTTTGCGGCACCAGCGGAGCGGACTGCACCTTCTCGTGGCCGTCGGCGGCGAAGAAGTCGAGGAAGGTGGAGCGGATCTGGTTGAGGCTGGCCATGGTTCGTCGCGGACGCGTTCAGGGGAGGCTGCGTCCATATAGGGGTTTCGCCCCAAACGCATCACCCCCGCGGGGTCGGCCGTCGATCGTGGCTCAGCTTTCCTCGTCGTGGACCACGTCGTCGACGTGCTCGTCCTCGTCTTCCTCCTCGTCCGGGCCGTCGCCGTCGTAGGCGTCCGCGGCCGTCGCGTCGTCGACCTCGTCGTCGAGGAGGTCGGCGAGGGCGTCGATGATGGCGTCGAGCTGGTCGGGCGAGGCTTCCACCGCGATGGAGGCGCCGCCGTCGCCCTCGATCTCGATCAGATAGCCGTCGGGGGTTTCCGAGAGGGTGAACTGGCTGAGGGCCTGGACGTCGGCCATGGGGAGGTCTCCGGCTGGAACAGGCTGGCAAACCCCCGAGACCGGCTTTGGTTCGCGACGCGAAAAAAGGCCGCCCGACACGGGGTCGGGCGGCCGCTCCGTCCGGCC
Organism: Pseudomonadota bacterium; assembly: GCA_023390245.1. Lineage (GTDB taxonomy): Bacteria > Pseudomonadota > Alphaproteobacteria > Caulobacterales > Caulobacteraceae > Brevundimonas. The sequence continues at coordinate 588 of JAEWDF010000091.1, forward strand.
CGGCCCGGCGGGGTCGGATGGCGGGTCGGCGGACCCGGCCGGAGAAGTCTCGGGGAGGGAGAGTCCGGAGTCCGCCTGAAAAACAGCGGACTCTGCGGACTCAGCGGACCCAGGGGCGGATCAGCCCTCCAGATCCTGTCCCTCGTCGGGCTCGGGGTGGCCCAGCAGTTCCTCGGCGATCTTGTTGGTCGAGGCGCGCACCGCCTTCTCGATCGAGACGGCGACGTCGGGGTTGGCCTTGAGGAAGGCGCGCACGTTCTCACGGCCCTGGCCGATGCGCTGGCTGTCGTAGGAGAACCAGCTGCCCGACTTCTCGACGATGCCAGCGTTGACGCCGAGGTCGATGATCTCGCCGATCTTGGAGATGCCCTCGCCGTACATGATGTCGAAGATGACCTCGCGGAACGGCGGGGCGACCTTGTTCTTGACCACCTTCACCCGGGTGGTGTTGCCGACCACCTCGTCGCGATCCTTGATCGCGCCGGTGCGGCGGATGTCGAGGCGGACCGAGGCGTAGAACTTCAGCGCATTGCCGCCCGTGGTGGTCTCGGGCGAGCCGTACATCACCCCGATCTTGTGGCGGATCTGGTTGATGAACAGCACGATGCACTTCGACTTGGAGATCGAGGCGGTCAGCTTGCGCAGCGCCTGGTTCATCAGGCGGGCCTGCAGGCCGGGCAGGCTGTCGCCCATCTCGCCCTCGATCTCGGCGCGGGGCGTCAGGGCGGCGACGGAGTCGACCACCACGATGTCCACTGCGCCCGAGCGCACCAGGGTGTCGACGATCTCCAGCGCCTGCTCGCCGGCGTCGGGCTGCGACACCAGCAGGTCGTCGAGATTGACCCCCAGCTTCTGGGCGTAGACCGGATCGAGCGCGTGTTCGGCGTCGACGAAGGCGGCCACGCCGCCCTTCTTCTGCACCTCGGCGACGGTGTGCAGGGCCAGGGTCGTCTTGCCCGAGGACTCGGGGCCGAACACCTCGATGACCCGGCCGACCGGCAGGCCGCCGATGCCGAGCGCCATGTCGAGGCCCAGCGAGCCGGTCGAGACGCTCTCGATCTCGGCCACCTGTCCGGCCTTGCCCAGTTTCATGACCGAGCCCTTGCCGAAGGCGCGATCGATCTGCGCGATCGCCGCCTCTAGAGCGCGTTGTTTGTCGCCGTCTTCTTTACCCACGAGCTTCAGTGCCGCCTGTGACATTGGTTTTCTCTCCCTTGCCATGATTCCCATCTGACTTCGGGAGAGACCCGCCACGGACCCGCTCCCTCGTTGAGACGGACTATGGACATGGTTTGTTCTCGTTCGCAAGATGTTCTCGTGAACTTAACGAGAACGGACTCGCAGGATGCGACCGATACTGACGCATAGTCTCTTTTGCCGGCCTGATTGATCCGACAGCCAAGCTCGCGCGTTAGGGATGGCATGACTGACATTGAGACTTCCCCTGTCGCCGAGCCGGCCAAGCCCGCCGTCCTGACCATCCGCAACGCCCGCATGGGCGACGTCGCCGGGATCAACGCCCTGGTCGAGCGGGTCTATAAGGACATGCCGCCCTATACGGTCGGGATGCTGCGCGGCCAGATCGCCACCTATCCGGACGGCCAGTTCGTGGTCGAGTTCGAGGGCGAGATCGTCGGCTATGCGGCCAGCTTCCGCATCGACGAGAAGTCGGCGATGGGACCGCACACCTGGGACCAGATCACCGGCGGCGGCTATGGCGCCCGGCACGATCCGGCCGGCGAGTGGCTGTACGGCATGGAGGTCTGCGTCGACCCCGCCCGGCGGCGCCTGCGCATCGGCCAGCGCCTGTATGACGCGCGCCGCGACCTGTGCGAGGCGCAGAACCTGAAGGGCGTGGTGTTCGGCGGGCGGATGCCGGGGCTGGCGCGGCGCCGCGCCGCCTATCCCGACCCGAACGCCTATGTCGAGGCGGTGCGCGACCGCAAGGTGAAGGACCCGATCATGGCCTTTCATCAGCGCTCAGGCTTCGAGCCGGCGGGGGTGCTGCTGAACTATCTGCCGTCGGACAAGGCGTCGCTGGGCCACGCGGCGCGCTGGGTCTGGCGCAACCCCTACTATGTCGAGGCGACGGGCAAGGGGGCGGCCTTTGCGGTCAAGGAGACGGTGCGCGTGGCCACGGTCCAGCTGCAGATGCGGAAGGTCGAGAGCTTCGGCGAGTTCATGGACAACGTCGAATATTTTGTCGACGTGGTGTCGGACTATCGCGCCGACTTCGTGGTCTTCCCCGAGCTGTTCACGCTTCAGCTGCTGTCGCTGGAATCGAAGAAGCTGACCCCGGCGGAATCGATCGAGGCTCTGACGCGCTACACGCCGCGTTTTGTCGAGGCGATGCGCGAACTGGCGGTCGGCTACAACGTCAACATCATCGGCGGCTCGCACCCGACGCGGACCGAGGACGGCGAGATCCAGAACGTCGCCTATGTCTTCCTGCGCGACGGCTCGGTGCATGAGCAGGAGAAGATCCACCCGACCCCGAACGAGCGGCACTGGTGGAACATCAAGGGCGGCGACCGCGTCCACGCCATCCCCACCGACTGCGGGCCGATCGGGGTGATGATCTGCTACGATTCCGAGTTCCCCGAACTGGCGCGGCGCTTGGCGGACGAGGGGGCGCGCATCCTGTTCACCCCCTTCTGCACCGACAACCGCCAGGGGTATCTGCGCGTGCGCTACTGCTCGCAGGCGCGGGCGATCGAGAACCAGTGCTACGTCGTCCTGTCGGGCAATGTCGGCAACCTGCCCAACGTCGAGAACATGGACATCCAGTATGCGCAGTCGTGCATCCTGACGCCGTGCGACTTTCCGTTCGCGCGCGACGGGGTGGCGGCCGAGGCCAGCGAGAACGTCGAGACGGTGACGGTGGCGGACCTGGATCTGTCCGACCTGGCCTGGGCCAAGGCGCAGGGGACGGTGCGGAACCTGCGCGACCGCCGGTTCGACCTCTACAAGACGGTGTGGACGGACGGGGGGTGACCTTACCCCCGCTCATCCCGGCGGACGCCGGGATCCAGTGAGAGCAACTCGTACGAGGCAAGGTTTTCATGCCGCGCGTTTGAGGCCAAAGCACTGGGCCCCGGCGCCCGCCGGGTGAGCGGGATTATGAGGGCTGCTTCGCCGGGCTGTCGCGAAACCGGGGCGCAGGGGCGGGCTGCACCACGCCCTGCGCGGTGACGAAGGCCTCGCGGGCGCGGGTGTGCGGGTGGTCGGGCGCCTCGGTCATGGACAGGACGGGGGCCACGCAGGCGTTTTGCGCGTCGGGGTCGCTGCACCAGTCGTCGCGGGTGCGGGCGCGGAAGACGGCGGCCAGTTTGTCCTTCAGCCTCGGCCATTGGTCTGGGTCGAAAGGCATGGCGAAGTCGGGATCGTTCCCCAGTCCCGTCAGCCGCATCAGCGCGATGTAGAAGGCCGGTTCGATGGCGCCGACGGCGACGTATTTGCCATCCGCCGTCTCATAGACCTCATAAAACGGCGCGCCGGTGTCGAGCAGGTTGACGCCGCGCTCGTCGCGCCAGGCCAGACTGGGCGGCAGGGGCGCGGGCAGGTTCTGGCGGAAGCCCCAGATCATGCTCATCAGCAGGGCGGAGCCGTCGGTCATGGCGCAGTCGATGACGTCGCCGCGCCCGGTGCGCTGGGCCTTCAGCAGACCGGCGACCATGCCGAAGGCCAGAAGCATCCCGCCGCCGCCGAAGTCGCCGACCATGTTGATCGGCGGGGTCGGCTTCTCGCCCGCCCGGCCGAAGGCGTGAAGCGCGCCCGAGACGGCGATGTAGTCGATGTCGTGGCCGGGCGCCGGAGCCAGCGGTCCGTCCTGACCCCAGCCGGTCATGCGGCCGTAGACGAGGCGCGGATTGTCGGCCAGCAGCATGCCGCAGAAGGGGGCCGGGCCTAGGCCGCCGATTTCGATGATGGGCAGGCCGTCGAGGGTTCCGCTCATGGCGGCACTGAAGCCGAGGCGGGCGGCCCCGTCCAGCTTGCGCTGTCCGGGGA
>JAEWDF010000103.1 GCA_023390245.1 Pseudomonadota bacterium
CGTTGAGGAGGAACCGCTTCGCGGTTCCGCTGAAACGGTGAATCAGGCTCCAGGTTGAAGCGAGAGCATGATTCACGCTTCTGCCGGAACCGCGAAGCGGTTCCGTCAAAAACGATCATGCTCTAGAAGCCGGCCGATGCAGACGCTGACCATCGACCGCATCGGCGGACAGGGCGACGGGATCGCCGAGACGCCGGCCGGGCCGGTGTTCGCGCCCCTGACCCTGCCGGGCGAAACGGTGCGGGCGGAAGTGAGGGACGGTCGGGCCGAACAGGTCGAGATCGTCGTCGCCAGCGCCGACCGCATCGCGCCGGTCTCGCCGCATTACGGCGACTGCGGCGGCTGTTCCCTTCAGCACTGGGCCGACGCGCCCTATCTGGCCTGGAAGCGCGAGCAGGTGCGGCTGGCGCTGGCGCGCGAGCGGATCGAGACCGAGGTGGAGCCGGCCGTGGCCGTGCCGCCGGGCGCGCGCCGCCGCGTGGCGCTGCATGCGCGGCGCGGGCCCGATGGGCGGGCGCTGCTGGGATTCAAGGCGCGGAGGTCCTGGCGGCTGGTCGAGGTGCGCGACTGCCCCGTCGCCGATCCGCGCATCGTGCGCGCCATCCCGGCGCTGGCCGAGGTCGCGCGGCCTCTTCTGGAGCATCCGAAATCCGCGCCGACCCTGCACGTCACCTGGACCCTGACCGGGCTGGACGTCGATGTGACGGGCGTGGAGCGGCGCACGGGCGGCCTGTCGCGCGACGCCCAGATGCGAGCGATCGAGGCGGCTGGCCGGGCCGACCTGGCGCGGCTGAGCCTGGCGGGCGAGACCCTGGTCATGGCGCGCCAGCCGCAGGTCGCCTTCGGGCCGGCGACCGTGCCCCTGCCGGCCGGCGGCTTCCTCCAGGCCGTTCCCCAGGCCGAGGCGGCGATGGTCGAGCGCGCGGTCCAGGCCGTGCGGGGATCGAAGAAGATCGCCGACCTGTTCTGCGGGGCGGGGACCTTCACCTTCCCGCTGGCGACGGTCGCGCCGGTGATCGCAGCCGACGCGTCCAAGGCCGGGATCGACGCCTTGAAGGCCGGGATGCGCACGGCCAAGGGCGTCAAGACCATCACGGCCGAGGCGCGCGACCTGTTTCGCCGGCCCCTGGCCCCCTACGACCTCAGGGGCTGCGACGCCGTCGTTTTCGACCCGCCCCGCGCCGGCGCTGTCGAGCAGACCGCCCAGATCGCCCAGACCAAGGCGGCGGTGGTCGTCGGCGTGTCCTGCAACGCCCAGACCTTCGCCCGCGACGCGCGGGTGCTGATCGACGCCGGCTTCCGGCTGGAGACGGTGACGCCGGTCGACCAGTTCCTGTGGTCGGCGCATGTGGAGCTTGTGGGGGTGTTCCGGCGATGAGCGACGATGTCGAGGATGGCGGCGGCTTCGACGCCGAGGACTGGGACCGGCTGACGCCCTTCTTCCAGCGCGTGGCCACGCTGGACGACGTCCAGGCCCGCCGCGCCGTCTTCGCCCTGGGCGACACCGACGATGCGCGCGTGCTGGCGATGGAATTGCCCCAGCCGGCCATCTGGTGGGACGACGACGGCGAGCAGGGCGTGGTGATCGTCCAGGCCGAGAGCCACCTGAACGCCGAGGGTGAGGCGATGGAGGTGCTGGGCCTGATCCTGCCGGACGGCGGCGGCGCCGTCGCCCTGATGGAGGACGTCGATCTGGTCGACGCCAGCGACCCGACCTGGCGCGATCTGGTCGAGCGCGCCATCGATCCCGAGGCCGCCAACGACTAGCCGAAAAGCTCCATCTGCGGCCGGGCCTCGGGCGGCACGCGGAACCGGCTTTCGTCCAGCAGGACGCGCGGGCCGTCCAGGCCATAGCGCTTGATCGCCGCCTTGAAGCGCGCGGCCATCAGTTCGGCGACCGGGCCGGAGCCCTTCATCCGCTGCGACCAGTCGGGATCGTAGTCGCGGCCGCCGCGAGTCTGGCGGACCAGGGACATGACCCGCGCGGCGCGGTCGGGCCGGGCGTCGGCCAGCCATTCGCGGAACAGATCCTTGATCTCCAGCGGCAGGCGCAGGGTCACATACATGGCCGTGGTCGCCCCGGCCTTGGCCGCCGCCTCCAGCACCGACTCCATCTCGTGGTCGTTCAGGCCGGGGATGACCGGGGCGAAGCCGACGCCCACGGGACAGCCGGCGTCGGCCAGCCGACGGATCGCCTCGAGGCGTTTGGCGGGGGTGGAGGCGCGCGGCTCCATGGCGCGGGCCAGCTTGCGGTCCAGGGTGGTGATCGACACGAAGGCCGAGGCCAGCCCCGCCTGGCCCATCGGCCCCAGGATGTCGGCGTCGCGCGCGACCAGAACCGACTTGGTGATGATGCTGAACGGGTGATTGTAGCGCTGCATCACCTCCAGGATCGACCGGGTGGACTTCAGCGTCCGCTCAACCGGCTGATAGGGGTCGGTGTTGCCGCCTATATGGATCCGCTTGCATCGATATTTGGGAGCGAGGAAGGCCTGTTCCAGCAGACCTGCCGCCTCGGGCTTGAAGAAGATCCGGCTCTCGAAATCCAGGCCCGGGGATAGGCCCATCCAGGCATGGGACGGACGGGCGTAGCAGTAGATGCAGCCATGTTCGCAGCCCTTGTAGGGGTTGATGGAGCGGTCGAAACCGATGTCCGGACTGTCGTTCCGGGCGATGATGGTCCGCGCGTGCTCGGGCGTGAGGATGGTGCGCAGCGGGGCGGCCTCTGCGTCGTCGGCCGTCCAGCCGTCGTCGAAGACCTCTCGCTTGTCGCTGTCGTAGCGGCTGGTCGCATTCGAACGCGCGCCTCGTCCCTTCGCGGCTTCCATGGGCGGAAGGTGACTCAAGCATAGGAACAAAGCAAGAACATTTATCGTGATGCGGGGCGGGGGTGTCGCGGCGGGCGCGAGGTGCTAAGCGCGCCTCATGCCTCTTCACCTGATCAAGCTGTGCGTCGGCGTCTCCGACGTCGAATGGCTGGAGCGCCGTGCGGCGGGCGGCCGGCCGCTGGTGGTCCATACGCGCATGACGCCCAAGCGCGCCTCGGAGATCGAGGACGGCGGCTCGCTGTACTGGGTGGTCAAGGGCGTGGTGTTGTGCCGGCAGCCGATCCTGGACATCGCGACCCTGGGCGAGGGCAAGGCCAGCCGCTGCGAGATCACCCTGGAGCCGCGCGTGATCCGCACCTCGCCGCTGGCGCGGCGGCCGTTCCAGGGCTGGCGCTATCTGGACCCCAAGGACGCGCCGGCGGACCTGGACATCCTGGACGCGGGCGAGGCGCCGGACGAGCTGGTGCGGCAGTTGCGCGAACTCGGCGCCTGGTAGGCGGTCGCGATCTGTCGCCAAGCGTGATCGCCGAAACATTGCGATGCAGCCTCGCGCCCCTTGCCGGGAGGGGGCGCATCCCGTTATACGCGGCCCGCAAAACGGAGACTCCCCATGGAGATACGCGAAGGCCTAACCTTCGACGATGTTTTGCTCGAACCCGGCGCATCGGACCACATGCCGGCCGAGGTCGATGTCTCGACCCAGCTGACCCGCGACATCCGGCTGAACATCCCGCTGCTGTCCTCCGCCATGGACACGGTGACAGAGAGCCGCCTGGCCATCGCCATGGCCCAGGCTGGCGGCCTGGGCGTGCTGCACCGGAACATGACCATCGAGGAGCAGGCCGACGAGGTCCGCGCCGTCAAGCGCTACGAGAGCGGCATGGTGGTCAATCCCGTGACCGTCGGCCCCGAGACGACGCTGGGCGAGGTGCGCGAGATCGTGGCGCGCAAGAAGATCACCGGCTTCCCGGTGGTCGATCCGAAGTCGGGCAAGTTGGTCGGCATGCTGACCAACCGCGACATGCGGTTCGAATCCGATCCGAACGTCAAGGCCGCCGCCCTGATGACCACCGGCCAGCTGGTCACGGTGCGCGAGGGCGCCGGACGCGACGAGGCCCGCGAACTGCTGCGCACCCGCAAGATCGAGCGGGTGATCGTGGTGGACGAGGACTATCGCGCCGTCGGCCTGATCACCATGAAGGACATCGAGAAGGCCCAGGCCTTCCCCAACGCCGCCAAGGACGAGCAGGGCCGCCTGCTGGTCGGCGCCGCCTCCACCGTCGGCGACGCCGGCTATGAGCGCGCCATGGCCCTGGCCGAGGCCGGCGCGGACGTGGTGGTGATCGACACCGCCCACGGCCACTCCTCGTCGGTGGCGGCGGTGGTCGAGCGCATCAAGCGCGAGTCGAACCGCATCCAGATCATCGCCGGCAATGTCGCCACCTATGACGCGACCCGCGCCCTGATCGACGCGGGCGCCGATGCGGTGAAGGTCGGCATCGGGCCGGGCAGCATCTGCACCACCCGCATCGTCGCCGGCGTGGGCGTGCCGCAACTGACCGCTGTGATGGACGCGGCGCGGGCCGCACGGGAGTCGGGCGCGCCGGTCATCGCCGACGGCGGCATCAAATATTCGGGCGACCTGGCCAAGGCCATCGCGGCGGGCGCCAGCGTCGCCATGATGGGCTCCATGTTCGCCGGCACCGACGAAAGCCCCGGCGAGGTCTTCCTGTACCAGGGCCGGTCCTACAAGTCGTATCGCGGCATGGGCTCGGTGGGCGCCATGGCGCGCGGATCGGCCGACCGCTACTTCCAGAAGGAAGTCTCGTCCGAAAAGCTGGTGCCCGAGGGCATCGAGGGCCAGACGCCGTACAAGGGGCCGATCAGCCCGGTGCTGCACCAGCTGGTCGGGGGCTTGCGGGCGTCGATGGGCTATGTCGGTGCGCCGACGGTCGCCGAGTTCCAGAAACGCGCCCGCTTCGTGCGCATCACCGGCGCGGGCCTGCGTGAGAGCCACGTCCACGACGTGATGATCACGCGCGAGGCGCCGAACTATCGCCAGGGGTAGAAAGGAAGACCGGCCATGACGACCGAACTGACCTATCTGGCGCTGACGCTGGTCCTGGCGCTGGTGCAGGTCTTCCTGCCGGCCGGCGCGCGGACGGCGGAGTTCGGCTCGAAGTGGAATGCGGGGCCGCGCGACGAGACGCGCGTCGCGACGCGCCCCCTGACCGGCCGGCTTGAGCGCGCCCAGGCCAACCTCTACGAGACCCTGCCGCTGTTCATCGGCGCGGTGCTGATCGCGCATGTTGCGGGTCGCGACGGCACCCTGACCGGCTGGGGCGCCGCCCTCTATTTCTGGGCGCGCGTCGCCTATGTTCCGCTGTACGCCCTGGGCGTTCCCTACATCCGATCGCTGGTCTGGGTGGTCTCGCTCGCGGGACTGCTGATGGTGCTGGCGGCGCTTTTCCTCTGAGACCCGATTGACCCCTGCCGCCCGCCTCGCCGCCGCCGCCTCCATCCTGGATTCCATCGCCCAGGGCCGCCAGCCGGCTGAGGCGGTGCTGAAGGCCTGGGGAACCGCCAACCGCTACGCCGGGTCCAAGGACCGCCGCGCCATCGCCGACCGGGTCTACAAGGTGCTGCGCGCGCGCGGCCGACTGTCGTGGATCATGGGCGGGCGCGAGGACGGCCGGGCGCTGGTGATCGGCTCCCTGTCGGCGCTGGACGGCCTGCCGCTGGAGGAGATCGAGGCGCTGCATTCGGGCGACGGCTATGGGCCCCGGCCGCTGTCCAAGCAGGAGCGCAGCCGCATCACCGCCGGCGAGGGCGACCTGCCGGGCTGGGTCGCCGCCGGCCTGCCCGAGTTCGTGGTCGAGGACTTCAAGACGACCTTCGGCGAGCGCTGGACCGAGGAAGCCCGCGCCCTGATGCAGCCGCGCGCGCCCATCGACCTGCGCGTCAACGGCGCCCGCGCGACGGTGGAGGCGGTCGAGGCCGAACTGGTCGAGGCCGGCCTGGCGCCCGAACGGACGCCCTGGTCCGCCTGGGGCCTGCGCCTGTCGTCCGAGCCACCGCCGAACGTCCAGGCGCTGGACGTCTTCAGGTCCGGCGCGGTCGAGATCCAGGACGAGGGCAGCCAGGTCGCCTGCTGGCTGGCGGGCGCGGCGCCCGGCATGACGGTGGTCGACTATTGCGCCGGGGGCGGCGGCAAGACCCTGGGCCTGGCCCAGGCCATGGGCGGGGAGGGGACGCTGGTCGCCTGCGACGTCGTGAAGAAGCGCGTCGACAACATCCGCCCGCGCCTGGAGCGCGCCGGGGTCGAGGCCGACCTGCGCGTCCTGGGGCCGAACGGCGGCGGGCTGGAGGACCTGAACGGCCAGGCCGACCTGGTCTTCGTGGACGCGCCCTGTTCCGGCTCCGGCACCTGGCGGCGCCGGCCCGAGGACGCCTGGCGCCTGACGGACGAGGAGGTCGAGCGCCTGCACGCGCTTCAGGTCCGCATACTAGGCCAGGCGTCCAGGCTGGTGAAGCCGGGCGGGCGGCTGGTCTATGTCACCTGTTCGATGCTGAGCCGAGAGAACGAGGCCAGCGCCGACGCCTTCGAAGCCGCGCACCCGGAGTTCCGGCCTGTCGCCCTCTTCAATCCTCCCCCATCGGGGGAGGGGAACCGCCCGAAGGAGGGTGGAGGGGGCTCGCCCCAGACACCGGCGGCGCGGTTAGCCCCCTCCACCGCTTCGCGGTCCCCCCCCCCCGATGGGGGAGGATGGCTGCGGGGAGACCTTGCTCAATTCGCGACGGGTCATCGCCTGCGCCTGTCGCCCGCGACCTCGAACACCGACGGCTTCTTCGTCGCCGTCTATGAGCGCGCGTCATGAGGCTGGAGCGATACGGCGCCGTATCGGTCCTGCCGGTCATGGCCGCCCCGGCCGAGTACGGCGACCATCTGCGCGCCCGCATCGATCCGCTGATCACGGGCATCGGTCCGGTGGAGGGCGCGGTGACCCTGACCCACGCCCTGGCGCGGCTGGAGGCGGCGGGGACGACGCCCGACCTGATCGTCTCGCTCGGTTCCTGCGGATCGCGCGAGTTGGAACACGCCGCCGTCTACCAGGCGTCGTCGGTGAGCTATCGCGACATGGACGCCAGCGCCCTGGGCTTTCCCAAGGGCGTGACGCCGCTGCTGGACCAGCCGGCCGTCCTGCCGCTGCCGTGTCCCATTCCCGATGTGCCGACGGCGCGCCTGTCCACCGGCGCGAACGTCGTCTCCGGCGCCGCCTATGACGCCATCGACGCCGAGATGGTGGACATGGAGACCTGGGCTCTGGTCCGCGCCGCCCAGACCTTCGGCGCGCCGCTGGTCGCCCTGCGCGGCGTATCGGACGGCAAGGCCGAACTGACCGGGCTGGACGACTGGCGCTCTCCCCTGGTCCAGGTGGACGAAACGCTGGCCGCCGCCCTGGACCGGCTGATCGCCGTGCTGGAGGCCAGCGGCCTCGCCGCGCTTGAAATACCGGCCCCGCAAGGCCAAGACCCCGCCCACACGCTCGCCCCGGATTCGACCTCATGACCCAGCCGACCCAACACCAGAAGGTGCTCATCGTCGATTTCGGCAGCCAGGTGACCCAGCTGATCGCGCGCCGCCTGCGCGAGGCCGGCGTCTATTGCGAGATCCACCCCTACAACAAGGCCGGCGAGGCCCTGAAGGCGATGTCGCCGCAGGCCATCATCCTGTCGGGGGGGCCGAGTTCGACCACCGAGGCTGACAGCCCGCGCGTCGACCACGCCGTGTTCAACCACGGCGCGCCGATCCTGGGCATCTGCTACGGCGAGCAGCTGATCTGCGCCGAACTGGGCGGCAAGGTCGAAAGCGGCCACCATCGCGAGTTCGGCCGCGCCGAGATCGTCATCACCCAGGACAGCCCCCTGTTCGCCGGCATCGGCGCCGTCGACCACCGCGAACCGGTGTGGATGAGCCACGGCGACCGCGTCACGGCCCTGCCGGACGGCTTCCAGGTCATCGCCACCTCGGAAGGCGCCCCCTTCGCCGCCATCGCCGACGAGGCGCGCAAGATCTATGGCGTGCAGTTCCACCCGGAGGTGATGCACACCCCGCGCGGCGCGCAGCTGCTGAAGAACTTCACCCATGGGGTGGCGGGCCTGACCGGCGACTGGACCATGGCCGCCTATCGCGACGAGCAGATCGCCAAGATTCGCGAGCAGGTCGGCGACGCCAAGGTCATCTGCGGCCTGTCGGGCGGGGTCGACTCATCGGTCGCCGCCGTGCTGATCCACGAAGCCATCGGCGACCAGCTGACCTGCGTCTTCGTCGACACCGGCCTGCTGCGCAAGGACGAGGCCAAGCAGGTCACGACCCTGTTCCGAGAGCACTACAACATCCCGCTGGTGCACGTTGATGCGTCTCAGGAATTCCTGGGTCAACTGGCCGGCGTTTCCGACCCCGAGACCAAGCGCAAGACCATCGGCCGCGTCTTCATCGAGGTGTTCGACCGCGAGGCGAACAAGATCGAAGGCGCCGCCTTCCTGGCCCAGGGCACCCTATATCCCGACGTGATCGAGAGCGTGTCCCCGACCGGCGGCCCCTCGCACGTGATCAAGAGCCACCACAACGTCGGCGGCCTGCCGGACTTCATGAAGCTGAAGCTGGTCGAGCCCCTTCGCGAACTGTTCAAGGACGAAGTCCGCGCCCTGGGCCGCGAGCTGGGCCTGACCGACGCCTTCGTCGGCCGCCACCCGTTCCCCGGGCCGGGCCTGGCCATCCGCATCCCCGGCGAGATCACGCCGGACGCCGTCGCCACGCTCCAGGACGCCGACGCCATCTATCTGGACGAAATCCGCAAGGCGGGCCTCTACGACGACATCTGGCAGGCGTTCGCCGTGCTGCTGCCGGTCAAGACGGTCGGCGTCATGGGCGACGCCCGCACCTACGAGAAGGTGCTGGCCCTGCGCGCTGTCACCTCGACCGACGGCATGACGGCCGACTTTTATCAGTTCCCCTGGGACGTTCTGGCCAAGACCGCCACGCGCATCATCAACGAGGTCCGCGGCGTCAATCGCGTCGTCTATGACGTGACGTCCAAACCGCCGGGGACGATCGAGTGGGAATGATTCAGAGGCTTCTGAATCTTTTCGTAGGGCTTCCGAAAGCCGACCTAAAACACCGACTTATAAGATAAAATACTTCTCAGCCTCTCGGTACCATTCGAGGGGCTGCTTTCGTCCGCGTCGGTCGCTCTGACGGTCCTGCAGCCATTGCCCGCCCGGACTCCGCTCCATACGGTCAGGGGGCCTAGAGCGTCCTGACGGTCTTCTTTCGAGCCAAGCAACAGATTTGGCTAAGGAAAATGATCCCGAAAGACCTCGAAAGCGCCTGACGGTCTTTTGGAGTCAAAACGGCATGCTTACCGACGCCGCATTGCGAAATATTCGACCAAAACCAAAGTCCTACAAAATGACCGACAGGGGCGGTCGGCGCAGCAGAGACCGGGATCGCATGAGTGGCGCTCGGCGGTCGAGAATACGATGACAACGCCCATGATCAATCCGGTGGGGCCGACTGTCCGAAGCGCTGTTATAGACGCCCATTCGCTGGAGGTGACGATCAGGGACATCCCCGCGCTCGCCAAAGCGGCGTCCGGCATGCCGCCGAGGTCTGTGGTGTCCATCACCGACCTTTCTCACGAGAACGACGATGCGCGCATCGCGGCGGCGCGAGAGGTTCATCGGCTGGGCTTCAACCCCATGCCGCACATCGTTGCGCGCAGATCGCGTCGTCGAGCGGGTTCGAGACCGTGCTGTCTCGGATGGTTCGCGAGGCCGGGGTGGATCGCTGCCTTATCGTCGGAGGAGATACCGCCGTCAGGGGCGCCCCATTCCGGGATAGCGCATCCCTGATCTCGACAGGCGTTTTCGAGCGATCCGGCGTCAAGATCATAGGCGTGGCGGGGCATCCCGGAGGCCATCCGGTGCTGAGCGAGGTGGAATGCTGGTCCGTTCTTGAGACGAAATGCCGAAGCATCGCGGATCGCGGCATGACGCCCCTGATTGTCACACAGTTTACGTTCGACGCCGAGGTCGTTTTGGCCTGGCTGAAAGCGCTGCGCGAGCGGGGACTGGACTATCTAGTCTGGATTAGCGTGCCGGGTCCGGCGGGTGTCGCCACCCTGTTGCGCTTCGCCGCACGATGCGGGGTCAGCGCTTCCACATCCGTGCTTTCCAAGTATGGCGTTTCAGCGAGCGAGTTGGTGTGGACGGCGGGGCCAGGCGACTTCGTTGATCATTTGGCGGCCGGCCTGGGCGCCGGACACGGTGTTGTCCGACTGCAGTTTTATCCCTTCGGCGGCGTCGCCAGAACCGTCGAATGGATCGGGCGATACGCGGGATCGCCGAGTTAAGCGCCAGAACACCAACCCTGACGCGGCAGGGCTGCAGCAGGATCGAGCCGTTTGAGAATCCAGGGCAACACCTGAGCCGGGTGCTGGTCAGGCGGCGCACGCTTGGGTGCGCACATCAGCTGCGGTCCACGATCCGGTAGAACTGTGTGCCCAGTTCGATCGACTTCCGGCCGGTCTCGCGGCGATGCAGGTTGGTGTCCCGCAGCGAATAAACGCAGCCGCAATATTCCTGCTGGTAGAACTCTTCCTGCTTCGAAATCTCGATCATGCGCGAGGCGCCGCCGCCCTTGCGCCAGTTGTAGTCCCAGTAGCTGAGGCCGTCGTAGGGCTTCACGGCGCGCTCGCCGCAGCCGTTGATCTGGTTCATGTCCTTCCAGCGGCTGATACCCAGACTGGACGTCATGATCGGGAAACCGTGCTCATGGGCGTAGAGCGCCGTGCGCTCGAAGCGCATGTCGAAACACATGGTGCAGCGGATGCCGCGCTCCGGCTCCCACTCCATGCCTTTGACGCGCTTGAACCAGTTGTCCTTGTCGTAGTCGGCGTCGATGAAGGGTACGCCGTGCTTCTCAGCGAAGCGGACGTTCTCATCCTTGCGAAGCAGGTATTCCTTCTCCGGATGGATGTTCGGATTGTAGAAGAAGATCGTGTAGTCGATGCCCGACGCCAGCATCGCCTCCATCACCTCGCCCGAGCAGGGCGCGCAGCAGGAGTGCAGCAGCACCTTGGTCTCGCCGCCCGGTGGGACGAGGACTGGACGAGCGAACTCCTTTGGCGATCGGGGTGTGTCGGTCATGGGCGAGCGTCTAGCATGAATGCCGAGGCGGCTCAGCCCTCCTGCGGCATGCCCTGCGGGACGATGGTCTTGATGATCGACGCGTCCAACTCTTCGAAGGCGTGCAGGCCGATGGTGTCGTAGAGTTCCTGACGGGTTTGCATGCGGTCGATGTATTTGTGCGTTCCGCCATTGGCCTTGATCGAGGCGTAGAGCTCTTCCTGGGCCTTGTTGGCGGCGCGCAGCGAGGACACCGGCCAGATCACCAGCTTGTAGCCCATCTCCTCGAACTCGGTCGCGGTGTAGAAGGGCGTCTTGCCGAATTCGGTCATGTTGGCCAGCAGCGGCACGCCCGGCATCGCCTTGGCGAACTTCTCGAACATGTCGCGGGTGTTCAGGGCCTCCGGGAAGATGCAATCGGCGCCGGCGTCGACGTACATCTTGGCGCGGTCCACCGCGGCGTCGAAGCCTTCCACGCCTGCGGCGTCGGTGCGGGCCATGATGACGATGTCGCGGCTGGCCTTCTTGGCGGCGGCGACCTTGGCGGCCATGTCGAGAGCCGGGACCAGGGCCTTGCCGTTCAGGTGACCGCACTTCTTGGGCAGGATCTGGTCTTCCAGGTGGACGGCCCCGGCGCCGGCCTCCTCGAAGGTCCGCACCATGTGCATGACGTTGAGCGCCTCGCCATAGCCGGTGTCGCCGTCCACCAGCAGCGGCAGGCCCGAGGCGCGCGCGATCTGGCGGATGAAGAAGGCGACCTCGTCCACGGTGATGATGCCCAGGTCCGGCAGACCCATGGAGGCGGTCATGGCCGCGCCCGACAGATAGAGGCCGTCGAAGCCCGCGTTCCGCGCCTGGATCGCCGCCTGGCCGTTGTGGGCGCCCGGCAGCTGCCAGATGCCGTCGCGGGCGAGAGCGGCGCGGAAGCGCTTGCCGGCGGACTCGCTCGGCAGGTCGTCGGCGACGAGGTAGGGCATGGGAACTCCGTAAGCTCTTGGGGCCGTCTTAGGCGCGTTCGGCGAGGGGGGCGAACGTCAGGTTCTCGGGGCCGGTGTAGTTGGCCGAGGGGCGGATGATCTTGTTATCGATGCGCTGCTCGATCACATGCGCCGCCCAGCCGGTGGTGCGCGAAATGACGAACAGCGGGGTGAACATCGCCGTGGGCACGCCCATCATGTGGTAGGAGACGGCCGAGAACCAGTCGAGGTTCGGGAACATCTTCTTCTCGTCCATCATGACGCTCTCGATGCGTTCGGCGATGTCGTACATCTTGGTCGATGCAGCCTCGTCGGACAGCTGTTTGGCGACGCGCTTGATAACCACATTGCGCGGGTCCGAGATCGTATAGACCGGGTGGCCGAAGCCGATGATGACCTCCTTGGCCTCCATGCGGCGGCGGATGTCGGCCTCGGCCTCGTCGGCGTCGGCGTAGCGCTTCTGGATGTCGAAGGCGACCTCGTTGGCGCCGCCGTGCTTGGGACCGCGCAGGGCGCCGATGGCCCCCGCGATGGCCGAGAACATGTCCGAGCCGGTGCCGGCGATCACGCGGGCGGTGAAGGTCGAGGCGTTGAACTCATGCTCGGCGTAGAGGATCAGCGAGGTGTGCATGGCGCGCACCCAGCCGTGCGATGGCGGCACCCCGTGCAGCAGGTGAAGGAAGTGGCCGCCGATGGTCTCGTCGTCGGTCTCGACCTCGATCCGCCGGCCGTTCTGGCTGAAGTGGTGCCAGTAGAGCAGCATTGAGCCGAGCGAGGCGATCAGACGGTCGGCGATGTCGCGGGCGGCCGGGTGGTTGTGATCGTGCGCCTCCGGCAAGGCGCAGCCCAGGGCCGAGACGCCGGTGCGCATCACATCCATCGGGTGGGCGGCGGCGGGCACCGTCTCCAGCGCCGACTTCACCGCCGCCGGCAGGCCGCGCAGTGACTTCAGCTTGGCCTTGTAGGCCTTGAGTTGGGCCGGGTTAGGCAACACCCCGTGGATCAGGAGGTGGGCGATCTCCTCGAACTCGCTGGTCTCGGCCAAGTCCAGGATGTCGTAGCCGCGATAGTGCAGGTCGTTGCCGGATCGGCCGACGGTGCACAGGGCCGTGTTGCCGGCGAGCACGCCGGAAAGGGCGACGGACTTCTTCGGCTTCACGCCAGGAGCGACAGCGACTTCGGACATGGGATTTCCTCGAAAGGTTATTGGACGCCGGCGTGGGCCTGGGCGCCGAGAGCGGGTTGGAGCGCGATGGGGGTCGGGCGGCCGTCGGCGTCGACCGCGACCATTTCGAACCGGCCGTGCAGCGCCGGCCGGCGCGCGCCGGTGGACAGTGTTTCGGCGACGCCCTCGACCTCGACGGTCAGGGAGGTCTGGCCGACCCGAATGACGCGCGCGACCATGTCCAGCAGTTCGCCGACCCGGACGGGGGTATGAAAATCCGTCGCCTCCGACCGCGCCATGACGACGTCGTTGCGCGCGCGACGGCTGGCGGCGACGAAGGCGGCCTTGCTCAAAAGGGCGAGCGCCGAACCGGCGAACAGGGCGCCGTAATGGTTGGCCTGTTCCGGGAAGACCATTTCCGCGAAGCGGGTCTCTTCAGGGGAAAACGGCGTCGGCGACGACATGACGGCCTCGGACAGCGGATCATCCGCGAGGCCTGCGAATATTCACGCCTCGGCGCGTCTCAGAAGGACTGAAAGCGCGGAAAACTGCGGACCGGAACCTGCAAATCCGCGAAAGCTGTAAACCTGCAGGCGTCCGCAAAGTTTGCCGATTTACAAGGCGGCGTTCACAAACCTCCGCCCTTTCAGGCGTTCCGTCGCGCCGGTCCCAAGCCGATAATGACCCCGATGATGATCAGGGAATTCGGCTCCAATGAATGAGGCCTACCGTCGGCGGCTGCTCGGCACGACCCTCGACTATTTCGACGGTCGGGCTGCGATTCACGCCATTCAGCCCGGCGCCTACGATGGCCTGCCCTACGTCTCGCGGGTCTTGGTGGAACAACTGGTGCGGCGGTGCGATCCGGCGTTGCTGGACGACGCCCTGAGACAGATCGTCGAGCGCAAACGCGATCTGGACTTCCCCTGGTATCCGGCCCGCGTGGTCTGCCACGACATCCTGGGCCAGACGGCGCTGGTCGATCTGGCGGGCCTGCGCGACGCCATCGCCGATCAGGGCGGCGATCCGGCCAAGATCAATCCGGTGGTGCCGACCCAGCTGATCGTCGACCACTCTCTGGCCGTCGAGGCGCCCGGCTTCGACCCCGAGGCCTTCGAGAAGAACCGCGCCATCGAGGACCGCCGCAACGAGGACCGCTTCCACTTCATCGAATGGACCAGGCGGGCGTTCGAGAACGTGGACGTCATCCCGGCCGGCAACGGCATCATGCACCAGATCAATCTGGAGAAGATGAGCCCGGTCATCCAGGCGCGCGACGGCGTGGCCTTTCCCGACACCTGCGTCGGCACCGACAGCCATACGCCGCACGTCGATGCGCTGGGCGTGATCGCCATCGGCGTCGGCGGGCTGGAGGCCGAGATGGTCATGCTGGGCCGTCCGTCGATGATGCGTCTGCCCGACATCGTGGGCGTGAAGCTGACGGGGCGGCGGCCTGAAGGCATCACCGCCACGGACATCGTCCTGGCCCTGACCGAGTTCCTGCGCAAGGAACGGGTCGTCGGCGCCTGGCTAGAGTTCTTCGGAACCGGGGCGGATAGCCTGACCATCGGCGACCGTGCGACCATTTCGAACATGTGCCCGGAATACGGGGCGACGGCGGCGATGTTCTACATCGACCAGCAGACCCTCGACTATCTGCGCCTGACCGGCCGCGAGTCCGAACAGATCGGCCTGGTCGAGACCTATGCGAAGACGACCGGCCTGTGGGCCGAGGCGCTGAAGACCGCCGAATACGAGCGGGTGCTGGAGTTCGACCTGTCGACGGTCGAGCGCAATCTGGCGGGGCCGTCGAATCCGCACCGCCGCCTGCCGACCTCTGCCCTGCACGAACGCGGCGTGGCCGTCGATCTTGAAGGGGCGCTGGTCGAGGAGCGCGAGGGGCTGATGCCGGACGGCGCCGTCATCATCGCCGCCATCACCAGTTGCACCAACACCTCCAATCCGCGCAATGTCGTGGCCGCCGGTCTGGTGGCGAAGAAGGCGCGCGCCCTAGGGCTGGACCGCAAGCCCTGGGTGAAGACGTCGTTCGCGCCCGGTTCGAAGGTCGCCAAACTGTATCTGGAAGAGGCGGGGCTCCTGGCCGAGCTCGAAGCGTTGGGCTTCGGTATCGTCGGCTTCGCCTGCACCACCTGCAACGGCATGTCGGGCGCCCTGGATCCGGTGATCCAGCAGGAGATCGTCGAGCGCGATCTCTATACGACCGCCGTCCTGTCCGGGAACCGCAATTTCGACGGCCGTATTCACCCCTATGCGAAACAGGCCTTCCTCGCCTCGCCGCCGCTGGTGGTCGCCTACGCCATCGCCGGGACGGTGCGGTTCGACATCGAGCAGGACGTGCTGGGCGTCGCCTCGGACGGAAGCGAAATCCGTCTGAAGGACCTGTGGCCCACGGACGCCGAGATCGACGCCATCGTCGGCGAGCATGTGAAGCCCGAGCAGTTTCGCAACGTCTATGAGCCGATGTTCGCGCGCCGGACCGTCATCGGCGCCCCGGTCAGCCCGCTTTACGACTGGCGGCCGATGTCGACCTACATCCGCCGTCCGCCTTACTGGGATACCGAGGGCCTCGGCGCCCTGGCCGCCAGCCCGCGCACGCTCAAGAGCATGCGGCCGCTGGCGATCCTGCCGGACAATATCACGACCGATCACCTGTCGCCTTCGAACGCCATCCTGCCGACCTCGGCGGCGGGCGAGTACCTGACGGCGATGGGCGTGCCGGAGGAAGACTACAACTCCTACGCCACGCACCGTGGCGACCACCTGACCGCCATGCGCGCCACCTTCGCCAACCCCCAGCTGGTCAATGAGATGGCCGTGGTGGACGGGGCGGTGAAGAAGGGCTCGCTGGCGCGGCTGGAGCCGGACGGCGAGGTCGTCCGCATGTGGGAGGCGATCGAGACCTATCTGGGACGCCGCCAGCCGTTGATCATCATCGCCGGCGCCGACTACGGCCAAGGCTCGTCGCGCGACTGGGCCGCCAAGGGCGTGCGTCTGGCCGGCGTCGAGGCCATCGTCGCCGAGGGGTTCGAGCGCATTCACCGCACCAACCTGATCGGCATGGGCGTGTTGCCACTGGAGTTCGTGGGCGGCGCGACCCGACTCGGCCTGAAGCTGGACGGGACCGAGACCTATGACGTCGTCGGCCAGCCGGCGCCGGGCGCCGAGCTGACCTTGGTCATCCATCGCGCCGACGGCGTGGAGGAGACCGTGCCGGTGAAATGCCGTCTCGACACCGCCGAGGAGGTCTCGATCTACGAGGCCGGCGGGGTGCTGCAGCGCTTCGCCCAGGACTTCCTGGAACAGGAGGCCGCCGCCTGATGAGCCACGGTCCACAGATACGCATCCCCGCCACCTATATGCGCGGCGGCACGTCCAAAGGCGTCTTCTTCCGGTTGGAGGATTTGCCGGAGGCTTGCCGCGTTCCGGGACCACCTCGGGACAGGCTGTTCCAGCGGGTGATCGGCAGTCCCGACGCCTACGGCAAGCATATCGACGGCATGGGCGGCGCGACGTCCAGCACCTCGAAATGCGTCATCGTCTCGCCGAGCGCCCGGCCGGACCACGACGTCGACTACCTGTACGGTCAGGTCTCTATCGACACCGACTTCGTCGATTGGTCGGGCAACTGCGGAAACCTGTCGACGGCGGCGGGCGCGTTCGCGATCCACGCCGGCTATGTGCCCATCGGGCCCGACGGCGTGCGCACCGTGCGCATCTGGCAGGCCAATATCGGCAAGACGATCATCGCTCATGTGCCGGTCAGCGGCGGCGTGGTGCAGGAGACAGGCGATTTCGAACTGGACGGCGTGACCTTCCCAGCCGCCGAGATCGTGCTGGAGTTCATGGACCCCGCTGATGAAGGGGAAGACGGCGGGGCGATATTCCCGACCGGCAACCTGATCGATGAGCTGGACGTGCCCGACGAGCTCGTCGCAGGCGGCAAGTTGACGGCCACCCTGATCAACGCGGGCATTCCGACCATTTTCGTTAATGCCACGGACCTCGGTTACGCGGGCACGGAGTTGCAGGAGGCGATCAACGGCGACCCCGTGGCCCTCAATCGGTTCGAGGCGCTGCGGGCCATCGGCGCGGTTCGCATGGGCCTGATCGACACGGTTGAGGGCGCGGCTAAGCGCCAGCATACGCCCAAGATCGCCTTTGTAGCCCCGCCGGTCGACCACGTCGTCTCCAACGGTCGTCGGATCCTCGCTTCAGACGTCGATCTGCTGGTGCGGGCGATGTCGATGGGGAAGCTGCATCATGCGATGATGGGCACCGCCTCGGTCGCCATCGCTGCGGCGGCTGCGGTGCCTGGAACCCTCGTCAATCTCGCCGCTGGCGGCGGAGCGCGGAGCGCCGTCCGGTTCGGCCATCCTTCCGGCGTGTTGCGGGTTGGCGCCGAAGCGGTCGAACGCAACGGTGACTGGACCGTCTCGAAGGCGGTGATGAGCCGGAGCGCCAGGCGATTGATGGAAGGATCGGTCTTTGTGCCTGCTGAGAGCGCCGGCGGCTGATCTTCCATCGCGGAGCGAGTTATTGCTTGCTCGAAAATTTTACAATATTTGCAGAAAGGCCGTTCTGCGCTGACAATGTATTGCGGATACTTGCAAAAATGGCGTGTGTAATTGTGAAAGTTGTAAAAGCGGATGAGCAAGACCTTCATGGGCGTTCGATTGCGGCGGTTGCGCGAAGAGCGCAATCTGACCCAGACGGCCGTCGCCCAGGCGCTCGGCATTTCCAACAGCTATCTCAGCCAGATCGAGCAGAACCAGCGGCCGCTGACCGTGCCGTTGCTCCTGAAGCTGAACGCGGCGTTCGGGGTCGACGTCCAGTTCTTCTCGGAGGACGAGGAGGGACGGCTGATCTCCGACGTCAGGGAGGCTCTCGTCGAGGGCGGTGCGGAACAGATCTCCACGGCGGAGCTGCGCGAACTGGCCCTGAACATGCCGGGGGTCGGCCGGGCGCTCGTCGGCCTGCATCGCAAGGCGCGTCAGAGCGCGGACAGGGCCGAAGCCATGGCGCTTCGGCTCGGTGAAGACTTCGATTCCGCCGCGCCCGCGCGGATGCCCTTCGAGCAGGTTCGGGACTTCTTCTATTCGCGTCGCAACCATGTGGCCGAACTCGATGAAGCCGCCGAACGCCTGTATGGGGCCGCCGGTCTCTCGCCGCGGCAGGTGCGTCCCGGGTTGGAGGCCTGGCTGGGGGAGCGGCACGGCGTTCGCGTCATCGTCGACGAAGGGGAGGCGGCTCAGCGGCGCTTCGACCCGCTGAACCGTACGCTCCACGTCTCGCCCTTTACGAAACAGGGCCAGCAGGCCTTTCAGATGGCCATGCAGCTGGCCTTCCTGGAGTTCGGCGAGGTCATTGACGGGCTGCTGAACGCCGCCGACCTGAAGGAGCCCGAAGCGCGCGATCTGCTGCGCATTGGTCTCGCCCAGTATTTCGCCGGCGCGGTCTTGCTGCCTTACGCCGACTTCCTGCGTCAGGCCGAGGCGTTCGGCTACGACATCGTTCGGTTGGGCCGCCACTTCGGGGTCGGTTTCGAGACGGTCTGCCACCGTCTTTCGACGTTGCAGCGGCCCGGCGCCCAGGGCGTGCCGTTCTTTTTCGTGCGGGTGGACCGGGCCGGAAACATCTCCAAGCGCCAGTCGGCGACGGACTTCCACTTCTCCCGGGTGGGCGGCTCCTGTCCGCTCTGGAACGTCTATGAGGCCTTCACACAGCCCGGTCGCGTCCTGACGCAGATGGCCCAGATGCCCGACGGGCGCACCTATCTCTGGATCGCGCGGACGGTGGGCAGTCCGAGCCCCGCCTACGGCGCGCCCGGCAAGACCTTCGCGGTGGGGCTGGGCTGCGACATCCGACACGCCTCCCGACTGATCTATTCTCACGGGCTGGATCTGACAGACCTGACAGCCGCCACGCCCATCGGGGCGGGCTGCAAGGTGTGCGAACGGACCGCCTGTCCGCAACGCGCCTTCCCGCCGATCGGGAGACCCCTGCTGATCGATCCGGATCGCAGCGCGGCCACGCCCTATCCGACGGCTCTGGCCTGAGGGCGCTGTTGCGTCCGGCGCAGGGGTTTGAGCGCCTGGCGAGCCTGTGGTCTTGCCGAACGCCACCGACGAATGATGGTAAAACACATAAAGATATCTTTATATGTTTATTGACTTGGCGGTCGAATCTGGCACTCTGGCGTCGTCGAGGTTCTGCGCGCGGCTCTCGGGCTGCGCGGAGCTAAGAGGGAAGCCGGTGTAACGCCGGCGCTGCCCCCGCAACTGTGAGCGGCGAGCTGATGGTCCATTTCGTGTCACTGGGGGTTCGCCCCGGGAAGGCCGGACCGGAAGCCGTGACCCGTGAGCCAGGAGACCTGCCCCGACAGATAACGTCCTCCGGCGGGGTGTCGGTCAGGTCGCTTGAGCGCCGCGACGGGTCGATTCCGCGCGCGAGCGGTCGAGCCTCCCTGTCCGCTGTCTCGTCACAGCATCAACGGCAGAGACCATGGCGAGCAGCGATTTCACCTTCACCATCAAGCGCACGGCGCTCGATGAGAACTACGTCCCCGCCGAGAACACGCGGATCACGACGAATTTCGCCAATCTGGCTCGGGGGGAAAGCCGGCAGGAGAACCTGCGCAGCACGCTCCGGATGATCGACAACCGGTTCAACTCGCTGGCGCATTGGGAAAATCCGAGGGGAGACCGCTACGCGGTCGAGCTTCAGATCGTCTCCGTCGAGATGAGCGTCTCTCCGGGCGAAACCGCCGACGCCTTCCCGCTGATCGAAATCCTGCAGACAACGATTGTCGATCAACAGACCGGCGCGCGTATCGACGGGATCGTCGGCAACAACTTCTCCTCCTACGTTCGCGACTACGATTTCAGCGTGGTTCTGCCGGAGCATATGAAGACCCATGGTCGGGCGCCGGATGACTTCGGCGACCTGCACGGCAGGCTGTTCAAACACTTCCTGAACTCCAGCGCCTATCGCGATAATTTCGCCAAGCCGCCGGTGATCTGCCTGAGCGTGTCGAGCAACAAGACCTATCATCGCATCGGTGCCGAGCACCCGGTGCTCGGTCTGGAATACGACAACAACGAGTTCTCGCCGACCGATCAGTATTTCGCGAAGATGGGGATGAAGGTCCGCTACTTCATGCCCAAGGGCAGCGTCGCGCCGTTCGCCTTCTATCACATCGGCGACCTGACCGGCGACTACACCGATCTCGAACTGGTCAGCACCATCAGCACGATGGAGACCTTCCAGAAGATCTATCGGCCCGAGATCTATAATGCCAACTCGCCGGCGACGGAGCAGTATCAGCCGAGCCTGAAGTACCAGGACTACTCGCTGACCCGCATCGTCTACGACCGCGAGGAGCGCAGCCGACTGGCTGTCGAACAGGGCAAGTTCGTCGAGGAGCGGTTCATCAAACCGCACCGGGCGGTCCTCGACCAATGGTCCGCCAGTTTCGCCGCTTGATCCGTCCAGAAGTTCAGAGTCTCCCAATATGAAAACCCTGTTGCCCACCTCGACCGCCGGCAGCCTGCCTAAGCCCGTCTGGCTGGCCGAACCCGAGACCCTGTGGTCGCCCTGGAAGCTACAAGGCGATGAGCTGATCGAGGCCAAGCAGGACGCCCTGCGCCTGTCGCTGGACGATCAGCGCCGCGCCGGCATCGATATCGTCAGCGACGGTGAACAGACCCGCCAGCATTTCGTCACCACCTTCATCGAGCACTTGGACGGGGTGGATTTCGAAAACCGCAAGACCATGCGGATCCGCAACCGCTATGACGCCAGCGTCCCGGTAGTGGTGGGGGCGGTCTGCCGTCCGAAATCGGTCTTCGTCGAGGACGCAAAGTTCCTGCGGGCGCAGACCGACCAGCCGATCAAATGGGCCCTGCCAGGGCCGATGACGATGATCGACACCCTCTACGACGACCATTATGGCAGTCGCGAGAAACTGGCTTGGGAGTTCGCGAAAATCCTCAACGAGGAGGCGCGCGAGTTGGAGGCCGCCGGTGTGGACATCGTCCAGTTCGACGAGCCCGCCTTCAACGTCTTCTTCGACGAGGTGAACGATTGGGGCGTCGCGACCCTGGAGCGGGCGGCCGAAGGCCTGAAGTGCGAGACGGCCGTGCACATCTGCTACGGCTACGGCATCAAGGCTAACACCGACTGGAAGAAGACCCTCGGCTCGGAGTGGCGCCAGTATGAGGAAGCCTTCCCCAAGCTGCAGACCTCCAGCATCGACATCATCTCGCTCGAGGCCCAGAACTCGCGCGTGCCGATGGATCTGATCGAACTGATCCGGGGCAAGAAGGTGATGGTCGGCGCCATCGACGTGGCGACCGATATCATCGAGACTCCAGAAGAAGTCGCCGACACCCTGCGAAAGGCGCTTCAGTTCGTCGACGCCGACAAACTCTATCCCGCCACCAATTGCGGCATGGCGCCCCTGTCTCGCCGGGTCGCGAACGGCAAGCTGAAGGCGCTCGGCGCCGGCGCCGAGATCATCCGCCAAGAGCTGTCGGCCTGACGTCCATGACCGCGCTTTTGAACCGGCTCCGGCTGGATCCCTACATTGTCGCCATCATGGCGATGGTGGCGCTGGCGGCGGTCCTGCCCGCGCGCGGCACGGGCAAGGACGTTCTCGATGTGGTGGTGCATGCCGCCATCGCGATCCTGTTTTTCATCTACGGGGCCAAGATCTCTCCGCAGGCGATCTGGGCGGGCATCACGCACTGGCGGCTGCAGGGCCTGGTCTTCGCCACGACCTTCGTCGTCTTCCCTATGATCGGACTTGGGATCGTCGCCCTGACTCGTGGTTATCTGGACGGCGGCCTGGTCACCGGTCTGCTGTTTTTGTGCCTGTTGCCCTCGACGGTGCAGTCCTCGATCGCTTTCACCTCGGTTGCGCGCGGCAACGTCCCGGCCGCGATCTGCTGCGCGTCGGTGTCCAACCTGGCCGGGGTGGTGATCACACCCGTACTGGCCACGATCTTCCTGAGCGCCCAGTCCGCCGGCATGTCGCTGGACTCCGTTCGGGACATCGCCCTGCAAATCCTGCTGCCGTTCGTATTGGGGCAATGCGCGAGGCCTCTCGTCGGCGAGTGGTTCACGAGGCAGAAGACGCTGACTATGCTGGTCGATCGTGGGTCGATCCTGCTTGTGGTCTATTCGGCCTTCAGCGCGGGAATGGTGGCTGGCATCTGGAGCCAGGTGACGCCGCTGAACCTGGCTCTGGTGATGCTTCTGAACCTCGCGATCCTGGCCGCTGTGCTGGTCTTTACGACGCTAGTCAGTCGTCTGCTGCGGTTCTCGGTCGAGGACGAGATCGCCATCGTCTTCTGCGGCTCCAAGAAGAGCATGGCCAGCGGCCTGCCGATGGCCAACATCATCTTCCCGGCGGCAACCGTGGGGCTGGTCGTCCTGCCCCTCATGCTGTTCCACCAGATGCAGCTGATGGTCTGCGCCGCACTCGCCCGGCGCTACAGCCGACGGCCGGAGGAGACCGTTCCAACGGTCACGGCGCCCGCATGACGCATGCCCCATCAAAGCCCGACGACATGACCCTTCTGAGGGACATCGGCGAAGAGACCGACCTCCGCCGACTTTTCGGTCGGTTCCCGACTGGAGTCACCGCCCTGTGCGCCATGAATGATGGTCAGCCCATCGGCATGACCGCCAGCGCCTTCGTCGCGGTCTCGCTCGAACCGGCGCTTGTATCGGTCTGCATCAAGCGCGGCTCATGGACCTGGCGGCAGCTCCGCAGCCGTGAGCGCCTCGGAATCTCATTCCTCGGCCACGGTCATGCGGCGACGGCACGCCAACTGGCGCAGCCGACGGGGGATCGCTTCTTAGAGCTGCAATATGACGAGGCACCAAGCGGAGCCGTTTTCCTGGCGAACGCGACGGCTTGGCTCGAGTGCTCGGTCGAAAATGAGATACCCGCCGGGGATCACGATATAGTCCTGTTCCGCCTCCACCGGGCAGCCGCAGCCGACGGGATCATGCCGTTGGTCTTCCACTCGAGTGACTTTCACACGATCGGGCCTATCGGGCAGTCGTCAAACAGAGTCATTTTGGCGTAAACTGACTGAGTCGAGTGATCGGGCTTTTCGTCTCGCCGATATTGTAAATACATCTCGAAAGAAGCTGTAATCACGCGCATTTTACATCGGTATATTTTCTGAGTGTTTTTAAGGTGCTGTGATTGGGTCGGCCTTTAGGCCGGTCTGGCGCGCGTTCCTCCTTGAAAAGTCACTTTAAAACAAGTGTTTGTCATAGTTCGTGTAATCGAGTGGGAATGATTCAGGCCTTTCGGGATTTTTCGAGATCGCTTCGAAAGCGGTTTATAAGACTCTGACAATATTGTGAATTCTGTCGAGGCCCGAGATGGGCGCCTCGGCCGCCTTTGCTAGACTTGGGACGTCTTCAAGCCCATCCCTCGGAGGGTTGCGGTTGGGCGCCTCGGCCGCCTTTGCTAGATTGGGGTCACCGGCAACACCTTCGCCCTGGCGGTTGCGGTTGGGCGCCTCGGCCGCCTTTGCTAGATTTGGAGATGTTGTTGTTCGCCGCCGAGTACGGTTGCGGTTGGGCGCCTCGGCCGCCTTTGCTAGATTTCAATCCGCAGAGATGCGTGACGCGGCGGAGTTGCGGTTGGGCGCCTCGGCCGCCTTTGCTAGATTGGGCCCTGCGGAACCTCATGTTTCGCAGGGCCTTTTTTCTGTGCCGAAGAGTCAGAAAAGAGCAAGCTGGTGGGCTTTGCCGGGCTTAGGTCCTGCCGTTTTTCCGCGGAAGCTGATGATTTGCTCATACTGCTTGTCCGTGAAATAGA
This sequence comes from Pseudomonadota bacterium, assembly GCA_023390245.1. Taxonomy (GTDB): domain Bacteria; phylum Pseudomonadota; class Alphaproteobacteria; order Caulobacterales; family Caulobacteraceae; genus Brevundimonas. The sequence goes on from JAEWDF010000103.1 coordinate 24,022, forward strand.
GGATATCGACCTTGCCGTCCGCCGGGACGGCCGCGCCGATCTTGCGGGTGATCGCTTCAGCCCGCTCACGGCCGGGGGCGAACCGAGCGTAAACGGAAAACTGCACCATTTCAAAGCCCTGGTCGAGCAGGAAGTTGCGGAACGCCGTGGCGCGCTTGCGTTCGGGCTTGCTCACCACCGGCAGATCGAACAACGCCATCACCCACATCAGTCGATATCCGGAGAGGGTCGCCATCACGCCGCTTTGTCGTGAAGCGCGTCATCGAGCGGAATCAGCGGCCGCGGGAACTCCAGCTTTTCGCCCTCTCTCAGATAGACGCGGACGACCGAGGCGCACAGGCGGGACAGGCAGTGGGAGAGGGCCGTTCGCCCGTTGGCGGCGGCGTATTCGGCGTGCAAGGCGCCGGCCAGGCGCGCCTTGGCGGCGGGATCGACTTCGATCACGCCCTCGTCGCGCAGTTGGCGGCCGATCAGGTCCACGGCGGGGCGGAACGGCTCCATTAGGTCGTCGGCCAGACGCAAGGCTTCGCCGCGACTCTGATGATGGATGGATAGCGAGGGATGCAGACCGGCTCCGGCGATGGCTCGGGCCGTGGCCGCGCGCAGGACGGCGTATCCGTAATTGAGGAAGGCATTGACGCCGCCGGCCGTGCGGTCGCGGCGGAAATCCTTGCCCATGAAGGCGGTCCAGTAGGCCTGAGCGGCCTGGGCCTCGCAGTTGTCGGGATCGCCCGACCGCACGGCTTCGGCCAGACGGCGCAGGCGGGCGGACGGAACGCCGACCCGATCAAGGGCCTCGGCCTGGGCGGTGATCTTGGCGCGGACGATCTGGGCCCACAGGCGTTTGTTGACGGGCTTGGCGGCCGAGGCCTGGGCCGCCATGCGGACGCCCTGTTCGAAATGGCCGCTCATGGGCATCAGGACGGCGGCGGGGGCGTAGTCCTTGCCGCAGATCACCAAGGGCGCGCCGCGTCCGGCCAGAGCGGCGAGGGCGGAGTTGGAGTAGGTCAAGCCGCGGGCGGAAGCGATGACGGCTTCCACGTCGTCGATCGGGATCCGGCCGCTCGTCGTTTCGGACGTGATCGTCAGGAAGCCGCGATCGACGCCCAGGCGGCCACCGTCCGTGGCCAGTTCGACGATGTGTCCCAACATCCGCGCTTCCTCCACCGGGTTATCCACGGCATATCCACAGGAGGACACGTGCGGCGAGGGAAGGCGATTCGATTCTCGCAAGGGGGGAGCGCGGTTCGGCCCGTGCGGTGAAGCACGGGCCGGGGCTAGCAAAGACGAATGCGGCGCCCAACCGCAACCTACTCACTCGGTTGAGGAAGGTCCTTAGCCGAAGGGGTAGGTCTTGATACTTAGGCGTATTGGATCAATATCCAAACTACCGCGCTGCCGTTGTAAGGCGGCATGCGGTTGCCCTTAGCAATGGGGGCGGTCGTGCCCGGAGTCTGAGTTTTCCAGACGCCTGACTCCGGGCATATCTCCGCCGTGCGAGCGGTCGTGCCTATTGGCTTTCTCACTGTATGGCTCCTTATCTGCCGTCGAAAATGGCGGCGAGATAACGCTGCGCTTCGACGGGTGTGTTGTCAAACCAGGAACATTCCTTCCCCACCTAGTGTGTAGGGGGACTTTGATAGGAATGCGTCTTTTCATCATCGGCAATATGCAGCCATGCCTAGTCAGGACGATGTATGCTCGGTGATGCGATGTCCGGCGGCATTCAGCGCAACGAGGACGCACTCTCGCTCCTTGAGCTTCGAAATCGACGCTAGGTCCCAGCGGAAGGCGTCGTCGGCATCGTCGTGGCGCTTGGCGAGTTCGCCGCCTTCGTCGTGCGCGGCCAGATAGAGACGCCCGCCGGACGGGTTGATCCGGACGACGCGTTTGACCCGGAGCTCGCCGTTGTCCTCGATCTCGACCAGATCGCCCTTGTGCAGACGCATGATCAGGCGGGCTTTCGGGTCCGACTTCCAGGCGGGGGCGAAGCCTCTCTGGTTCACCTCGAACACCGTGGCGGCATGGCCGCGCCAGACGCCGTCGGCGCCCTCCACGATGTCCATTCGGTGGTTGGCGCCAGGGACAAGCGCCTTGTAGGGCGCGCCGGTCTTGCGATCGTGGATGGTCACGGCGCCGGCCTCGGACTTGAGGAGGCGGACGCGACGGATGTCGCTTTCCTTGCCGAAGGCCGCCAGCCGTTCGCTCAGCGCCTTCGCGTCGGCCTTCTTTCCCCCGAGCGACTCCAGAACATCCAGCAGACGTGCGCGAAGGTTCAGGTCGCGGACCCGGCCGATCTCGGGCGCGGTCAGGCTGTCGAGGGCCTTCCGGTAGACGAGATTGCCGTCCTCGCCCCGCGCCGCATCGACCAGGCCATAGGCCGTGTCCTCGTGCAGGGCGCCAGCTTTGCGGTGGTGAGGTCGATGCGAGACGATCAGGGCCTGGACCCGCTCCCGGACGTTGTCACGGAAGCTTCGACCAGCGGCGATGAAGCCGGGCGGCTCGGGCACGTCCTTGGTGATTGCGGCCAGTTCGTCGCCTTCCTCCTTCACCCCGGCCCGGCGCGCCATTTCGTTCAGCAGGCCGCGGTCGATGACCCCGATGGTCGCGGCGTCGATGGCGTGGTGGCGGTGGTTGTTGCGGTCCTTGACGTTGGAGAAGTTCAGGCCCCAGCGGGCGCGCAGCAGGGACGTCAGCTGGCCGGTGACGACCCAGACGTTGTTCTGATGGTCTTCGTGATTGACCAGTCCGCTGACGTATTCGCGGGCGAGCTTCGACAGGTGTCGGGTTTCATTGAGCTGGCGATCCAGGAAGCCGCGATGTTCCGCCTCGAACCGTTCCATGGCGCCGCGCTTGAACCGCCAGGCCTTGTTGCGGGGCAGGGCGTCGGCGCGCTGCTGGATGGCGTCGTAGTCGGCGCCGTGGAAGGCCTGTTCCGGCGCCTGGTTGCGCTTGCCGCGGTTGGCCTCGCGATAGGCCAGGGTGCGGTTGGCCATGCTGTCGTCGAGCGTGCGCGAGAAGGGCAGGATATGCTCGACCTCGATCTCGTCGGAAAAGACCTGGGCGAAGGAGATCGGCTTGCCCGTATAGGTGCACAGCCGGGGCAGGGGGCCGAGATCCTCCCATAGACGCAGGCGCCGGATGTTTTCCGGGGTGTAGGGATAGCCGGCATCTTCCAGATCGCGCGCGCGACGCCGGTTCGCCTCTTCGTTCTTGCGGTTGTCCAGTTGGGCCCGCCTCTTGTCTTCCCGGGTCCGCTTGAGGTCGCGCGCCAGCTCCATGACGATCTCTGAAGGGGGGCCATAGAGGTCGATCAGGGCATTGATGACCCGGCGCAGCTGGTTCAGGCCGATGTGGACGGTCGGGTTGGGCACACGGCCCAGGCGTTTGTCGTCCGGATCGGCCGGGTCGCCGGTGCCGCCGATGGTGTGGCGCTCCAGCACGGTGCGATAGTCGGGCAGTTTGTCGAACACCTCGCCGGTGCGCAGGTCGGAGTGGTGACGGTCGGGAAACGCCCGCGCGAGGGCATCGTGGTAGCGGATGACCTCGCCTGTCTCGGAGTTTCCACGCTTCAGTTCCGCGACGACGCCTGAGGCTGCGGTCAGGCCCAGGCGGATGTGGCCTTCAGGTGGGCGGAAGCCCGCGGCGGCCTGAGCCTCGTCCGACGTCGCGCCGACTGCATCGATCAGCCAGGCGATCAGGTCAGCGGCTTCTGTCTCGAACAGAAGGCGGTCGATGACCTCGGCCTTCAGGATGTCGGGCAGATCCGGCCAGACGCGTTTCAGGCGGCCCTTCTTGCCCCCGAGACGAGCCATGACCTCGTCGCCTTTGAGTCGATCTCGCCCGCCGTCCTCCAGGTTGATCTTGGCGGCGCCGCCCAGGTCGAGCGCCTTGCGGAACTTGCTCCAGGTCAGATCTTCGCCATCCAGCAAAGGGCCGGCCAGCAGGTCGCGCTCGGCCAGGGTCAGCTTGCGAGGGCGCTCCAGACCTTCGGCGATCTCGATGTTGGCCAGTTCTTGATAGATGCGGAACGCCTGCGCTGTCGGGTGGGCGACGGCCAGCCGGAACTCTTCGGGAAAGAAGGTGCAGCGGCCGACGACGGGCCTCTTCAGCGGGCGCTGGTAAAAGATCGCGCCCTGCGCCGTCTTGCGCTGGTCCTCAGTCATCCGCTCCCAGGCGTCGATGCTGAGGACGCCTTCGCCCTTGATGGCGCGCCGTGCCGCCTCGGTCATCAGGTCGGGATGATGGGCGCTCTGGACCTCCCAGATCCGGTCGAATTCATGCTCGACCATGTCGCGCTGAGGATAGAAGTCGTAGGCGGCGTTCGTGCCCTTGCCATTGATGCGGGTCCGGGTCTGGCGTGTGGGTCCCGCCGGCATGCTGGCGTAGTATTCGCCGAGGGTTTCGAAGCCGCCGTCCGTCAGTTTCCGGCGCAGCTTCTCGGCGGCGGTGGCGATCGTGCCCTTGTCCTTGTCGTCGCCCTTCGCGTCGGCGACGCGGTTGGACTTGAAGCCCCGGCGCTGGTTCAGGTGGAACAGGGCGCGGCCGATCTCGTGCGGTTCCAGCCTTTCTTTCAGGGCGCGGCCACGGATGTCATACGGGTCCAGCTTTTCCAGAGCCTTCCGCTCCGCCTCGTCTTGCGGCATCAGGCCGTGACGGATCAGGAGCGTCATCAGCCAGTCGCGGCGTTGGATGAAGCGGTCGCGGCGGCGGCGGGCTGCGCGGGGAACGCGGCGCATGGCGGCCAGGGACTGTCCGTCCTTGGGGTTTCGTCCGTCGCTGAACAGGCGCACCCCGCAGTCGACCAGTTCGCAGGGCCGGCCCTTGTCATCCAGGCGATAGACCGCCCAGCCGATGGAGTTGGTGCCCAGGTCGAAGGCGAAGCGCGAGTTTTCGACGATGGCGGCGGTGGGCATGGTTGACAGTCTCCCCGGTCGCCACTTGACCGCAACTTCGCCGCGTGCGCAAATCCCTTGTCTAGCAAAGACGGTCGAGGCGTCCCTCCGTTAACAAGAGGATTATCCTCACCAGATCGGCGGGCGGCCCACGGGTCGTCCGCCTTTTTGCTTCTGCCCGCAGCAAGAACGAGATCGTCGTTCGACGAACGGCATGAGGCCTGCGGTGGTTCGCCCTATGGTTGGGGCGGCTGTTTCAGAACAGGACATCGAGGCCTTCATCGTCCGCTGGTCGGACGGGGAGGGCGGCGCCGAGCGCGCCAACTATCAGCTGTTCCTGTCCGAGCTTTGCGACACCTTGGGAGTCGAGCGGCCACGGCCGGCGGGCGCCACCGCCGCAGCCAACGACTATGTCTTCGAACGCGCGGTCAGGCCGCGTGAAAGTGAAGGCCGTAGCGCGCCGCGACGGATCGATCTCTACAAGCGAGGCTGCTTCATTCTTGAGGCCAAGCAGTCGCGCGGCGCCGGCGGCACCGGCGAAGAGGCCGATCCCTCTGCGACCCGCAAGGGGCGGCCGAGATCGATCGGCCAGGGCGATCTGTTCGAGGCGGGGATGCCCAATCGGGCGCGCGGTTGGGACGCCGTGATGGTCGCAGCCCGCCGTCAGGCCGAGGACTACGTCTTTCGGCTGGACAGCGATCATCCCGCTCCGCCCTTCATCATCGTCTGTGACGTCGGCCGTTGCCTGGAGCTGTATGCGGACTTCTCCGGATCGGGCCGGGCCTATGACCAGTTTCCGGACCGGGGTGGCTTTCGCATCCGGCTGCCCGATCTGCGCAAGCCGGAGGTCCGGGCGATGCTGGCCGCGATCTGGACTGATCCCGGCTCCCTGGACCCGACACGAAAGGCGGCCCAGGTGACTCGCGTCGTCGCCGAGCAGCTGGCCGGCGTGTCGCGAGACATGGAGGCGCGCGGCTGTCGCGCCGAGGATGTGGCTCAGTTCCTGATGCGTTGCGTCTTCACCATGTTCGCCGAGGACGTGGACCTGTTGCCGGCGGGCAGCTTTACGGGCCTGCTGGAAAAGAGCCTGATCGACCCCGCCCACTTCAGTCATCGCCTGAAGGCGCTGTGGTCGGCGATGGAGACGGGCGAGGACTTCTGCTTCGCCATTGAGGCGGCGGTGCGCCACTTCAACGGCGGCCTGTTCGAGCGAACGACTGTGTTCGAGCTGAGGCCCAACGAAATCTCACGCCTGTTGGAGGCAGCCAGGACCGACTGGCGGGGCGTGGAGCCGGCCATCTTCGGCGCCCTGCTCGAACAGGCGCTGGATCCGGGCGAACGCCGCAAGCTGGGCGCCCACTACACCCCGCGCGCCTATGTGGAGCGTTTGGTCGAGGCCACGGTGATGGAGCCGCTGCGTCAGGACTGGGCCAGGGTCCTCTATGTCGCCGAACCGGCGGCGGAAGGCGACAGCGCTCGGGCTCTGGCCGAAATCCGGGATTTTCATCGGCGTCTCCGCGAGATCAGGGTGCTGGACCCCGCCTGCGGCACCGGCAATTTTCTGTATGTCGCCTTCGATATGATGAAGAAGCTGGAGGGCGAGGTCATCCAGCGGCTGATCGATCTGGGAGAGGCCGCGCCAGCGCCGGTAATCCCGGACGGTGTGGTCGGGCCTGGCCAGTTCCTGGGCATGGAGGTCAACGAGCGGGCGGCGCATATCGCCGAACTGGTGGTGTGGATCGGCTATCTGCAATGGCGCGCCCGCGCCAGCACGGACCCGCCGGCGGAGCCCATCCTGATGGCGCTGAAGAGCATCCGGCGCATGGACGCGGTCATGACCTCAAGCCGGGGGCTGACGCCAACGTTCGAGCGCCACGGCGGCGAGGTGGTCGAGGTGCATCACGATCCGCGCCGCCCGGAATGGCCGGCCGCGGACTTCATCGTCGGGAACCCGCCTTTCATGGGCGGAAAGGATCTGAGAGCCCGTCTCGGCGACGCCTATGCGGAGGCGCTATGGGCCGCGCATCCGGACATGAACGAGAGCGCCGACCTCGTCATGTACTGGTGGAACGAGACCGCCCGCCGTCTGGCCGACGCTGACGATCCGCTGCGTCGCTTCGGTCTGGTGACCACCAACTCGATCAGCCAGGTGTTCCAGCGCCGCGTAGTCGAGCGTTGGCTGAACGCCGCCTCGCCGATCAGTCTGGCCCTGGCGATTCCCGATCATCCCTGGACGCGCGTCGGCCGCGGCGCCGCAGCCGTGCGGATCGCCATGACGGTGGCGCAGGCCGGGCGGGCGGACGGGGTCCTGAAGGAGGTCGAGGCGGAGACGGGCCTGGAGACGGATACGCCGGTCATCGTGTTTCGTGACGGTCATGGTCGGATCAACGCCGACCTGACGGTTGGGGCGGACGTCACGCGGGCGAAGGGGTTGATGGCGAACATGGGCCTCTGCTCGCCCGGCATGAAGCTTCACGGCGCGGGGTTCATCGTTGCGGAGGAGCAGGCCCGCTCGCTTGGGCTCGGCCGGATCAGCGGGCTGGACCAACACATCCGCCCCTATCGCAATGGCCGGGATTTGATGGCCCGGTCCCGGGACCTGTTCGTCATCGATTTCTTCGGCCTGACTGAAGCTGAGGTTCGGGCTCGCTATCCTGAAGCCTGTCAGCATCTGCTGGAGCGGGTGAAACCCGAGCGAGACCGCAACAATCGTGCGGCATACCGCGACAGTTGGTGGATTTTCGGGGAGCCGCGCTCCGACCTGCGCCCGGCGCTGCTGGGTTGCCAAAGGTATTTGTCGACGGTCGAAACGGCCAAGCACCGGGTATTCCAGTTTCTCGATGCGTCAGTCATTCCCGACAATAAGCTGATCTGCATTGCCGATGCCGACGCCTTCACCCTGGGGGTCCTGTCCTCGCAAATTCATGGCGTATGGACCCGGGCTGCCGGCGGATGGCTCGGCGCGGGCAATGACTCGGTCTATGTGAAATCCAAGGTCTTCGACCCCTTCCCCTTCCCGGAGGCCGGTCCAGCGCAAAGAGCCGTGATTGCCGAGGCGGCGGAAGAGCTGGACGCCACGCGCAAGCGGGTGTTGGCGGTGCACCCGGACCTTACCCTGACCGGACTCTACAACGGTCTTGAGGCGCTTCGAGCCGGCGTCGAACTCTCGCCCGCAGAACGGGACGTGCAGAAGCGCGGACAAATCCTGATCTTGAAACGCCTGCATGAAATCATCGATGCCGCGGTGGCCGACGCTTATGGCTGGCCCGCCGATCTGGATGAACAGGCCATGCTGGAGCGCATTCTGACACTGAACGCGGAGCGCGCCGCCCTTGAGGCGCAAGGCGTGGTCGCCTGGCTACGCCCCGAGTATCAGGCGCCGCGATTTGGCAAAGGCGCTTTCGCCGTGGCGCACGCTGGCGTGGATACCACAGCCGCGAAACAACCCACTCTCCCGTTGTTCCCGACACGTCGGGACGCCCAGCCGCTGGCGGTGATGGACGCGTTGTTCAGGGCCGGAGCGCCGCTTTCCGTCGCCGCGATCGCCGCAGGATTTCGTAAAGGCGGACCTCGCATTGAAACGCGCGTTCGTGAGGTGCTTGCCGTTCTCAGCCGATATGGTCACGTCACCAATCCGGCGAACGATGTCTACGAGATGCGTCTGCGCGCCTGATCGGCGATGGCGTCGTGAAGCGGGCATACTTCGCTTGTCACGCCGACGATTACTTGTCGGTGGCAAGCCAATGTCAGTGCCTAATGTATGCTGATTCGCGCATCTTCTTATGAGACCTTGCGCGGAGACAGGCTTCATCGGGATCTCAGGCCTTAAACTCCGCCCAGACTCGATCGTGCGCCTTTCCGATCAGTTCGGAAGAGGCCCGGCTGGCCTCGACGGCTGCCGCCAGTCGCGGCCAGGTTTCGATCGCCGCGCGGGTCTCGTCGATCATCAACGCGATGCGGCGCCTATCAAATCCCTGCCTTCGCCCAGGGTTTCGACATGAGCCCGGGTCGGGTGATGACCTTCGCCTTTCGATGTCCATATCATGTTCGCCGCCGGGACCCAGGGCATAGGTCAGGTCGTAGGCGGGAGACAGTCGCCCGTCGCCGGTGGGGTCCATGAGGTACGCATGCTGTCGGGTATGGTCGTCCCGGTTCGAGGCCAGGATGTTGAACAACATCCGACGAGGTGTTGTCAGTTTAATCGCCTGGCGATGAAGTTCGCCCAACCCCGACCGATTTAAATGGTCGCCGCCACCCAGGCGGCGTCCGCTTCGGCGCGAAAACGTGGAAGGGTAGGGCGGCTGATCAGATGTCGTTGAACGTTGAAGGTGTTGTAGATCGCCGCGTGGGTGGTCAGAACACGCTGGGCCGAGGCTTGGGATTTGAAGCGGT
>JAEWDF010000023.1 GCA_023390245.1 Pseudomonadota bacterium
CCACGGGCCGGCGCAATCCGGGCTGCGCCGCCGAGCGGCTGGCCCTGGCGACCGCCCTGCCGGAATGATCGCCGCCCTGGCCGTCCCGACGCCACCGCCCGCCTGCGATGCGCCGGCGATCGCCGCCCTGACCACGCCCTCAGCCGAACCCTATCGCCTGCGCTGCCGCGCCGAACTCAGGGGCGCCGCCATTCGGCGCCCGGTGCGGATCGAGGGCGCGGAGGCCTCGGGCGTGACGCTGGACTGCGGGGGAGGACGCATCGATCCGCCGGGGACGGCGACCCCGCGCCGGCCCAGCGTCGCCGTCTGGTCGCGGCGCCAGGGCGACGGCTGGAGTCGCCCGGTCGGCGTGGTCGTGCGCGACTGCGTCGTGGTCGGGAACATCCGCGTCTGGGGCATGGGGGCCGGTAGCGTGATGCGCGGCCTGCTGGCGTCGTCGCGCACGCCGGGCCACACCGTCGCCGCCCAGGGCGCCGCGCCCCTGGCCACGCGCATCGAACGGGTGCGGTTCGAGGGCGAGGGGACCATCCCCCTCTACATCGGGCCGGGCGTCACGCGCACGATGGTGACCGGCTCCAGCTTCGCCGGCCGTTCCGATTCCGTCGCCGTCTATCTGGACGCCGAAAGCGCCGGAGCCGAGATTCGGAACAACCGGTTCGACATCCGGACGGGGCGGGAACAGATCGCCGTGGACGGTTCGGCCGCCAACCGCATCGTCGGCAACCGTTTCGTGCTGCGCGGCCGGGGCGGGGTCTTCCTCTATCGCAACTGCGGCGAGGACGGCGTGATCCGTCACCAGACGCCGTCCTACAACACCATCACCGACAATGAATTCTCCGGCGCCGGCTGGCTGCGGCCGCGCGCCGTCGTGGTCGGGTCGCGCGAGGGGCGGCGATCCTATTGCGGCGACGACGCCGGCTGGCCATTCGGCTCCAGCGCCGACGACGGAGACGGCGCGGTCGGCAACCAGGTGGCGCGCAACCGCATCCGGCCGTGAGAATCAGCTGGCCAGCCGCAGGGGCGGCGGGGCGTCCAGGATCGCCTCCAGCCCTTCGCGATAGCTGGGGTACTGCAGCCGCCAGCCGAGTTCCGCCTTGGCCCGCGCATTCGAGACCCGCTTGGAATCCAGATAGAAGCGCCGCATCGATTCCGTCACCTCCGTATCCGTCCAGTCGACCTCCGGCGGGCGCGGCAGGCCCATGCGGGCGGCGGCCCATTCGACCACCTCGTCGGCCGGAGACGGCGCGTCGTCGGTCAGGTTGTAGACGCCGCCGGGCCGGGGCCGCGCCATGGAGGCGAACAGGCCCGCGACCACGTCGTCGACATGGATGCGGTTGAAGACCTGGCCGGGCTTCCTCACCAGCCTGGCCGTGCCGTCGCGCAGCCGGTCGGCGACGCTGCGGCCGGGCCCGTAGAAGCCGGGAAGGCGGAAGATCTGCAGCGTCAGCCCCATGCCCTGGGCGCCGTCCAGCCAGTCGCGTTCGACCCGCACGCGCCGCGCGCCCTCCAGGCTGGCGGCGTTCAGCGGGGCGTCCTCGAACACCCAGCCGCCGGCCCGGTCGCCGTAGACGGCGGTGGAGGAGACATAGCCGATCCAGTCCGGCCAGGCGTTCGACGCCGTCGCCGCCGGGGCCAGGACGCGCAGGGCCGGGCAGCCATGGGCGTCGGGCGGAGCGGTGACCAGGATGGCCCCGGCCCCGGCCACCGCCGCCTCCAGGGCCTGGGCGTCGCCCGGATCGATGGTCTGTATTCCCTCCGCCTCCAGCGCGGCGCGCCGGTCGGGGTCGCGGGAGGCGGCCACGGCCTTCCCGCCACGGCGGATGGCCTCCAGCGCCGCCGCCCGGCCCAGGTAGCCGCCGCCGAGGACCAGCAGGGACGAGGCGGGGCGGGCATCGGACATGGCGGACTCGAAACTCAGGCGGACAGGGCGGTCTTCGCGGGCGCAGCATACGGCGCCGCTTCCCGAGTCAGCGCTTCGGCCCGGCCCTGGTTCCAGGCCGAGACGCAGAGGATGCGGCTGAGGTCGGCGCGGTCGGCGTAGCGGCGCGCGATCTCGGTCACGTCCTGCATCAGCCCCTCCGCCAGGGTGATCGGCTTCAGGCCCAGCTCGCGGAACTGGTCGTTGGCGACGACCAGCTCGTTCTCGTCGGCCTCCTGGCGGGGGTTGGCGACATTGTGGACCTCGGCGCCGGTCATGTCGGCGACCATCCGGGCCAGGTCGCGCACGCGCCGGCTCTCGGTCATCTGGTTCAGGATCTTGACCCGATCACCGCGCCGGGGCGGGTTGTTCAGCGCTAGTTCGACGCAGCGCACCGTGTCCTGGATGTGGATGAAGGCCCGCGTCTGGCCGCCCGATCCGTGCACCGTCAGCGGATGGCCGACCGCCGCCTGCATCAGGAACCGGTTCAGCACCGTGCCATAGTCCCCGTCATAGTCGAAGCGGTTGATCAGCCGTTCGTCCTTGCGGGTCTCCTCGGTCTGGGCGCCCCAGACGATGCCCTGGTGCAGGTCGGTGATCCGGAGCCGGTCGTTGCGGGCGTAGAACTGGAAGAGCAGGGCGTCCTGCGTCTTGGTCATGTGATAGATGCTGCCGGGGTTCGGCGGAAACAGGATCTCCTGCTCGGCCGGACCGGAATCGGTCTGGACCGTGACCTTCAGATAGCCTTCCGGGATGCGCAGGCCGGCGGTGCCGTAGCCATAGACGCCCATGGTCCCCAGGTGAGCCAAATGCACGTCCAGGCCGCTCTCGACGATGGCGGCCAGCAGGTGATTGGTGGCGTTCAGATTGTTGTCGACGGTGTACAGCTTGTGCCGCGCCGACTTCATCGAATAGGGGGCGGCCCGCTGCTCGGCGAAATGCACCACGCTGTCGGGCGCGAAGTCGCGGATCAGGGCGACCAGCCGGTCGAATTCCTTGCCGACCGTCATGTTGACGAAGCCGATGTCGCGGCCCGACACGGCCTTCCAGGCCCTGATCCGCTCGCCCAGGGTGCGGATCGGCGTCAGCGACTGGACTTCCAGTTCGTTGTCGATGTTCCGCCGGCTCAGATTGTCGACGATGGTCACGTCCCATCCGCGGGCGGACAGGTGCAGCGCCGTCGGCCAGCCGCAGAAACCATCGCCGCCCAGAACCAGAACCCGCATCCGATCAAGCCTTTCACACCCCTCGAAGCGCCTGCCTACCGCACCTGACCCGGATCGGCAAAGCGGGGCCGTGGAAACGAAGCCGGGCGTCCAATGTGCGAATCCCCCTTGGAAACGACGTCGGCGCACGCTAAGTCGTGGTTCGTCTCCCACTCAAACGCAGCTTTACGGGTCCGAAGCCCGGCTGTTCGCGGCTTGAGCCGAACATGACGGTCGGCCCTCGACGGACCGACGCACCATGCGGGCGACAAGGCATTCCGATTACATCGACAGCCGGGGATCGGCCCCGGGCGAAAACGGAACACGAAGACGGACGGACCCGGGACCTGCTCCCGGCATCCCGCCCAACGGTAGCGCGAATGAGAGATTTCAAGGGCATGAAGCGTCAGCGCGGGCGTAATCGCAACAAGCAGGCGAACAACGCCAACAACACCAACCCGAACCGGTCATGGGATTCGCAGGGGCCCGAGAACACCAAGGTCCGGGGCAACGCCCAGACGGTGTATGAGCGCTATCTGCAACTCGCCCGCGACGCTGGCTCGTCCGGTGACCGGGTGCTGGCCGAGAACTATCAGCAGCACGCCGAACACTATTACCGCGTCCTGCGCGCGCTCCAGCCGCAGCGCTCCTGGTCCGACATCGCCGCGCGCGAACTGTCCAACCAGGGCTTCGACATCGACTTTGAGGACGAGTCCGGCGCCCAGGCGGCGGCCATACTGGCGGCCCAGCAGGCCGCCGAACGCCAGGCCCAGGACGCCGCCGAACGCGCCGAGCAACGCGACCGTGAACGCTCCGAGCGCGACGCCAACGGCGACGAAGCGCGCGCCGAGGGCGAAGGCGGCGGCCGTCGCGAGAGCCGCCGCGAACGCTGGGAACGCCGCCGCGACGAGCGCAACCGCCGCTTCGAGACCCCGCAGGCCGAAGCCGGCGCTGAATCGTCCGACGACGCCGATCAGCCGCAAGCCGACGCTCCGGCCGAGACGCCGGCCGCCGAAGCGCCCGCCGGGTCCGAAGCTGAGGCCGCCGCGCGCCCCCGTCGCGGCCGCCCGCGTCGCGACGCCGCCGAGCGCGCAACCCAGGACGACGACGCCTCGTCCGCCTTGCCGGGCTTCCTGACCCGTCCGGCTCCGTCAGCCGAAGGCGAGGAAGCCGCCCCGGCCCGTCGCCGCGCTCCACGCCGCAAGGCCGAGGCCGCCGCCGACAGCGAAGGCTGAGTATACAACTTATACGATAATATTTACCGGTAAGCAACTTCTGCATGTGAATCTTGCATGCGGAGGATGCGTCATGCTGTTCGCCTATCTGGTCACGGGTCTGGCGCTCTGCGTCGCCTACGGTCTGGGCGTTCTTCGCCTGCACCGGCGGCATCTGGCCCGGGCGGTCGCCGCGGCGACACAGGATCTGGATCGGCGGCTGGAGGTGGCGGGGACCGCCCTGGCGCGCGCCGGAACCGCGGTCCAGGACCAGGACCGCCGCCTGGCCGCCGCCGACGGCGCCCGCGCCGAACTGCTGGCCGGCCTGGCCCGCGCGATCCGCACACCGGCCGCCCACGTTCTCGAATTCGCCCAGCTGATGGACCCGACGGACGCCGCGCCGCTCGGCGTCCGCCAGCGGCGGATGCTGGCCGGAATGGAGACCGCCGCCGCCCGGCTGCTGGCCGTCGCCGACGAGGCGATGGTGCTGGCCGCGGCCCAGGATGACGGTCCGGACCCGTCGATCCAGCGGCTGGACCTTCGCCTGGCGTTGCGTCAGGCCTGCGACGGCCTGGCGCCCGAGGCCCGCGC
>JAEWDF010000010.1 GCA_023390245.1 Pseudomonadota bacterium
ACAACGCCGAGCTGAACGTCGAGCTGATCACGCCGATCGCGATGGAAGAGAAGTTGCGCTTCGCCATCCGTGAAGGCGGCCGCACCGTCGGAGCCGGCGTCGTCTCCAAGATCATCGCCTGAGCGAACGATCCGAACTGAACGACAGGCGGCCCCGGGGAAACCCGGGGCCGCTTTCGTTTTGGCTGCGGCTCAGGACGGCGTGCGTGCGAGCAGGGCCTCGGCCTGGGCCAGGTGCAGCCGCTCGACCATTTCGCCGTCGATGCGGATGACGCCTTGATCCCGGGCGTTCGGCGCGGCGAAGGCGGCGACGATGGCGCGGGCGCGGGCGACCTCGGCCTCGGTGGGAGAGAAGGCGGCGTTGGCCGCCGCGATCTGCGACGGATGGATCAGGCTCTTGCCGTCGAAGCCGAACAGCCGGCCCTGCGCCGCCTCGGCCGCGAAGCCCGCCTCGTCGCCGATGCGGTTGAACACCCCGTCGATCGCCAGCAGGCCGTGGGCCCTCGCCGCCGCGACGGTCATCGCCAGCCACGGCTTGAACGGCTCCCGGTCCGCGGATGGCCCGGTCCCCAGCGCCTTGGCCAAGTCGTTGACCCCGATCATCAGCCCGTCCAGCGCGCCGCCCGCGCCGGCGACCGCGCCCAGGTCCGCCAGGGCGCGCGGCGTCTCGATCATGGCCCACAGCCGCACGCCGTCCCGAAGCCCGTCGGACAGAGCGCGCACCGTCTGGGCGGACTCGACCTTCGGCGCCACGACCAGCGACAGGCCGGTCTCGGCCAGGGCGGCCAGGTCCGCTTCGCCCCACGGCGTGTCCAGGCCGTTGATCCGCACCGCCAGGCGCGGGCCGAAGCCGCCCCGCCGGATCGCCGCGACGGCCGCCGCCCGCGCCTCGGCCTTGGCCTCGGGCGCGACGGCGTCCTCCAGGTCCAGCACCGCCACGTCGCAGGGCAGGGTGCGCGCCTTCTCGACGGCGCGTGCGTTGGAGGCGGGCAGGTAGAGGACGCTGCGGACGCGATCCGGGCGCATCAGACGCGACCGACCACGGGCACGAGGGCGCCGGTCACGGCCCGACTCTCCGGCGAGGCGAGGAACAGGATGACCGCCGCCAGGTCGGCCGGCGCGACCCAGGCCGCCGGATCGGCGTCGGGCATGTCCTTGCGGTTGGCCGGCGTGTCGATGATCGAGGGCAGCACGGCGTTGACGGTGACCAAGGTCGCCTTCAACTCCTCCGCCAGCGCCTGGGTCAGGGCGTGGACCCCGGCCTTGGCCGCGCCGTAGGGCCCCATGCCGGCCGCCGGCTTCAGCGCGGCGGCGGAGCCCACATTGACGATCCGTCCCTCCGGCGAGGCCTTGAGCCAGGGCAGGGCGGCGCGGCTGGCGTTCAGCGCCGTGGCGACGTTCAGCGCCTGCATCCGGTCCCAGGCCGGCTCGGCGTCGTCCGCGGTCTGCCAGACGAAGCCGCCGGCGATGTTCAGCAGGGCGTCCAGCCGCCCGAAGCGCGCCACGACGGCGGCGATCGCCCGGTCCGCCTGGGCGGAATCGGTCAGGTCGATCCCGCCGACCTCCAGCACCCCCTCGGGGGCGGGATGGCCTTGCGCATGATCTATGACGGCGACCGAGGCCCCCGCCGCGCACGCCGCCTCTGTCACAGCCCGGCCCAGGGCGCCGTGCCCGCCCGTGATCGCGATCACCCGTTCCGTCATGCCGTCTCCTCCGTTCGAGCGGACCATAGGGCCGACGCGCGCGCGATCAACCGGCGGCGAAGACCCTGGCCGTCAGCCGCTCCAGCGCCGCCTGGTCCACCGTATCGAAGGCGCCGGGCTCGATCGCGTCGACGTCCAGCACGGCGATCAGATCCCCGGCCGCGTCCGTCACCGGCACGACGATCTCGCTCCTGGAGCGGCTGTCGCAGGCGATATGGCCGGGGAAGGCGTCGACATCCGGGACCAGCTGCGTGGTCCGGGTCGCCGCCGCCGCGCCGCAGACGCCGCGCCCGAACGGGATGCGCAGGCAGCCCAGCGTCCCCTGGTAGGGGCCGACCACCAGTTCCTCCGCCTTGTCGGGCGCCACCACATAGAAGCCAGTCCAGAAATAGTGGTCGAAGGCGTCCGCCAGCATGGAGGCGACCGTGGCCATGCGCGCCGTCAGGTTCGGTTCCCCGTCCAGAACCGCCAGGATCTCGTCCTCTACCTCCGCATAGCGGGCCGCCTTGTCGGCGGGACGGTCGGACCGGGCGACGTATGACATGGCGATCTCCTGCGATTCGAAGGCGGATATAGGCGGGACGGGCGCGCCGGGCGAGGGGCTGTCCGTATCTGCAAATGACGGGAATCGTTGAACTCGGTTCGCGACCGGCGAAATTCGGCCACGGTGCGGCAACGCTTTGTCGCAAACCGGCGTTAACCTTGACAGATGGTTAACGGGACCGGACGATCCGGTTGGGCTAGATAAACGCCGCTCGGCGAACGCCGGAGCGCGCGGGGGCAGGGGGGCGTATGGTCGATCACGATGGCTACGAGCATGAGCGCCGCGGCCCCGGCCGTCGCGGCCGCCTGCCGCTGGCCGGCGGGGCGCTCGCCGTGCTGGCGCTGCTCATCGCCCTGCTGATCCTGGCCAGTTGCGGCGAGGCGCGGCCGGCCTTTTGGCGGCGCGGCCCGGCCGACCTGGCCTGTCCGCGCCCGGCCTCGGTGACGGGAGCCGAGTTCAACGCCCAGGAGACGGGCCTGCGCCATCTGCGCCGCGCGGGATTCCGCGGCGACTTCTTCGCCCAGCTCGAGCTGGGGTCGCGCTATTCCGGCGTCCGGGCCACCGACAAGAACATCGAGGACCCGATCGAGAGCGCGGTCTGGTACGCCCTGTCCCTGGCCAACGAGGAGGGCTTCGCGCCCATCAATCGGGTCGAGCGCACCGGTTGGGGCGGGTGGCGGCCGCTGTCCCGCTACGACGACTGCCGCGCCTATGAGCGCCACCGCGCCTACCAGATCCTGGACCGCCAGCTTTCGCGCATGAGCCGCGAGGAGCAGGAGGCCGTGCGCGATCGGATGATCTATGTGCTCTCGACCCAGGACGCGCGGGGCTTCCGCACCCTGGCGCGCCTGCACGACGGCCTCTACGGCCCCTTCGGCGAGCCGGAGGACAATCGCGAGGCGCGCGAGGCCTGGGGCCGCAAGCCCGAAGGGCTCAGCCTGGACACGCGGCGCTATCGCGGCGGCCGCTGGGCGGCGATCAACCTGTTCCAGCGCAACGATGTCGACGCCTATCTCTACAACTATCTGGCGGTCCAGACGGGCGATGTCGGCGCCTATGTGCTGATGAAGGACTTCGAGCGCTCCTCGCCGCATCGCGCCCAGTACGCCGGCTTCGTCGAGGCCAAGGCGCGCCAGTGGACGCCGCCGTTCGAATTCTATCCCAACGACGCGCCCCAGTCGGGCGTGCCCTTCTCGGACGAGAGCCGGCCGCGCGGCGACGCCTATGAGTACGCCCTGGTGCGGATCCAGAACGAACTGCCGTTCGTCCACGTCGGCCGGGCGCTGCGCTACCTGGGCGTGACCCAGGAGGTCGCCTCCTCCCCGGACCAGCTGTCGAAGCAGCAGATCGAGGCGTTCGAGGCCATGATCGGCCACGCCACGGAAAGCCGCCTGTCCGCCATCGAGAAGGTGCGCGCCATCCAGCTGGCGGCGGTCAACGGGTCGTCCGAGGCCCAGTTGGTGCTGGCGGTCATGTACGCCGAGGGCATCGGCCTGCCGGCCGACTACGCCCGCGCTTTCAAATGGTTCAGCGAGGCCGCCCGCCAGGGCAGTCCGGAGGCCAAGTTCGCGGTGTCGACCTACTTCGCCCTGGGCGTGGCGGGCGTGGCCGACCAGGACAAGGCGGAGGCGGTCGCCTACCGCATCGAATCGGCGCTGTCGGGCTTCGGCCCGTCCGCGTCGCGGCTGCAGGCCCTGCTGGCGCAGGTGTCCCGCGCACAGACGCAGCGCCGTTAAGGAGGGCGTGATCGCATGACCATCCGCACCCTCGGCCAGACGATGAGCGCCCTGTGCGCCATCGCCGCCCTGAGCCTGGCCGCCGCACCGGACGCCCAGGCCCAGGTCGCCGCCAAGGTGGAGGCCCAGACCCGGCCGAACTTCGGCGTCCTGCTGGACCCGCCCACGCGCGGCTATCGCTCGCGCGGCCACCGCAGCTGGAACTACAGCCGCTATCGCGGTCCCGGCTATCTGCCGCCGCGCCCCCCGCTCCAGGAAGAGGTGGTGCTGGTCGACTGCGGCGGCAATCCGGGCTCGGGCGCCGTCGAGGCGGCGGTGCAGCGGGTGCGTCCGGGCGGGACCCTGATGATCCGCGCGCGGGGCGGCGCCTGCGTCGGCTGGCTGAACATCGACAAGCCGATGACCATCATCGGCGACGGCGCCTTCGATCCGCGCCGGTGGGATTCCACCACCCTGCCGACCCTCCAGGCCCCGGACGGCCTGCCGTGCATGACAGTGGCCCAGGGCGTGCGGGTCGAGGTGCGCGACATGGTGTTCGGCTCGCCGCGCGCCGGCGACGCCGCCTGCGTGGTCGGTTACGGCGCCGAGATCGTCATGAGCCGCGTCGGCTTCCGCCATGTGGGCGACGAGGCCGCCATCTATGTCGACGGCGGTCTGCTGGACCTGCGCGACGCGCTGATCGACGCCCGCACCGTGGCGCCGGCCGTCATCGTCGATCGCGCCACGGCGACGGTGTACGAGACGGTGATCTCCAGCGCCCAGTCGGGGATCGAGCTGACGCCCGGTTCCGGCGCGCCTTCGGCCCTGTCGTCGGTGACCATCCTGGGCGCGGAACAGCCCAACGCCTTCGGACCCCGCGCCATCGGCGTGCTGGTCCGCGCCGGCCGCGACTATGGCCAGGCGGCGATCTCGAACGCCAAGATCTGCGGCTTCGTCGAGGGCGTGGCGGTGGAGGGGGCCTCGGTCTCGGTGACCAACAGCCGCATCTGCAAGGGCGACAAGGGCGCGGTCCTCTACAACGGCGAACTGCTGTTCGACCAGAACCGGGTCAATGTCCGCCAGATCGGCCTGGCCGCCGCCTCGGGCCATGCGGTCGTGACCAACAACGTCTTCGCCGGCGTGCGCGACGTCCTCTACGCCGAGGATCGCGCCGTGATCGACGCGCGCGGCAACCGCGTCTGGTCGCGCGACCTGTGTCGTCCCCGCTTCGAGCCGCGCTATCGCGACCGCTACGCGCCGGTCTGGGGCGGCGGGCCCGGCGGCGGCGGATGGAGCTGCCAGTACGACCCCTATCCCCGCGACTGGTGGGAGCCGGAGGACGGCGCCTATCTCGACTACGGCTACCAGTTGGACGGCTGGGACCGGTTCCAGCAGGGCTACGGCTGGTACGACCGCGACGGCCGCTACATCGACGACGGCCGCGCCGTGGGCGACAACCGCTGGCGCGGACGCGGCTGGGGGTGGTGAGGGCTATGAACGCATAACGTTATGCGTTATGACGGGCGCCAATGATCCGGAGTTTCCGCGATCGCGAGACGGAAAAGTTGTGGACCGGTCGACGGTCGCGGCGGTTGCCGAGCGACATTCAGGATGCGGCGCTGCGCAAGCTGCGTCTGCTGAACCGAAGCACCATCCTGGATGAACTGCGCATGCCGCCTGGCAATCGGCTGGAGGCCTTGTCGGGCGATCGAAGGGGCCAGCATTCGATCCGGATCAATCAGCAATGGCGGATCTGTTTCCGCTGGAGCGACGGAGGCTGCGACGATGTCGAAATTTGCGACTACCATTGACCGGTTCGGCCCTGTTGGTCCGCCCGACGAATGGCTGAAGAACCCCACGCCGGGCGACATCCTGCTGGAGGAGTTCCTGAAGCCGCTGGGCATGAGCCAGACCGCACTGGCCAACGCCATCGGCGTGCCCCCCCGGCGGATCAACGAGATCGTGCTGGGCAAGCGCGCCGTGACGGCCGACACCGACCTGCGTTTGGCGCGCTACTGGGGTGTGCGACCGGGCTATTTCCTGGGACTGCAGACGGACCACGACCTGCTGGAGCAGCGCCGGAAGATGGGCGACGCGCTGGAGATGATCACGCCGAGGGCGGCGTGACAGGAATCCACGATACAACCGCCCAAGGCTATTTTACTTACGCTGTATCGTACCTAAACACCGCGCGGATGTTGTTAAAGGGTCCGACGCCCTGGGCGCATTCAGAAGCCCCTATTCGCCTACTTGCATTTCATTCTATCGAATTATTCTTGAAATCTTTTCTGCGGTGTTCGGGCGTTTCAAGTCACGCTCTAGCGAGAAAGCCGTTCCAGCATAACTTGGCTGCTTTGGCGACTGCGGCTTGTGAACGTAATTTGGAGATCAATGGGGAAGATCAACATCTCCTGCAAGACAGTCGTCTCTCGGCATCTGCCATGCAGACCCGGTATCTGACGCCCGAGGCTCCCAACAAGCTCTTGGTTGAAGCGTCTCTGCTCGTTTCGACGGCTGAGCGAATCCAAGCAGCCTTACTCATTCATCCCAATCGTTTGGGCAGCATCATATTTGCTGGCGAGACAGGTTCTGCCTAACCCACCTTCACCCGCGTCGCCGCCTCGGGCAGGTCTTCGCCGAAGGCGCGCTGGTAGAACTCGGCGATGGTCGGCCGTTCCAGTTCGTCGCACTTGTTCAGGAAGGTCAGGCGGAAGCTCAGCGCCACGTCGCCGCCGAAGATGATGGCGTTCTGGGCCCAGGTGATCACCGTGCGCGGGCTCATCACCGTCGAGATGTCGCCGTTCATGAAGGCATTGCGGGTCATGTCGGCGACGCGGACCATGGCGGCGATGCGGCGCTTGCCCTCGGCGTCGTTCCATTCCGGAACCTTGGCGACGACGATGTCGGCCTCCACGTCGTGGTCCAGGTAGTTCAGCGTGGTGACGATGTTCCAGCGGTCCAACTGCGCCTGGTTGATCTGCTGGGCGCCGTGGTACAGGCCCGTGGTGTCGCCCAGGCCGATGGTGTTGGTCGTTGCGAACAGGCGGAACCAGCGGTTCGGGCGGATGACCCGGTTCTGGTCCAGCAGGGTCAGGCGGCCCTGCGCCTCCAGCACGCGCTGGATCACGAACATCACGTCGGGACGGCCGGCGTCGTATTCGTCGAACACCAGGGCGATCGGCCGTTGCAGCGACCAGGGCAGGATGCCCTCGCGGAACTCGGTGACCTGCTTGCCGTCCTTCAGGACGATGGCGTCCTTGCCGACCAGGTCGATGCGGCTGACGTGGCTGTCCAGGTTGATGCGGACCAGCGGCCAGTTCAGGCGCGCGGCGACCTGCTCGATGTGCGTCGACTTGCCGGTGCCGTGATAGCCCTGGACCATCACGCGCCGGTCGAAGGCGAAGCCGGCGCAGATGGCGATGGTCGTCTGCGGATCGAAGCGATAGGCCTCGTCGATCTCGGGCACGTGGCTGTCGCGTTCGGCGAAGGCGGGCACGGTCATGTCGCTGTCGACGCCGAAGGCTTCGCGCAGGGTCACGCGGCGGTTCGGCTCCAGCGTCAGCAGGGGATCGGGGGCGGCGTCGAGCGGGGAGGTCATGCCCGCCCGATTAGCGCAGGCGGACCGAGTGGTCGAGGCCCATGCCGATCCTCAGCACGCGATTGATCAGCGGCGGAAAGCGCGTCGCCAGCGGCGGGATCGTGCGCTTGGCCAGGTCCGCCGCCGGGCCGGTGCTCCGCACGAAGCCGGTCAGGGCGCGGACGTTGCGCACCACCGCCGCGTCCACCGGATGACGCAGGCGGTGATAGTCCTCCAGCCGGCCCGTCTCGCCGGCCAGAGTGTCGGCGGCGCAGGCGGCGAAGACATAGGCGTCCTCGATCCCCAGGTTCATGCCCCGCGCCCCGACGGGGGAGTGGATGTGCGCCGCATCCCCGCCCAGCGCCACGCGACCCACGGCCATCCGTTCGGCGATGCGGTGCGAGACCCTGAACTCGCTTTCCCAGAGCACCTCCCGCAGGCGCCAGCCGGCGGGAATCCGCTCCTCCAGCGGACGGCCGAAGGCGAACAGCCGGAAGGTCCGGCCCGAGAAGGGCAGGCAGATGAAGCCGCCGTCGGGCTGGAAGTCGATCCAGCCCTCGTCCGCCGGCGGTCCGTCCAGGTCGGCGTCCATCAGGCGCCAGGGCTCGGGCCAGCCGTCGCCGGGAAAGCCGACGCCCAGCGCGTGGCGGGCGGTCGAATGCGCCCCGTCGGCGGCGAACAGCAGGGGCGCGGTCAGGGCCTCGCCGTCGGCCATGACGGCGGTCACGGTCTCTTCCGTCTGGCTCAGCGTCGCCAAGGCGCGGCCGCGCTCGACCGTGACGCCCAGCCCGGCCAGCGCCTGGGCCAGCAAGGCCTCGGACCGCGCCTGGGGCAGGATCACCATCGGCCGTCGCGCGGCCAGCGCCGCCCAGTCCGGCGTCACGCGCGCCAGGGGGCGGCCGTGATAATGCAGGCTCAGGGCGCGGATCGGCTGGGCCTCGGCCAGGATGGCCCCGGCGACACCCGTATCCTCCAGCAGCTCCAGCGTCCTTGGATTGACGCCCAGCGCCCGCGAGGTGGTGCGCGGCGCGGGCTCCGCGTCGAGGATGCGCACGGTGACGCCGCGCCGCGCCAGGAAGAGGGCCGCGGCCAGGCCGACGGGACCGGCGCCGATGATCAGGACCTGCGTCGTCTGCATGCGGACCGGATGAAGCGCCCGCGCCGTCCGCCTGACAAGCGCTTTCGATTCGCGGGGCCTCCCGACGCGCGCGGGAAGGCTGGCGACGGCCTTCTTCGCTGCGACACAAAGGCCTATCCGTCCATGCACCATCGGGAAGAATGAAACTGAAATAATATCAGTGTCTTCTTTGAAGTATCTTTCGTGCCCAGGCAGACGATCACGCCGCCGGATGTGATCCCGCCGCGAATTTGCCCGCTTGCGGCCTTCATTACTCCTGTGTCATGTAACCGATTACATTTCCTGTCGACGGACCTTCGATAAGGAGGCCGGTGCGACGCCGCTCAGTGAGGGAAGCCTTGGAAACCGCCGGGTCCAGCCGCGCCAATGGCCATGCGTCGACAGACGCGCCAGCCAAGGCCGCGACGATTCGCGACGTGGCCGAACTGGCCCGGGTCTCCGTCGCCTCCGTCTCGCGCGTGCTCAACGATTCCGGCCCGATCACCGAGGCGACGCGCCAGCGCGTGCTCGAGGCCATGGCCAGCCTTCGCTACGTGCCGCACGTCGGCGCCCGCAGCCTGTCGACCAGCCGCACCGACACCCTGGGCGTGATCCTGCCGGACCTGTTCGGGGAGTTCTTCTCGGAGCTGATCCGGGGCATGGACCTGGCCGCACGCGCGCACGGCAAGCACCTGATGGTGTCCAGCTCGCATGACGACGAGGCCGAGACCCTGACCGCCATCCGCTCGATGCGGGGGCGCGTGGACGGGCTGATCGTGCTGTCGCCGCACGTCGGCGCCGCCGCCCTGGCCGCCGATGTCGCCGGGCGGATGCCCATGGTGCTGATGAACAGCGACGCCGCCGCCTCCGGCCGGCCGGCCATCGTCATCGATAACCACGGCGGCGCGGTCGCGGCGGTCGAACACCTGAAGGCGCAGGGCCGCCGCCGCATCACCCACATCGGCGGTCCGGCCGGCAACATGGAGGCCGAGGCCCGCCAGGCCGGCTACGTCGCCGCCCTGGGCGACCAGGCGCCGGTCGTGATCCAGGGCGACTTCTCCCAGGCCTCGGGCCATCAGGCGGCGATGCGCCTGCTGGCGTCGGAAGACCGGCCCGACGCCATCTTCGCCGCCAACGACATGATGGCCATCGGCGCCCTGCTGGCGCTCCAGGACAAGGGCGTGCGCTGCCCCGAGGACGTGGCGGTGATCGGCTTCGACGATGTGCCGATCGCGGCGCTGGTGCGCCCGTCGCTCACCACCATGCAGGTCAATATCGCGGAGATCGGCCGCCGGGGCGTCGAACGCCTGATCGGCCTGACGCAGCCGGGGCCGGCGCCCCAGGACGCGGATTCCGCCTGCGAAATCGTTCGGCCGATCCTGGTCGAGCGTCAATCCGCCGCGGCGAACCCAATCGCCGGGTTGAACCACGGGCTCAGGGCGGGCGTTGCCGCCGACAGCCGAGCCGCTCAGGAGGGGACTAATCAGGATGCTTAAGATCAAAACGCGCCATGCGGCGCTCGCCGCCGCGTCCGCGCTCGCCATCGCCATGGCGTCCGCCGGCGCCGCTTCGGCCCAGGTCGCGACCTCGACCATCCGGGGCAGCGTCACCGACGGCGCCAATGTCGAGGCCGGCGCCCTTGTCGTCGCGCGCGACGTCAACACCGGCTTCACCAGCCGCACCACCGCGAACGCCCAGGGCGGCTACACCCTGTCGGGCCTGCGCCCCGGCACCTATCAGGTGACGGTCACCACCGCAGACAACGAGACGGCCAGCGATGTCGTCTCCATCGGCGTCGGACAGGTCGGCAGCCTGGACCTGACGGTGGCCGCGGCCGCTCCGGCCGACGAAGCCGGCGGCGTGGCGCAGGTCAGCGACATCGTGGTCACCGGCCGCCGCCTGACCGAGGTGCGCACGCCCGAGAACGCCACCAACGTCACCACCCAGCAGATTCAGACCCTGCCGCAGATCAACCGCAACTTCCTGAACTTCGCCGCCTTGGCGCCCGGCGTGCGGGTGTCGCAGAACGAGGCGGAAGTCACCATCACCGCCGGCGGCCAGCGCGCCGAGTCGGTGAACGCCTTCATCGACGGCGCCAGCCTGAAGTCCAACATCATCTCGGGCGGCATCGCCGGCCAGGACGACAGCCGCGGCAACCCGTTCCCGCAGGCGGCGGTGCAGGAATTCCGCGTCGTCAGCCAGAACTTCAAGGCCGAGTACGAACAGGCGTCCTCCGCCATCATCACCGCCGTGACCCGCTCGGGCACCAATGAATTCCACGGTGAGGTGTTCGGCACCTATCGCGACGAAAGCATGGTGACGCAGGATGTCTTCTCAGAGCGTCGCGGCGACGAGAAGCCGGACCTGACGGTCAAGCAGTACGGCGCCGCCCTCGGCGGGCCGATCATCCAGGACCGGCTGCACTTCTTCACCAGCTATGAGCACAAGGAGGAGAACCGCGCCGCCCAGGTCAATCTGGGCCGCCAGGATCCGGAATACGTGTCGCGGTTCGGCCAGTACATCGGCACCTTCGCCACGCCGTTCGAGGAGGACCTCTACTTCGGCAAGCTGAGCTTCCAGCCGGCGGAAGGTCACCTGATCGACTTCAGCGTCACCTATCGCGACGAGGCCGACACCACCGGCGTCGGCGGCGCCAATTCGTTCGAGCGCGCCACCGGCCTGGAGCAGACGACCAAGAGCGCCAACCTGCGTTACCAGTGGCAGGGCAACGGCTTCCTGAACGAGGCCGCGGTCGACTACCGCAACTACAACTACAATCCGACCGCCGCGAACTTCGACGACCCGGGCGCCAGCTACCGCATCTTCGAGACCGGCTACGATCCGTTCGGCGGGGTGTCGATCATCAATCTGGGCGGCGCCAACACCCGCCAGAACATCACGGACAAGGCGCTGACGTTCCGCGACGACCTGACCTTCAACGACATCGCGTGGCACGGCTTCCACACCATCAAGATGGGCGTGAAATATTCTCGCCAGAACTATGTCGTGGACAAGGAATTCGGCCGGAATCCGCAATTCTATTACGACCTGGACGGCGTCGCGAGTGGAGACGCGGACGTGCCGTACCGCGTCGAGTTGGGCAACAAGTTCCCCACTGTCGATCTCGATAACAACGTCTATGGCCTCTACATCCAGGACGATTGGCAGATAACCGACAAGTTGGAGCTGAACCTCGGCATCCGTTGGGACTACGAGGACAACGCCAACAACAACGACTACGTTACGCCGCAGTCGGTCGTTGACGGCCTCAACCAGTGGATCGCCTCCACCGACAACGGCAAGGCGGCCGGTTATGCGCCGAGCTGGTTCAACATCGACGATTACATCTCGACCGGCGACAATCGCGATCCGTTCGCGGGGGCCTTCCAGCCGCGGATCGGCTTCTCCTACGATGTGTTCGGCGATCGCGGCACGGTGATCTTCGGCGGCGCGGGCCGGTACTACGACCGCATCATGTTCAACTTCTCGTTCGACGAGATCGCCAAGCCGTTCGATTATACCCAGAACGTCTTCTTCTCGACGACCGGCGGCGCGCCCGGCGTGGCGGACGGCAGTTCCGGAAATCCGATCCTGTGGAATCCTTCCTACATGACGGCCGAGGGGCTGGACGTCATCCTGGATGATATTCCGGCCAAGGGCGAAGCCTTCCTGCTGAAGAACGACTTCGAACCGCCTCGCACCGATCAGGTCAACCTGGGCGTGCGTCAGCGCTTGGGCGACTGGCAGTCTGAATTCACCCTGGCCTACGGTAAGACCAAGAATGAGTTCACCTGGCAGTACCTGAACCGCTGCCATGAACCGACCTATGGCAATGATGGCGACGGCTTCGGCGAAAACGGCGGGTACTGCAACTCGCTCGTCGGCAACCCCTATCGTAGCTATCTGGTGTCGGATCATCACAAGGAACGCGAGTTCCGGGCGCTCTACGTCAAGCTCGACAAGCCCTACACCTCCGATTCCGGCTGGGGCGTGAACATCGCCTATACCCTGTCGAAGTCCGAGCAGAACGGCGGCAACGACAACTTCTGCTTCGACTGCTTCTCGGTCGAAGATTCGCCCATGCGGCCGTCGGCCAACGACGAGCGGCATCGGATCGTCGCCAACGGCATCGTCGACTTGCCGCTGGACTTCCAGTTGTCGGGCATCCTGACCCTGGGATCGGGTACGCCGTTCGATGTCTTCGACGGCACGGGCTCGACCTTCTACTATCGGCCCTACGGCGCCTATCCGGAGAAGGAGAACTTCTTCATCCCGAACGCCTTCGCCTACCGCAACCTGGACCTTCGTCTGACGAAGAACCTGGATTTCGGCGGCGCCGGCGAGCTGCAGGTCTATGTGGACGCAATCAACGTCTTCAACTTCAAGAACTACAGCGGCTTCGACGGGGGGACCGGTTCCGCCTCCAGCCCCAATCCCAACTTCGGCCGCCCGAGCACGGTCCTGTTCCCGACTCGGACCTTCCAGATCGGCGCCCGCTACGCCTTCTGATCCTCCCTGAGGTCACTGGCCGCCGGCGCCCCCGCGTCGGCGGCCGTTCTTTTTCAGTTTCGAGTATTGCCGCATGAACCGCCGATCCTTCCTGTTGCAGACCACGGCCGCCGCGGCGGCGCTGGCGGCGGGGACACCGGTGATGGCGGCTCAGACGACGACCGGCGCGGCCAACGGCACGGCCCGGCGGCCGCTGCGCCTGGACCGCGAGATCGACGAGCTTCAGGAGCGCACCTTCCGCTGGTTCGAGCATGTCACCGACCGGCGCACCGGCATGACGCCCGACCGCTGGCCGACGCCGTCCTTCTGCTCCATCGCGGCGGTCGGCTTCGCCTTGACCTGCTGGCCGATCGGCGTCGAACGGCGCTGGATGAGCCGCGAGGAGGCGCGCGAGCGCACCCTGACCACCGTCCGCTTCTTCCACGGCCTGCCGCAGGGGCCGGAGCCGACCGGCACGGCCGGGCACAAGGGGTTCTTCTACCATTTCCTCGACATGGAGACGGGCCACCGCTACGCGACCAATGAATTGTCAACCGTTGACACGGCGCTTCTGATCGGCGGCATGCTGTTCGCCGCCCGCTATTTCGACGGCGCTCATCCCGACGAGGTCGAGATCCGCCAGCGCGTCCAGGCGATCTATGAGCGGATCGAATGGCCGTGGGCCGTGGTGCGCGAGAACCGCATCACCATGGGCTGGCATCCCGAGAGCGGCTTCATCCCGTCGGACTGGAACGTCTACAACGAGGGCATGCTGGTCCTGCTGCTGGCGATCGGCAGCCCGACCCATCCCGTCTCGGTCAACGTCTGGCACGAATGGGCCGCCAGCTACAGCGAGAGCTGGACCGACCGCTGGGGCAGCTGGCATCTGAACTTCGCGCCGATCTTCGGTCACCAGTACAGCCACATGTTCATCGACTTCCGGGGCGTCCAGGACGCCTGGATGCGCGGCCAGTCGGCGGAGATGGGCGAATACCTCGACTATTTCGAGAACAGCCGCCGCGCCGTCTACGCCCAGCAGAAATACGCCCACGACAACCCCGGCCAGTGGGCCGGCTATTCGTCCGAGACCTGGGGCCTGACGGCCTGCGACGGGCCCGGCGACTTCACCCAGACGATCAATGGCGTGGAGCGGGAGTTCTTCTCCTATTCCGCGCGCGGTCCCGGCGATCGCGACGACGGCACCATCGCCCCGACGGCGGCGGCCAGCTCCATCGCCTTCGCGCCCGAGATCGTCGTGCCCTGCATCAAGGCGATGAAGAGCCGGTTCGGCGCGGGAATCTACACCCGCTGGGGCTTCCTCGACAGCTTCAACCCGACGCTGACGGAGCGCGCCGGCCCGTTGCAGCACGGGGGGCTTGTCCCTGGCGTTGGCTGGGTCGACACCGACTATCTGGGCATCGACCAGGGGCCGATCGTCATCATGACCGAGAACCACCGCTCGGACTTCGTCTGGCGCTACATGCGCGGCGAGCCGCACATCCGAAAGGCGCTGGAGATGGCGGGCTTCACCGGCGGCTGGCTGTCGGCGTGATCTCCTCGGCCCACAGGCGAAGCGCGCTTGGGCTGCTGGCCGGCGGGGCCGCCGCCGCCTGCACCCCGCGCCGCCGGGGCGAGACCGTGCTCCGCTTCTGGGCCATGGGCAACGAAGGCGGGACGGTCGGCCAGCTGACGCCCGAGTTCGAGCGCCGCAATCCGGGCGTCCGGGTTCAGGTCCAGGCCCTGCCGTGGACGGCCGCACACGAGAAACTGCTGACTGCCTACGCCGGATCGTCGCTGCCGGACGTCAGCCAGATCGGCAACACCTGGGTGTCGGAGCTGACCGCCATCGGGGCCCTGTCGCCCACGCCGCCCCAGGCCGCCGGCCTGCTGACCGACCAGTTCCCGGCGGTGCTGGAGACGAACGAGATCGCCGGTCGGGCCATGGCGACGCCCTGGTATGTCGACACCCGGCTGATCTTCTATCGCACCGATCTGCTGCGCCGCGCCGGCTTCGACACGCCGCCCCGGGACTGGGCCGAATGGAAGCGGGCGATGCACGCGGTCAAGCGTGTGGCGGGCAGGGGAAACTTCGCGATCCTGTTGCCGCTCAACGAGTTCGAGCAGCTTCTGACCTTCGGCCTTCAGATCGACGAGCCTCTGCTGAAGGACGAAGGGACCAGGGGGAACTTCTCCAGCCCCGGCTTCGTCGCGGCCCTGGCCTTCTACAGGAGCCTGTTCGACGAGGGGTTGGCGCCGGTCGCCTCGGCGACGCAGATCTCCAACGTCTGGACCGAGTTCGCGCGCGGCTATTTCAGCTTCTACTTCTCCGGCCCCTGGAGCGTCGGCGACTTCCGCACCCGGCTGCCGGCGTCGTTCCAGCCGAACTGGGCCACCGCCGGCGTGCCGGGGCCGGATGGCCCGGGCGCTTCCGCGCCGGGCGGGTCCAGTCTGGCGGTCTTCTCTTCCTCGCCGCACCAGGAGGCGGCCTGGGCGCTGGTGCGATACCTGTCCGAGCCGCAGGTGCAGGCCCGCTTCAACCGCATCGTCGGCGACCTGCCGGCGCGCCAGAGCGCCTGGCCCATCGCCGGGGTCGAGCGCGATCCGATGCTGGCGCCCTTCCGGGGGCAACTGGAACGCGCCAGGACCGTACCGAAGGTCCCGGAATGGGAGCGGATCGTCACCGAGATGCAGATCGTCGCCGAACGCATGGTCCGCGGCCAGTTCACGCCCGAGACGGCCGCCGCCGAGATTGACCGCCGCGCCGATCGGCTGCTGGAGAAGCGCCGCTGGATGCTGGACCAGGGGAGGGCGCTGTGACCGTCGCCGACCCGACCCTGGCGCGCGCGCGGCCCGGACGGGGCGTCGGCGCCCGCGAACGCGCCGCCTGGGGTTTTGTCGCGCCCGCCCTTCTGGCCATCGGCCTGTTCTTCTGCATCCCGGTGATGGCGGCCCTGGCGCTCAGCCTGACGGACTTCGACATCTACGCCCTGGCGAACCTGGAGAATCTGCGCTTCGTCGGCTTGCAGAACTACGAGCGGCTGCTGACCAATCCGCTGTTCTGGGGCGCGATGCGAAACACCCTGTGGTTCGCCGTGCTGGGCGTGCCGCTGTCGATCGCGGCGTCGCTGGCGGCGGCCGTCATCCTGAACGCGCGCGTGGTGAAGTGGCGGCCGATTTGGCGGGTGATGTTCTTCGCCCCCTATGTCACCACCCTGGTCGCCACCGCCGTGGTGTGGCGATACCTGCTGCACACCCGCTATGGCGTCATCAACTGGGGGCTGGAGAGCGTCGGCCTGCCGGCGGTGGACTGGCTGGGCCAGCCCTCGACCTCCATCCCCGCCATCCTGATGTTCGTGGTGTGGAAGATCTTCGGCTACAACATGCTGATCTTCCTGGCGGTGCTCCAGACCGTGCCCGACGACCTCTATGAGGCGGCGCGCATCGAAGGCGCCGGGCCGTGGCGGCAGTTCCGGCACGTCACCCTGCCGGCCATCGCGCCCACCCTGCTGCTGGTCTCGATCATCTCGGTCGCCAGCTTCTTCCAGTTGTTCGCCGAGCCCTACGTCATGACCCAGGGCGGACCGGCGCAGAGCACGGTGACGGTGCTGTACTTCATGTACGAGGAAGGCTTCAAATGGTGGAACCTGGGCTCCGCCAGCGCCGTGGCCTTCATCCTGTTCCTGTGCATCCTGGCGATCACCCTGGTCCAACTGGCGGTCGCGCGTCGGCTGGGGGCGTATCAATGAAG
The DNA here is from genome assembly GCA_023390245.1 of Pseudomonadota bacterium. Classification (GTDB taxonomy): domain Bacteria; phylum Pseudomonadota; class Alphaproteobacteria; order Caulobacterales; family Caulobacteraceae; genus Brevundimonas. The sequence goes on from JAEWDF010000010.1 coordinate 16,892, forward strand.
GCCCGCGCGATCCTGCTGAACCTGGCGGTCGCCGTCGTCGCCGTGGTGGTGCTGTTCCCGCTGGCCTGGATGCTGTCGGTCAGCTTCATGTCGACGGGGGAGGCGGCCAGCTTCCCGCCGCCGCTGTTGCCGACGCGGTGGACGCTGGAGCACTATCGCGACCTGTTCCTGAACCAGGGCATGGGGCGGTATCTTTGGAACAGTTTCGCCCTGGCGACCCTGGCGACCATCCTGGCCCTGGGATTCACGGTTCCGGCCGGATACGCCTTCGCCAAGCTGCGCTTCCGGGGGCGTGAGCGACTGTTCCAGTTCCTGGTCGCCGCCCTGGTCGTGCCGGCCCAGATCGGCACCCTGCCGCTGTTCCTGATGCTGAAGGGGATGGGGCTGGTGAACACCTACGCCGGGGCGCTGGTGCCGTGGCTGGCGTCCATCTTCGGCCTGTTCCTGGTGCGCCAGTACGCGCTCAGCATCCCTGACGAAATGCTGGAGGCCGCGCGCATCGACGGCGCCAGCGAGGGTCAGATCTTCCGCCGGGTGGTGCTGCCGACGCTCCAGCCGATCATCGTCACCCTGGGCCTGTTCGTCTTCCTGGGCAGCTGGAACGACTTCCTGTGGCCGCTCATCATCCTGACGGACCAGTCCAACTACACCCTGCCGGTCGCCCTGGCGGCCCTGTCGCGCGAGCATGTGCAGGACATCGAGCTGATGATGGCCGGCGCCGTCGTCACCGTGGCCCCCGTGCTGATCCTCTTCCTGGCCCTGCAACGCTATTACATCCGCGGCATGCTGGCGGGCAGCGTGAAGGGATGAGGATGCGCTCGATCCTCCTCGCCGCCGCTGTCCTGGCCCTCGCGGCGCCGGCCGCCGCCCAGGAGACGCGGGTGCTGGACAGCATGGACGATGCGGCGCGGTGGGAGGCCAGCGCCTCCACCGACGTTTCGGCCGAGGTTTCCGCCGTCGCCGGGCATGAGGGACGCGCCGTCCGCCTGGCCTACGACTTCAACGGCAAGGCCGGCTATGCGGTCGCCAGCCGGCCGCTGCCCTTCGACCTGCCCGACAACTACGAGATCAGCTTCTGGGTGCGCGGCGCCGGGCCGACCAACACCTTCGAGGTCAAGCTGACCGACGCGGCGGCCGAGAACGTCTGGTGGAAACAGACCGCCCGCTACGACTTCCCCGACGGCTGGACCCGGTTCGTCATCAAGCGCCGCCAGGTCTCCAAGGCCTGGGGCCCGAGCCCCGAGACCGAATTGCGCCGCGCCGAGCGCGTCGAATTCGTCGTCGTCGCGGCCGAGGGCGGCCGGGGATTCATAGAGATCGACGAACTCGCCGTCCGCGACCTGCCGGTTCCCCCAACCGTTCCGCCGCAGCCGACCGCCAGCGACGACGCCGCGTCTCCGAACGCCGCCCGCGCCGTGGACCTGGACCTCGAGACCGCCTGGACGCCGCCGGTCTCCGGCGCGCCGGTCCTGACCCTGGACCTGGGCTACGAACGGGAGTTCGGCGGCCTGACCCTGCGCTGGGGCGAGCGCGGCGCGGCGGCCGACTATCGCATTTCGGCGTCCGACGACGGACGGGAATGGCGCGACCTGGCCCGGGTGCGCGGCGGAAACGGCGGCGTCGACTGGCTGCGGACGCCCGAGGCCAGCGCCCGCTGGCTGCGGCTGGAATTGCTCAGGCCCGCGCCCAGCGCCGATGTCGTCGGCTCGTCCGGCGCAGGCCAGCGGCTGGGCGTCGCCCAGGCCGAGACCTACGCCCTGAACGAAATCGAGATCGAGCCCCTGGCCTTCGGCGAGGACGCCACGGCCTTCGTCGAAGCGGTGGCGAAGGAAAGCCCGCGCGGCCTCTATCCGCGCGGCTTCTTCGGCGAGCAGCCCTACTGGACCCTGGTCGGCGTCGACGGGGGCGGGGAGAGCGGCCTGATCGGCGAGGACGGCGCCATCGAGCTGCGTCGCGCCGGCCCGACCCTCGAACCCTTCGTCGTCGACAACGGCCGCCTGGTCACCTGGGCCGACGTGAACATCGAGCAGGGGCTGCAGGACGACGATCTGCCCATACCGTGGGTGAAGTGGTCGCACGACGACTGGACGCTGAAGATCACCGGTTTTGCCGACGGGACCCCGGAACAGGCGCGGCTGTGGGCCCGCTACGATCTGACCAACACGGCGCGACGGCCGATCACCGTGACCCTGGCGCTGGCCGCGCGGCCGTTCCAGGTCAACGGGCCGGAGCAATTCCTGGCTATCCCCGGCGGGGTCGCGCCGATCCAGCAGATCGATTGGAACGGCGCCAGCCTGGTGCTGAACGACGCGATCCGCGTCCATCCGCTGGTCCCGCCCGACGCCGTGGCGGCGGCGACCTTCGACGCGGGGGCCGACCCGCAGTCGCTGGTCCTGCCCGGCGCGCGGCGGCCGCCCGACCAGCGCCTGGTCGAATCCGACGCTGCGGACCTGCCCGCCGGAGCGCTTCTTTACGATGTGACGCTCCAGCCTGGAGAGACCCGCACCTTCGGCTTCATGAGCCCGCTGTCCGGCGCCGCGCCGCGGCCGGAGCCGGAGAACGCCGTCGCCCTGCTGGACCAGGCGCAATCGGATCTGGCCCGAGAATGGCGCGGCAAGCTGGACCGCTTCGACCTGACCCTGCCCCCGGCCGCCCAGAGGATCGAGGACGTGCTGCGCTCGTCCGTCGCCCATATGCTGATGTCGCGCCAGGGGCCTGTCCTCCAGCCCGGCACCCGCAGCTACAACCGCTCCTGGATCCGCGACGGCGCGATGATGGCCGAGGGGCTGAACCGCGTCGGCCTGGCCGAGCATTCCGCCGACTACCTGCGTTGGTACGCGCCCTTCGTCTTCGACAACGGCAAGGTCCCGTGCTGCGTCGACGCGCGCGGCGCCGATCCGGTTCCCGAGAACGACAGCCACGGCGAATTCGTCTTCCTGGCCGCCGAGACCTATCGCTACACCCGCGACGAGGCCCTGCTGCGCCAGGTCTGGCCGCAGGTGCAGAAGGCGATCGGCTATATGGACACGCTGCGGGCCTCGACGCGCACGGCGGAGTTCCAGACGCCGGAGACCCGCCATCTCTATGGCCTGCTGCCCCCCACGATCAGCCACGAGGGCTATTCGGACAAGGCGGCCTATTCCTACTGGGACGATTTCTGGGGCCTGCTCGGCTACAAGGACGCCGTCTTCATCGCCGAGACCCTGGGCGACGCAGAGGCGGCCGCCCGCTACGCCGCCGCGCGCGATCAGTTCGCGGCCGACATCCGGGCCTCGATCGAGGCGACGGCGGCCCACCACGGCATCGACTGGATCGCCGGCGCCGCCGACCGGGGCGACTTCGACGCCACCTCGACCACCATCGCCCTGTCGCCGGCGGGCGAGATGGACGCTCTGCCGCCGGACCTGCTGGCCCGAACCTTCGACCGCTATTGGGAGAATTTCCAGGACCGGCTGCACAACCGCACCCCGTGGCAGGACTACACCCCCTACGAATGGCGCACGGTCGGGGCCTTCGTGCGCCTGGGCTGGAAGGAGCGTGCGCTCCAGGCGGTGGACTTCTTCATGGCCGACCGCCGGCCCGCGGCCTGGAACGGCTGGGCCGAGGTCGTGGGGCGCGACAGGCGCGAACCGCGCTTCATCGGCGATATGCCGCACGCCTGGATCAGTTCGGACTACATCCGTTCGGCCCTGGACCTGTTCGCCTATGAGCGCGACCGCGATCACGCCCTGGTCCTCGCCGGCGGCGTCCCACAGGCGTGGCTGGACGCGGAGGAGGGGATCGGCGTCCGCGATCTGCGCACCGCCTACGGCCCGCTGACCTACGCCTATCGCAAGGCGGGAAGGGGCTATGTCCTCACCCTGGACGCCGGAGCCCGACCGCCGGGCGGCTTCGTGCTGCAATGGCGCGCGGGGGGGGAGCGTCCGGAGCGGGTTCGGATCGACGGCCGCGAGGCGCGATGGTCCGTCGATGAACTGACCATCCCGGCGGGCGCCCGTCGCGTGACGCTGGACTGACAACCCCTTCGTCTCTGTCCCTTCTCGCGCTGTGCTTCGAAGCGGTTCGAAACGGCTCGGCTGCTCCCATCCCGAGAGCGGGGTCCGGGGGCGATTTCCTCTATGTCGGCCACGCCGCGAACAAGGAGGACGGGCAGGTGAGGCGCTTTGCCTCTTGCTTTGTTGCGCTACTGAGAACCGTTATCAATTAAGGGTTTGGGGCGTTTTGTCCATGCGCGAGACATGGACAAGCCCCTGCGAGGCGCGCAAATACGCCGCAGACACGCCATAAGCGAAAGACCGCGTCTCTTGTTCGACTATAAGGCCGCCTTTCAGAACTCCGTGGAGCAGGTCCGCAGCGAGGGCCGCTACCGCGTCTTCGCCGACCTGAAGCGGGTCCGCGGCCAGTTCCCGCGCGCCACGCGCCGGCGCGAAGACGGCTCCGAACAGGATGTCGTGATCTGGTGCTCCAACGACTACCTCGGCATGGGCCAGCATCCGGCCGTGCTGGACGCCATGCACAGGGCGGTGGACGAGATGGGCGCCGGCGCCGGCGGCACCCGCAACATCTCCGGCACCACCCGCCCGGCCGTCGACCTGGAGGCCGAGCTGGCCGCCTGGCACCGGAAGGAGGCGGCGCTTCTGTTCACCTCGGGCTATGTCGGCAATGAGGCGACGCTGTCGGTGCTGCAGAGGATCCTGCCGGGCCTCATCACCTTCTCCGATTCGCTGAACCACGCCTCGATGATCGCCGGCATCCGCCACGGCGGCGGCGAGCGGCACGTGTTCAAGCACAACGACCTGGCGCACCTGGAGGCCCTGCTGGCCGACGCGCCGGCCGCCGCGCCCAAGCTGATCGCCTTCGAGAGCGTCTATTCGATGGACGGCGACATCGCCGACCTGAAGGGCACGATCGCCCTGGCCAGGAAGTACGGCGCCCTGACCTACCTCGACGAGGTCCACGCCGTAGGCCTGTACGGCCAGACCGGCGCGGGCGTGGCCGAGCGCGACGGCGTCCTGGACCAGATCGACATCATCGAATGCACCCTGGGCAAGGCCATCGGCGTGATGGGCGGCTATATCGCCGCCGACGCCGTGATCGTGGACGCGGTGCGCAGCTGGGCCTCGGGCTTCATCTTCACCACCAGCCTGCCGCCGGCCCTGACCGCCGGGGCCCTGGCCTCGGTGCGCCATCTGAAGGCCCATCCGGAGCTGCGCGAGAAGCACCAGGAGCGCGCCGCCACGCTGAAGGCCCGGTTCGAGGCCGCCGGCCTGCCGGTCATGCCGTCCGAAAGCCACATCGTCCCCGTGCTGGTCGGCGATCCGGTCCACTGCAAGATGATCTCGGACATGCTGCTGGAGGACTTCGGCGTCTACGTCCAGCCGATCAACTATCCGACCGTGCCGAAGGGGACGGAGCGGCTGCGTTTCACCCCGTCTCCGGACCACGACGACGCGATGATGGATCATCTGGTCCAGGCGATGGACCGCCTGTTCGCCCACTGCAACGTGGCGCGCCGTCCGGTCGCCGCATGACAGCCGACGATCTCGGCGAGGTGATCGTCGAGTTCGTCCGAAACGGCGCCTACGTCAAATGCTCGGCCATCCACGTCGCCACCGGCCGTGAGGTCAGCGCCCTTGGCCCCGCCCATGAGCCCAAGGCCGTCGAACGCGTCGCCCTCGCTAAGCTGAAGCGCGTCCTCAGCCAAGCCTGACCGTCTCCTCCCCACGCAGTGGGTAGGGGGACCGCGCAGCGGTGGAGGGGCTCTTGAAGCGACTCCGGCGCTCGAGCGGACGCAAAGAACCCCTCCGTCTCTCCGCTGCGCTGCGAGCCACCTCCCCATTGCATGGGGAGGAGACAGGGTCGCGCCTCACCACAACATGTTGTGGTTATCTCCGCCGGGGCCTAGATAGGCGGCCTTCTGATCTACGGGGATTTCAGCGTGACGGCCTTCACCCACGACGCCTATTTCACCAAGACGCTCGCCGACGCCGATCCGGACGTCTTCAAGGGCATCCAGGGCGAGCTGGGCCGTCAGCGGGAGCAGATCGAGCTGATCGCCTCCGAGAACATCGTCTCCCAGGCGGTGCTGGACGCGCAAGGCTCTGTCCTGACGAACAAATACGCCGAGGGCTACCCGGGCCGCCGCTACTACGGCGGCTGCGAATACGTCGACATCACCGAGGACCTAGCGCGCGAGCGGGCCAAGAAGCTGTTCGGCGCCGCCTTCGCCAACGTCCAGCCGCACTCGGGCGCCCAGGCCAACCAGGCGGTCTTTTTCACCCTGCTGCAGCCCGGCGACACCTTCCTAGGCATGGACCTGGCCTGCGGCGGCCACCTGACGCACGGTTCGCCCGCCAACCAGTCGGGCAAGTGGTTCCGCCCCGTGACCTACAAGGTCCGCGAGGACAATCACCTGATCGACTATGACCACGTCGCCGAGATGGCCGAGCGCGAGAAGCCCAGGCTGATCCTGGCCGGCGCCAGCGCCTACAGCCGCCACATCGACTTCAAGCGCTTCCGCGAGATCGCCGACAGCGTCGGCGCCTATCTGATGGTCGACATGGCCCACTACGCCGGTCTGATCGCGGGCGGGGTCTATCCCGACCCGATCCCGCACGCCCACGTCGTCACCACCACCACGCACAAGACCCTGCGCGGCCCGCGCGGCGGCATGATCCTGTCCAACGACGTCGACCTGGGCAAGAAGATCAACTCGGCCGTCTTCCCCGGCCTGCAAGGCGGCCCGCTGGAGCACGTCATCGCCGCCAAGGCCGTGGCCTTCGGCGAGGCGCTGAAGCCCGAGTTCAAGCTCTACGCCCAACAGGTGGTCAAGAACGCCCAGGCGCTGGCCGCCGTGCTGGTCGAACGCGGCCTGGCCATCGTCTCGGGCGGCACCGACAGCCACTTGGCGCTGGTCGACCTGCGTCCCAAGGGCGTGACCGGCAAGGCGACCGAGCACCAGCTCGAAAAGGCGCTGATGACCTGCAACAAGAACGGCGTGCCGTTCGACACCGCGCCCTTCACCGTGACCTCGGGCGTGCGCCTGGGCACGCCGGCCGGCACGACGCGCGGCTTCGGCGAGGCGGAGTTCCAGCAGATCGGCCACTGGATCGCCGACGTCGTCTCCTCGATGAACGGCGGAGACGAGGCCGATCCGGCCGTGGTCGCGGGCGTGGCGGCGCAGGTGCGCGAGCTGACGCACCGCTTCCCCATCTACCAATGAGCTGACCGATGAAGTGCCCCTTCTGCGGCCATCCGGACACCCAGGTGAAGGACAGCCGGCCGTCCGACGACGGCTCGGCCATCCGACGCCGCCGGTCCTGTCCGAACTGCAACGGGCGCTTCACCACCTTCGAGCGGGTGCAGCTGCGCGAACTGGTCATCCTCAAGCGCAACGGCCGCCGCACCCCCTTCGACCGCGACAAGCTGGAACGCTCCCTGGGGGTGGCGCTGAGGAAGCGTCCCGTCCAGCCCGAGCAGATCGAGCAGATGGTCAACCGCATCGTTCGCCAACTCGAGAGCCTGGGCGAGACCGAGATCGCCTCCAGCGTCGTCGGCGACTTCATCATGAAGGCGCTCAAGGGCGTCGATGAGGTGGCCTACGTCCGCTACGCCTCGGTCTACAAGGATTTCCGCCACACCTCGGATTTCGCCAAATTCCTGGGCGCCGAAGGCTTCGGCGAGCCCGGCGCCGAGGAATGAAGGTCACCCTGAAGCTGGCCACCTCGCTGGACGGCCGCATCGCGACCGCCTCGGGCGAAAGCCGCTGGATCACCGGCGAGGCGGCGCGGCTGGAGGGCCACCGCCTGCGCGCCGCCCACGACGCCATCCTGGTCGGGGTCGAGACGGTGCTGAAGGACGACCCCGACTTGACCGCCCGCCTGCCGGGACGCCCTGTCGATCAACCGTTGCGCGTCGTGCTGGACAGCCGCCTGCGTACACCGCCCGCCGCCAGACTGGCCGGCGAGAACACCCTGATCCTGACCGCCGTCGCGCCTGCGCCCGTCGGCGGCGCCCAGGTCCGCCGGGTCGAGGCCGAGCACGGCCGCCCGTCCATTCCCGCCGTGCTCGCCGCCCTGAAAACCGCCGGCGTCGGCTCCGTCCTGATCGAAGGCGGCGGCCAGGTCGCGGCGTCCTTCCTCCGGGCCGGGGCGGTGGATCGGCTGGAGTGGTTCCGCGCCCCGATCCTGCTGGGCGGGGAGGGGCGGCCCTGCGTCGCGGCCCTGGCGCTTGCAAAGCTGGCCGACGCCCCCAAGTTCCGTCGTCTGGGCGTCGAGCCCGTCGGGGACGACCTGTGGGAGCGCTATGCGCGCCCCTGACGCCGCCGATCCAGACCCTTCAGACCCAGATCCTTCAGACTCTGTTCCGCTTAGGCCGCCTTCCATGTTCACCGGCATCGTCACCGACATCGGCCGCGTCCGCGACGTCCGCGAGACCGAGCGCGACCGCCGCTACGAGATCGAGACCGCCTGGGACACGGCCGGCATCGACCTGGGCGCCTCCATCAGCCATGCGGGCTGCTGCCTGACCGTCGTGGAGAAGGGCGCCGGCTGGTTCGCCGTCGAGGTGTCGAACGAAACCCTGTCCAAGACCAACCTGGGCCGCTGGAAGGCCGGAGACGGCGTCAATCTGGAGCGCGCCGCGAAACTGGGCGACGAGATGGGCGGCCATGTCGTCTCGGGCCACGTCGACGGCCTGGGCCAGATCGTCTCGATCACGCCCGAGGGCGGCTCGCATCGCATCGAGGTCGAGGCCCCGGCGCCGCTGCACCGCTATATCGCCGCCAAGGGCTCGATCACCGTGGACGGCGTGTCCCTGACGGTGAACGCCGTGGACGGCCGCGTCTTTTCGCTGAACATCATTCCGCACACCTGGGAGGCCACGACTCTGGGGCGTCTGAATCCGGGCGATGCGGTCAATCTGGAGATCGACATGCTGGCGCGTTACCTCGCGCGGTGGCAGGAGACCGCGTAAATGCAATCAGCAGCCGCCAATATGAACGACAGCCCCATCAGTCCCATCGAGGACATCCTTGAGGACGCCCGCAACGGCCGTCCCTACATCCTGGTCGACGCCGAGGACCGCGAGAACGAGGGGGACATCATCATCCCCGCCCAGTTCGCGACCCCGGACCAGATCAACTTCATGGCCAAGCACGGCCGGGGGCTGATCTGCCTGGCCATCACCGCCGAGCGTGCGCGCCAGCTGCGCCTGCCGCCGATGGCGTCCGAGAACCGCAGCGGCATGGGCACGGCCTTCACCGTCTCGATCGAGGCGGCCGAGGGCATCAGCACCGGCATCTCCGCCGCCGACCGGGCCCGCACCGTCCAGGTGGCGGTCGATCCGAACCGCGGCGCCGACGACATCGTCTCGCCGGGCCACGTCTTCCCGCTGGTCGCGCGCGACGGCGGCGTCCTGGTCCGCACCGGCCACACCGAGGCGGCCGTGGACATCAGCCGCATGGCGGGTCTCGCCCCCGCCGGCGTCATCTGCGAGGTCATGAACGACGACGGCTCCATGGCCCGCCTGCCGGACCTCATCGCCTTCGGCCAGCTCCACGGAATCAAGATCGGCACCATCGCCGACCTGATCGCCTATCGCCGCCGCACCGAGCGTTTCGTCGAGCGCGTGATGGAGACCCCGTTCGACAGCGTCCACGGCGGCCCGTTCCGGCTGATGCTCTACAAGAACACCATCGAGGGCGCCGAGCATGTCGCCCTGGTCCACGGCAAGATCGACCCGACCAAGCCCACCCTGGTCCGCATGCACCAGGTGGACTTCGCCTGCGACCTGCTGGGCCATGTGGAGCGCCGCCAGGACTATGTGCCCAAGGCTCTGCGCCAGATCGCGGACCATGACGGCGCGGGCGTCGTCGTCTTCCTGCGCGATCCCGGCCTGACCTCTCTGGCCGAGCGCCTGTCCGGCGTGGCCAAGCCCGAGGCGCTGGACCGCTCGCTGAAGGCTTACGGCGTCGGCGCCCAGATCCTGCTGGATCTTGGCGTGCGCGACATGATCGTGATGAGCTCCACCCGCCCCGAACCCACCGCCATCGAGGGCTACGGCCTGCGCATCGTCGGCTGGCGCGACATGGACGGAGAAGACCAGAAGTGACCAACGCCCCCCGCATCCTGATCGTCGAGGCCCGCTTCTACGACGACCTGGCCGACGCCCTGCTGGAAGGCGCCAAGGAGACGCTGAAGGCCCAGGGCGCCGACTTCGATGTCGTCACCGTGCCCGGCGCCCTGGAGGTGCCGCCCGCCATCGCCATGGCCGAGGAGGCCGGCCGCTATCCGACCGCGCCGCGCTACGACGGCTATGTCGCGCTCGGCTGCGTCATCCGCGGCGAGACCTATCATTTCGAGATCGTCTCGGACCAGTCGGCCGCCGGGATCATGGCGCTGGGCCTGAAGGGCGTCGCCATCGGCAACGGCGTCCTGACGACCGAGGACGAGGACCAGGCCTGGGCCCGCGCGCGCCTGTCCGAGGGCGACAAGGGCGGCGGCGCGGCGAAAGCCTGCCTGGACCTCATTGCCTTGAGGAAGCGGTTGCGCGTAGGGCTCGGCTCATGACTGAACCGAACAGCCTGAAATCCGTCCTCGAACAGTTGGCCGAGGCCGACAAGCAGCGCGCCGAGCCGCAGCTGTCCTCGCGCCAGCGCCGCGCCCGCACCGTGGCGCGCCTGGCCGCCGTCCAGGCCCTGTATCAGATGGAGCTGGCCGGCGCGGGCGTGGAGACGGTCATCACCGAATTCTCGAACTTCCGTTTCGACGCCGACATCGAGGGCGAGCCCCTGGCCGAGGCGGACGAGGCCTATTTCGCCGATGTCGTTCGCGGCGTGGTCGAGAACCAGCGCGAGATCGACGCCGCCATCACCAAGCGCCTGGCCGCCAATTGGCGCCTGGAGCGGATCGACGCGACCCTGCGCGCCCTGCTGCGCTCGGGCGCCTGGGAGCTGCTGAAGCAGCCCGACACCCCGCGCGAGGTGGTGATCGACGAATATGTCGAGCTGGCCAAGGCCTTCTTCGACGACGCCGAGGCGCGCTTCGTCAATGCGGCCCTGGACGGCGTGGCGCGGGACGCCCGCCCCTGATGCCGGCGCTGGACGTCGCCGGCGAGTTCGAGACGATCCACAAGCTGCTGGCGCCGCTGGCCCATCCCGAGTGGGGCAGGGGGCTGAAGGACGATGTCGCCGTCCTGCCGTCCCGCCCCGGCTTCGACCTGGTGCTGACCAAGGACGCCGTGGTCGAGGGCGTCCACTTCCTGCCCGACGACCCGCTGGACACGGTGGCGATGAAGCTGCTGCGGGTGAACCTGTCGGACCTGGCCGCCAAGGGGGCGGAGCCGTTCGGCTATCTGCTGGCCTGCTGTTGGTCCGAACGCTGCGGCTGGCCGGAGCGTCAGGCCTTCGCCGCAGGCCTGGCCGCCGACCAGGCGACCTTCGGCGTCCACCTGCTGGGCGGCGACACGGTCTCCACGCCCGGCCCGGCCTTCTTCTCCCTGACCGCCCTGGGCTGGACGCCCAGGGACCGCGCCGTCGGCCGCGCCGGGGCCCAGCCGGGCGACCTGGTCTTCGTCACGGGGACTATCGGCGACGGCCGCCTGGGCCTGCGCGCAGCGCGCGGCGAACTGGCGCTGGAGCCGGACCGGATCGAAGCGCTCACGACCCACTACCGCACCCCCATGCCGCGCCTGGATTTCGCCGACGTCGTCCGCGACTACGCCAGCGCCGCCGTGGACGTGTCCGACGGCCTGGCCGCCGACCTGGCCCATATCGCCGAGGCCAGCGGCGTGGGCCTGACGCTGAACCTCAACGTCCTGCCGCTGTCGGCCGCCGCCCAGGCCTGGTTCGACGGCCGCGTCGATCCCCAGGCGGCGCTGGTGGACCTCGCCACCGGCGGCGACGACTATGAGATCGCCTTCACCGCCCACCCGCGCCACGAGGAGGCCCTGCGCCGCGAGGCTGAACGCCGCCTGCTGCGCCTGACCCGGGTGGGCGAGGCGAGGGCGGGCGCGGGCCTCCAGGTCGTCCACGCCGGCCAGCCCGTCATCCTGGACCGCGCCGGCTGGACCCACGGCTGATCCGGTTCCCGGGCGTCCTCCCCCTCCGCCGTCATCGTCGCCGGCAAGGGAATCCTAACCCGGTTCGGCGACAAGGCCTGATGGACCGCCGCTCGCTGCTCACCGCCGGAACCGTCGCGCTCGCGGGCGCCGCCGCAGCGCCCGTCGCCGCCAGCGACAGGCCGGCCGCCGCGGCCCCGGCGCTGGGCATCGCCGGCGTCGGCCTGCCGGTCATCGACGGCGGCCGCCTGCGCAACTACGTCTTCGTCTCGCTGCGCCTGCATCTGGGCGGCGGCAAGACCGTGGAGCAGATGCGCGCCAAGGAGCCCTTCTTCCGCGACGCCCTGGTCAAGGCGGCCCACCGCACGCCCTTCACCGTGCCTGGCGACTGGACCCGTCTGGACGAGGCCCGCATCCAGGCCGCCCTGGTCGCCGCCGGGAACGCCATCTCCGGCCGGGGCTCCATCGCCCGCGTCGAGATCATCGCCCAGAATCCCCGCCGCCGCTCCGGCATGCCGACCGCCCGCTGAAGTCGCCGATCACGGTTGCGTCACCGCGACGCCCGTGACACGCTCGCTCCCGCAATTCCCAAGAGGACGCGATCGTGCGTCCGCCGCGCTCGGGGGGACCGGAAGGCGGATAGAGGCGAAACGCCCGCCGCGCCAAGGGTCCGCGCGCCTCACTTTTGCAAGGGCTTGGAAACGCCAATGACGATCTATCTATCGCTGGCCTTCGCGGCGGGCGTGCTGGGGGTGCTTTACGGCGCCATCCAGACCGGCGCGTTGCTCAAGGCGAGCACCGGCAACGACAAGATGCGAGAAATCGCCGCCGCCATCCAGGAAGGGGCCTCGGCCTATCTCCGGCGGCAGTACACCACCATCGGCGCCGTCGGGATCGTGATCCTGATCGCCGCCTACTTCCTGATCGGCCCCTATGCGGCGATCGGCTTCCTGATCGGCGCCGTCCTGTCCGGCGCGGCGGGCTATGCGGGCATGCTGATCTCGGTGCGCGCCAACGTCCGCACCGCCCAGGCGGCGTCCGAGGGGCTGGCCAAGGGCCTGAACCTGGCGTTCCGATCCGGCGCCATCACCGGCATGTTCGTCGCCGGCGGCGCCCTGATCGGCGTGTCGGGCTACTACATCGTCCTGACGCAGCACCTGGGTCTTGAATCGACCAGCCGCGAGGTGGTCGACGGCCTGGTCGCCCTGGGCTTCGGCGCCTCGCTGATCTCCATCTTCGCGCGTCTGGGCGGCGGCATCTTCACCAAGGGCGCCGACGTGGGCGGCGACATGGTGGGCAAGGTCGAGGCCGGCATTCCCGAGGACGATCCCAGGAACGCCGCGACCATCGCCGACAATGTGGGCGACAACGTCGGCGACTGCGCCGGCATGGCCGCCGACCTGTTCGAGACCTATGCGGTGACGACGGTGGCGACCATGGTGCTGGCGGCGATCTTCTTCCGCGGCCAGCCCTATGTCGACGTGATGATGATCCTGCCGCTGGCGATCTGCGGCGTCTGCATCGTCACCTCCATCATCGGCAGCTTCTTCGTGCGGCTGGGCAAGTCCAACAACATCATGGGCGCGCTCTACCAGGGCCTGATCGTCACCGGCGTCCTGTCGGTCGTCGCCGTCTGGTGGATCATCAACCAGTTGGTCACCGGCCCGGTCGTGACCACGGGCGGGCTGGAGATCCAGCCGATGAACCTGTTCTGGTCGGGGCTGATCGGCCTTCTGGTCACCGCCGCCATCGTGGTCATCACCGAATACTACACCGGCTCCAACTTCCGTCCGGTGCGGTCGGTGGCCAACGCCTCGGTCTCGGGCCACGGCACCAATGTCATCCAGGGCCTGGCCGTCTCGCTGGAGTCGACCGCCCTGCCGGCCCTGACGATCATCGTGGGCATCGTCGCCAGCTTCCAGCTGGCCGGCCTGTTCGGCATCGCCATCGCCACGACCACCATGCTGGGCGTCGCGGGCATGATCGTGGCGCTGGACGCCTTCGGTCCCGTCACCGACAACGCCGGCGGTATCGCCGAAATGGCGGGCCTGCCTTCGGAGGTCCGCCATTCGACCGACGCCCTGGACGCGGTCGGCAACACCACCAAGGCGGTGACCAAGGGCTACGCCATCGGTTCGGCCGGCCTCGGCGCCCTGGTGCTGTTCGCGGCCTACACCTCGGACCTGCGCTACTTCTCGGCCAATCCGGCGGACTATCCCTTCTTCGCCGGCCTGGGCCAGATCGCCTTCGACCTGACCAACCCCTACGTCGTGGTCGGCCTGCTGTTCGGGGGGCTTCTGCCCTTCCTGTTCGGCGGCATGTCGATGATGGCGGTCGGGCGCGCGGCCGAATCGGTCGTCGCCGAGGTGCGTCGCCAGTTCCGCGAGAACCCCGGCATCATGACCTATCAGGTCAAGCCGGAGTACGGCCGGGCGGTCGACATCCTGACCAAGGCCGCTATTCGCGAGATGATCGTGCCGTCGCTGCTGCCGGTCCTGTCGCCGATCGTCCTGTTCTGCGCGGTCTTGGCCATCTCGGACAAGGCCAACGCCTTCGCCGCCCTGGGCGCCATGCTGATGGGCGTCATCGTCACCGGCCTGTTCGTCGCCATCTCGATGACCTCGGGCGGCGGCGCCTGGGACAACGCCAAGAAGGTGATCGAGGAAGGCTTCACCGACAAGGCCGGCCTCGTCCACGGCAAGGGGTCGGAGGCGCACAAGGCCGCCGTCACCGGCGACACCGTGGGCGATCCCTACAAGGACACGTCGGGCCCGGCGGTGAACCCGATGATCAAGATCACCAACATCGTCGCCCTGCTGCTGCTGGCGGTGCTGGCGAGCGGCCGCATCGGCTGAGTTCCGCTCCGGCAGAATCGAAGACGCCCCGGAGAGCAATCTCCGGGGCGTTCTTTTGGGGCCTATGCTCGCGACGCGGTCGCTCGCGGCTTGAGGCCCATTGCGCCTCGTAGAAGCGAAAGCATCCGGGCTTTAGTCCGGGCGGCGCTGGCCGGGCGTGTTGTCCTCGGTGCGCGGCAGCTGGCCGCGGCCGACGTTGCCCAGCAGCTGCTCCAGCACCGTCAGGGCGCGGCCGCGCGTCGGGGTCTCGTTCGGGTTCATGGCCAGCTGTTCGCCGTCGGCCAGGCCCAGAGTGCGGACGGCGGCGACCTTGTCGCCTTCGCCGAAGGTGATCTCGGTCACCGACCGGCGCGAGATGACCGGGCGGTTGTAGGTGTATTTCTCGGTCGTCTGGCTGATGTAGTACCAGACGTTGTCGGCCTCGAAGGTCGAGGTCGTGGACGGCGAGCCCAGCTTGGCCAGCACCGTCTCCTTGGTGTCGGTCCCGGCGACCACGTCCTGGGGCTTGGCGTCGATCGCCTGAAAGCCGTTGGAGCCGATGACCGGAGCGCAGGCGGCGGACAGGCCGGCCAGCGAGACGGCGACGAAAAGCGGGGCGATGCGGGACATGATCGGGCGCCTGCGTGAGAACAAGGTCTTTGACCTAGACGGACCCGCGTCCTAGTTCAACGGCGCGGCGGAAAAGGGGCCGTATGAAACCCATGCTCAAGAACCTGTTCAAGCCCCGGCCGGGCGCGCGTCTCGGCCTGGATCTCTACGCCCTGGCGGTCGATCAGGCGCGCCGGCCCGGCTTCTACACCGCGCTGGGCGTCGCCGACCGCATCGATGCGCGGTTCGAGCTGTACACCCTGCACGTCCTGCTGCTGGTCCTGCGCCTGCGCGACGAGGACACCGACCCCGGCCGCGAGTCGGCCCAGATGCTGTTCGACACCTACGTCTCGGCCCTGGACCACGCCCTGCGCGAGGAGGGCGTCGGCGACATTTCGGTCGGCAAAAAGATGCGCAAGCTGGGCGAGGCCCTGTACGGCCGCATGACCGCCTATGAGCCGCCACTGCGCGCCGCCGACCGCGCCGCCCTGACCGAAGCCCTGGCCCGCAACGTCTATGGCGACCCCGACAGCCCCAATGCCGCCGCCCTGGCCGGCTATGCCCTGGCCAGTCGCGCCGCCCTGGCCGCGCAGCCCTTCCGCACGGTGCTGACCGCACCCGCCTGGAGCGACATCGACGCATGACCGCCGCCTTGCCCTTCACCGATTCCGTCCGCATGCATCAGGTCGGCGCCGGCCTGTCGCGGCGCCTGACGCCCGACGCCGAGGCCAGCCGTCGAATCGCGCGCGCCCTTGACCTGCAGGCGCTGGAGAATTTCGTCGCCGACATCGAGGTGCGGCCCGCCGACGACGGCTGGGTGCTGTCGGGCCGCGTCGCCGCCCACGCCGTCCAATCCTGCGGCCTGACGCTGGAGCCGCTGCCCGTCGACATCGACCGCGCCTTCTCCATCCGCCTGGTCGAATCGGCGCCCGAGCCCGAAACCGACGAGATCGACCTGTCCCCCGACGAAGACGATGTCGACGTCGTCGAGGACGGCCGCATCGACCTGGGCCAGTACGCGGTCGAGCAGTTGTCGCTGGCGCTCGACCCGTTCCCGCGCAAGCCGGGGGCCGAATTCGTCCAGCCCGAGGAGCCGGCGGAAATCTCTCCGTTCGCCGCCCTGAAGGCGCTGAAGGACGGGGACGGGCCGGCCGGAGGTTGACGCGGCGGCGGCCGAGTTGCATCCCCCGCATGCGGCGTTATCGTCGCACCCCCATATCAAGCGTCGCAACGCCAAGACGACGCGCAACGAGGTTTCATTGCCGGCCCCAGTCCTGATCTCGCTTGACGCCATGGGCGGCGATCACGGTCCGTCCGTCGTCGTCCCCGGCGTGCGGAGCTATCTGCAAGGCGGGGAGGGCGACGGCGTCCGCTTCCTGCTTCACGGCGACCGCGCCGCCATCGAGGCGGAACTGGCCCGCTGCGCCCTGCCCGAGGGCCTCTGCGAGATCCGTCACACCGACAAGGTCGTGGCCATGGACGAAAAGCCCGCCCAGGCCATGCGGCGCGGCAAGGGCTCCAGCCTGTGGAACGCCATCGAGGCGGTCAAGGCGGGCGAGGCCGGGGCCGTCGTCTCGGCCGGCAACACCGGCGCCCTTATGGCCATCTCCAAGCTGGTCCTGCGCATGGCCGCGCCGGGGCTGGAGCGCCCGGCCATCGTCGCCAGCTGGCCGACCTTCAAGGGCGTCACCGCCGTTCTGGACGTCGGCGCCAACATCGGCAGCGACGCCGAGCAGCTGGTCGAGTTCGCCATCATGGGCGAGGCGTTCCAGTCCGCCGTCCACGGCGTCGCCCGCCCGACCATCGGCCTGCTGAACGTCGGCGCCGAGGACATGAAGGGCAACGAACAGGTCAAGGCCGCCCACGCCATCCTGCGCGACGGGCCGTTCGACCTGAATTACCACGGCTTCGTCGAGGGCGACGACATCGCCAAGGGCACGGTGGACGTCATCGTCACCGACGGCTTCACCGGCAACATCGCCCTGAAGACGGCCGAGGGCACGGCGCGCTACGTCTCGGCCCTGCTGCGCCAGGCCCTGACCTCGAACCTCCAGGCCAAGATCGGCGCCGCCATCGCCATGCCGGCGCTCAGGAAGATGCGCGAGAAGATCGACCCCAGCGCCATCAACGGCGGCCCGCTGCTGGGCCTGAACGGCATTGTGGTCAAGAGCCACGGCGGCGCCGACGCCAAGGGCTTCGGCAACGCCATCCGCATCGCGGTCGAACTGGCCCGCAGCGACTACATGGCCAAGGTCGGCGCCAACCTGGCCCGCCTGAACACCGTTTTCGACCATTCGGACGCCCCGGCGGCGCCCGCCGGAGAACCTGTCCAGTGAGCGTCACCCGCAGCGCCGTGACCGGCGTCGGCTCCTACCTGCCGGAGCAGATCGTCACCAACGCCGACCTGGCCCAGATCGTCGACACCTCCGACGAATGGATCCAGGAGCGCACCGGCATCAAGCAGCGCCACAAGGCGCGCGACGACCAGCCGACCAGCGACCTGGCCGTCGAGGCGGCGAAGAAGGCCCTGGCCGACGCCGGCAAGTCCGCCGCCGACGTGGACCTGATCATCGTCGCCACAACCACGCCGGACATGACCTTCCCGGCCGTCGCCTCCATCGTGCAAAGGAAGCTGGGCGCGCCGGTCGGCGTGGCCTTCGACGTCCAGGCGGTCTGCTCGGGCTTCGTCTATGCGCTCAGCGTCGCCGATGGATTCGTCGCGCGCGGCCTGTCGAAATGCGCTCTGGTCATCGGCGCCGAGGAGATGACCCGGCTGATGGACTGGACCGACCGGACCACCTGCGTCCTGTTCGGCGACGGCGCGGGCGCCGTGGTGCTGGAACCGCGCGAAGGGCAGGGGACGCCCGCCGACCAGGGCATGCTCGGCTTCGCCCTGCGCGCGGACGGGACCAAGACCGACCTGCTCTATGTCGACGGCGGCCCGGCCTCGACCGGCACGGTCGGCCATCTTCGCATGGCCGGCAACCAGGTGTTCCGCCACGCCGTGGTCAACATCGCCGAGGGCGTCACCGCCGCCTGCGCGGCGGCGGGGATCGAGGTCGACGACGTCGACTGGTTCGTGCCGCACCAGGCCAACCAGCGCATCATCAAGGGCGTCGGCGACCGGCTGGGCCTGGACGAGAACAAGGTGGTCACGACCGTGGCGCTGCACGCCAACACCTCGGCGGCCTCCATTCCATTGGCGCTCGACGCGGCGGTCAGGGATGGCCGCATTCGCAAGGGCGACCTGGTCCTGCTGGAGGCCATGGGCGGCGGCCTGACCTGGGGCGCGTGCGCCATTCGCCTCTAAACCGTCGCGGGGCCATTGATTTTATGGACGATGCGCTCCCTTATGGGGGCAGCAGATCGGAGGCGCGCATGGCGGGGCAAGACACCCTCACGCGAGCGGACCTTTGCGAGGCCGTCCACGATGAAGTGGGCCTGTCGCGCCAGGAATGCTCCCAGCTGGTCGAACGGACCCTGGAATTGATCGTCGAGGCGCTGGAGCGCGGCGAGACGGTCAAGCTGTCGGGATTCGGCGTCTTCCAGGTCCGCGACAAGCGCGCCCGCATGGGCCGCAATCCCAAGACGGGAGAGCCGGCGGCCATCAGCCCGCGCCGCGTCATCAGCTTCCGCGCCTCCCAGATCATGAAGAGCCGGGTTCACGACGCCGTCGTCGAGGCCTGACCTTGGCCAAGAGCGCCGACGCCTTCCGCACCATCTCCGAAGCGGCCGAGGAGGTCGGGGCGCCGCAGCATGTGCTGCGCTTCTGGGAGACCAAGTTCGCCTTCGTCACCCCGGTCAAGCGCGCCGGCGGCCGTCGCTTCTACCGGCCCCAGGACATCGCCGCCCTGAAGGCGATCAAGCGGCTGCTGCACGAGGAAGGCCTGACCATCCGCGGCGTCCAGCGCCTGCATAAGACGCAGGGGCTCAGGCGGCTGGTCGGCGCCGAAGCCGACGACGCGGTTGAGGAAACCCAGGCCGCCTCCGGCGATTCGTCGTTGGCGCCCTCCGCCGGCCTGTCGCGCCTGCACGCCGTGCTGGCCGATCTGGAGCGCGCCCGCGCCCGTCTCGACGCCGTCCTGGCGCGCTGACCGACCGCCGCCGCCATCCTCGAACAGGCTTGAAAAGGCGACGGCGGGCGTCCAACCGCGTCGCCGGCTGATCTCCGAAGGAAAACCGCCTTTTTGCGTTTGCGGCGGGCGAGGCCCCCGTCTATAGGGAGCGCCTTCGGAGCGTGGCGCAGCCTGGTAGCGCACTTGACTGGGGGTCAAGGGGTCGCAGGTTCGAATCCTGTCGCTCCGACCATCCGCCTAAGGCCGGATTGGTTTTGAGGGGCCGTCTTCGGACGGCCCCTTCGCAATTCGGCGCCGCCTTGATCGGGCTGATTCGCCGCCCGCGCCGTGTTGGGTTCACTGACATCTGAAAGACCCGAGGTGACGGGTCCGGCGCGGCCAAAACCGCCGAAAATCTCCGGACTGACGGAAGCCCATCCCATTTCGCACTTGCGTTTTTGGCGCAGACCAAAGATGACGACGCGCCGGCAAAGCCAGTCTATTTTCCCCATATAGGACTATTTGACGGTCAGTTTTTCCAATCTGGTACGTTTTTTTCATGGCTGACGAAAAACTTGAGCTCATCTTGGCGGACGTGCTGCACCGCAACGCCGGCGAGGGCGAGTTCCATCAGGCGACGCGGGAGGTTCTCGATAGCCTGGGCCGCGTGATCGCCAAACACCCCGACTACGCCGACGACGCTCTGATCGAGCGCATCTGCGAGCCGGAGCGCCAGATCATCTTCCGCATCCCCTGGGTCGACGACTGCAACCAGGTCCAGATCAACCGCGGCTTCCGCGTCCAGTTCAACTCGGCCCTGGGCCCCTACAAGGGCGGGATTCGCTTCCACCCCTCGGTGAACCTGGGCATCATCAAGTTCCTGGGCTTCGAGCAGACCTTCAAGAACGCCCTGACCGGCCTGCCGATCGGCGGCGGCAAGGGCGGCTCAGACTTCAATCCGCGCGGCCGGTCCGACGGCGAGATCATGCGCTTCTGCCAGTCGTTCATGACCGAGTTGCACCGGCACATCGGCGAATACACCGACGTCCCCGCCGGCGACATCGGCGTGGGCGGACGCGAGATCGGCTATCTGTTCGGCCAGTTCAAGCGCTTGACCAACCGTTACGAGGCCGGGGTCCTGACGGGCAAGGGCCTGGTCTACGGCGGCTCCCAGGCCCGGCGCGAGGCGACCGGCTATGGCGCGGTCTATTTCGTCGACAGCATGCTGGGGACGCGTACGTCCGGGCTCGAGGGCCGTCGCGCGGTCGTCTCCGGCTCCGGCAATGTGGCCATCTACGCCATCGAGAAGCTGCAGCAGCTCGGAGCGCGGGTGATCGCCTGCTCGGATTCCAATGGCTATGTGGTCGATGAGGCGGGGATCGACCTCCAGCTGGTGAAGGACATCAAGGAGGTCCGCCGCGGCCGGATCGCCGATTATGCCGTGCGCAGGCCCGGCGCCCGCCATGTCGAGGGCGGTTCGGTCTGGGACGTGCCGTGCGAGATCGCCATTCCCTCGGCGACCCAGAACGAGCTGAACGGCCGGGACGCCGCGACCCTGGTCAAGAACGGGGTCGTCGCCGTGGGGGAGGGCGCCAACATGCCCAGCACGCCGGAGGCGATCCGCATCTTCCAGTCGGCCGGCGTCCTGTTCGCGCCGGGCAAGGCCGCCAACGCCGGCGGCGTCGCGACCTCCGCCCTGGAGATGCAGCAGAACGCCTCGCGCGACAGCTGGTCCTTCGACCAGACCGAACGCCGCCTGGCCGACATCATGCGCGGCATCCACGACCGTTGCGCGGAGACCGCCGAGGAATACGGCGCGCCGGGCGACTATGTCCTGGGCGCCAACATCGCCGGCTTCGTCCGGGTGGCCGAGGCGATGCGCGCCTTCGGCGTGATCTGATCGCGTGTGGTCGCGGCCGCGTGGGGCGGGCCTTCCTACGTAATCATACGAATTGGCGGTGTCCCGAACGCGGTGATCAATGCGGGTTCGACAGGGGATGCGGCCGTGCTGGACGTTGCGTTGGGTGAGTTCATGGCGGCGGCCCATCGGACCCGTCGAATCTGGATTCCGGGCGCCCCCATCGCCATGCTGACCGGCGTGGCGGTGATGCTGGCGCGCAACTGGGACGCCCTGGCCCGTCTCGGCCGGCTTCTGTCGCCTCATCACTGAGGCGCGTCGTCGCGAAAGGGGCGGTCCTAGCCCCGCTCGGCCCACTTCAGCAGCGGGATCAGCGGCAGGCCCCACGCCGTCCCGCCGACGGCGAAGAACAGGAAGTCGATCCAGCCTGACGCCGGCAGCAGTCCGCGCAGGGCGATCAGGCCCCAGACCCACAAGGCCAGGAAGGCCAGCACGCCGATCGACGCCACGAAGCGCCGCGCGCGCGGCGGCATCAGCGCTTGCTCCGGAACAGGAAGAAGGCGACCAGGCAGATGGCCGACCCGGCCAGGGCCCACGGAATCCAGGCGTAGCTGTCCATGGTGCTGGCCGCGAACACCCGCACCGCCAGGAACCAGCCGCAGACCAGGCCGATCCCCGAGACCAGGCTGGTCCCGCCGAACCCGCGGCGGCCGGTCAGCAGGTCAGCGATCCAGGCCAGCAGCAGGCCGCCCGCGACGGCGATGGCGATATCGGCGTATTGCACCCGGACCTCCCTTGCGGCGACGACGCCGTTATTCGAAAACCGACTCGATCTCGCCGCGCGGGGCGGGCATACCGCAACGGTCGCGGGCGATCACCATCGGATCGTCACCATATCCGGGTCAGCGTCGGGCGTCGAATGAACCGTTTCGGAAAGCAGGATCGCAACCGCGCCGTGGCGACATGGCTGTTCGCCACCGCCCTGATGGTCTTCCTGATGGTCGTGGTCGGCGGCGTCACCCGCCTGACCGGCTCGGGCCTGTCGATCACCGAATGGAAGCCGATCATGGGCGCGATCCCGCCCCTGAACGACGCCCAGTGGGCCGACGCCTTCGACAGGTACAAGCAGATTCCCCAGTACCGGGAGGTCAACGCCGGCATGTCCCTGGCCGAGTTCCAGGGCATCTTCTGGTGGGAATGGCTGCACCGGCTGATCGGGCGGCTGATCGGGGCGGTGTTCGCCCTGCCGCTGGTCGTCTTCCTGCTGCTGCGGTTCACGCCGCCGCTGTCGGGCATCCGCCGCTGGGCCATGCCCGACCGGCTGGTGTGGCGCTGCGTGGCGCTGCTGGCGCTGGGCGGGCTTCAGGGCCTGGTCGGCTGGTGGATGGTGTCCTCCGGCCTGTCCGAGCGCGTCAGCGTGGCGCCCGAGCGGCTGGCGATGCACCTCGGCCTGGCCTTCGTCCTGTTCGCCGCCCTGATCTGGACCGGGCTTGAGGCCTGGAGCGGCGAGGAGCACGGCCGTCCGCCTGCCGGCTGGGCGCGCGGCGCGGCGATCCTGCTGGGCGTCGTCTTCCTTCAGTGCCTGCTGGGCGCCCTGGTCGCGGGCGGCCATGCGGGGCTGGTCTATACCGACTGGCCGCTGATGAACGGCCAGGTGCTGCCGCCGGCCGACTGGAGCCTGGGCGCCGGTGCGTTTCTGCATGATCAGGCCCTGACCCAGTTCAACCATCGCCTGGTCGCCTACGGCCTGCTGATCGCGGTGACCGTCTACGCCTTCCAGGCCTGGCGCTGGCGCGCGGCCGAGGGGATGGGCCTGGGCGCCTTCGTCCTGGCGGGCGTGGTCTGGTGCCAGGCGTTGCTGGGCGTCGTCACCCTGATGCACGCCGTGCCGGTCTGGCTGGGCGTCCTGCACCAGGCCGGGGCCGCCATCGTCCTGGCCGTCGCCACCGCCAACCTGTGGGTCGTGCGCCGCGCCCAGGCCCGGCTGTTCATGTCCGGACCGCGCTCCGTCGGCCTCTGACGGGGGCTCTGAACGTTCAAAGTCTATGGTATTTTAATACCTTATAAGAAATATTGTATAATATCAATGTAGTAGCGCTATAAGCCCGCGCCAACTCGCATTGACGCGCTCCGTGGGCTCCTGTATCAGCGCGCTTCCTTCGGTTCCCCCGGGAGCCGGACCGATTTCGTCTCCAGGAACCCCCTCATGCTGAAGAGCACCACGGCTTCGTTGAAGCCGGCCGAGGTCGAGAAGAAGTGGATCCACATCGACGCCGAAGGCGTCGTGGTGGGCCGCCTCGCGACCTTCATCGCCAACCGCCTGCGCGGCAAGCACCTGCCGACCTACACCCCGCACGTCGATTGCGGCGACTACGTCGTCGTCACCAACGTCGACAAGGTGGTGTTCACCGGCAAGAAGAACACCGACAAGGTCTACTATCGCCACACCGGCCACCCGGGCGGCGTCAAGTCGACCACGCCCGAGAAGGTCCTGGGCGGCCGCTTCCCCGAGCGCGTGCTCGAGAAGGCCGTCGAGCGCATGCTGCCGAAGGAAAGCCCGCTGGCCCGCAAGCAGATGACGCACCTGCGCCTGTTCGCCGGCGCCGCGCACGACCACGAAGCCCAACAGCCGGAAACGATCGACTTCAAGTCGGCGTCCGCCAAGAACACCCGGAGCGTCTGAGAATGACCGACGTGACGCAAGACACCGCCACCGGCTTCGACGCCCTGAAGGGCCTGACCGCCTCGGCTGAATCGGAAGCCCCGGTCCACGTCCAGAAGCTGGACTCGCTGGGCCGCGCCTATTCGACCGGCAAGCGCAAGAACGCCATCGCCCGCGTGTGGGTGAAGCCCGGCTCGGGCAAGATCACCGTCAACGGCAAGGAACTGGCGGCCTATTTCGCCCGTCCCGTGCTGCAGATGATGGTCGCCCAGCCGCTGACCGTCTCGGACCGCACGACCCAGTACGACGTGATCGCCACGGTCGAGGGCTCGGGCCTGTCGGGCCAGGCCGGCGCCATCCGCCACGGTCTGTCGCACGCCCTGACGCACTATGAGCCGGAACTGCGCAAGGTCCTGAAGCCGCACGGCTTCCTGACCCGCGACAGCCGCGTCGTCGAGCGCAAGAAGTACGGCCGCGCCAAGGCCCGCCGCAGCTTCCAGTTCTCGAAGCGCTAACTGGCGACCGCCAGTCGGTTACGAAGGGGGCGCTTCGGGGAAACCTGGAGCGCCTTTTTCTTTGACGCGGCGAAGCCGCAATCGCTTGGTTCATCACAGCGGACACGATGGCCACAACGAGTACGACGGCCGTCGTGTTCTTTGTGATCTTCGTCGAGATCCCTTCCTTGAAGGCCGTCTTTGGAGCCCACTCGAATGCACACCCTCTTCATCGACGGCGAGGCCGGCACCACGGGCCTGGAGATCCGCGAGCGGCTTGAGGCGCGCCCGGATCTGGAACTGCTCCTGCTGGGCGACCGCCGCCGTGACGTTGAGGCGCGGCGCGAGGCCCTGAACGCCGCCGACGCCGTGATCCTGTGCCTGCCCGACGACGCGGCGCGCGAGGCCGCGGCCATGATCGAGAATCCGGCGGTCAAGGTGATCGACGCCTCGACCGCCTATCGGGTCGCGCCCGGCTGGGCCTACGGCTTCCCGGAGATGGACGCCGCCCAGCGCCGGGCGATCGAGGCGGCCCGCTTCGTCTCCAACCCCGGCTGCTATCCGACCGGCTTCATCGGCCTGATGCGGCCGCTGGTGAAGGCCGGGCTGGTCCCGGCCGACTGGCCGCTCACGGTCAACGCCGTCTCGGGCTATTCCGGCGGCGGCAAGGCCATGATCGCCGAGTTCGAAGGGCAGGGGGCTTCGACCGCCTACCGCGCCTACGGCCTGTCGCTGAAGCACAAGCATGTGCCGGAGATGACGAAGCACGCCGGCCTGTCGCGCCCGGTCCTGTTCACCCCGGCCGTCGGAAACTATCGCCAGGGCATGCTGGTGGAGGTTCCGCTGCACCTGTCGGCCCTGCCCGAGACCCCGTCGGTCGAGCGGCTGCACGGCGCCCTGGTCGAGGCCTATGACGGCCAGCGCTTCGTCGAGGTCGCCGAACTGGAGACGACCGAGGCCATGACCGGCCTGGAGCCGGAGGGCCTGAACGGAACCAACCGCCTTCGCCTGCACGTCTTCGGCGATCGCGAGGGCGAACAGGCCCGCCTGGTCGCCCTGCTGGACAACCTGGGCAAGGGCGCCTCGGGCGCGGCGGTCCAGAACCTGAACCTGATGCTGGGCCTGGACGAGGCGACGGGGTTGGTCTGAGGGGGCTAAGAACCCCTCCGTCTCTCCGCTCCGCTCCGAGCCACCTCCCCACAAAGTGGGGAGGAGACGGTGAAGCCGACGCAGTGTCTCCTCCCCGCTTCGCGGGGAGGGGGACCGCGAAGCGGTGGAGGGGCTCTTGAAACGCCTCCGATGTCAGGAAGATCGCGCCAACCCTAAAACCTGGCCGCACAAACCCCCGCCTTCCCAACCCCTTGCGAGATTCTCGCCCCCATCTCCCCGCCTGAGTTTGAAACCGCCCCATAATCC
>JAEWDF010000012.1 GCA_023390245.1 Pseudomonadota bacterium
AGGCGTACCAGACCAGGAACAGGCAGACCGCGCCGATGACGAACTGCATCGGCCAGTGCTCTCCCATCGCCGCCATGCCGTCCGACAGCAGGAAGGCGTAGACGACGCTGGCCAGCCAGCCCAGGAACGACAGCACGAAGACCGCGAACGCCCATTGGCGCCGCACAAGCAGCAGGATCGCCCCGATCGCGCCGCCGAACACCCCGACGCCCCAGGCGACGAAGGTCCAGGCCGGCATGGAATTGAAATAGGCGATCTGCGCCTCGGTCATGCCCATCTGCGCCAGCCAGGCCTCCGCCTGGGTCGTGCTCATCACGAAATCGACGCAGCCGAAGCCGTTCCACAGCAGCGCCAGAACCCCGACCGCCCATAGATGCCAGGGCGTCTTCACCGTCTCGACCATGGTTTCCTCCCCCAAGGATCAGATCGGACGCTGCGCTCATTCTTGGCCGCTGACAATGAACAGCGTTCACTCGCCGCGTTCCGCCTGCATCCGCGCCCGCATCTCGGCCCAGCGCTCCAGCCGCGCCTTGACCTTCTCCTCGTGGCCCTCGCCCTTCGGCTGGTAGAAGGCGCGCCGCTCCATGCCCTCGGGGAAGAAGTCGGCGCCGGAGAAGCCCTCGGGCGTGTCCGGGTCGTACTGATAGCCCTTGCCGTAGCCCAGCGACTTCATCAGCTTGGTCGGGGCGTTCCTGATATGCGCCGGCGGCGTCAGCGAGCCGGTCTCGCGCGCCGCCTTCCGCGCCGCCTTGAACGCCTCATAGACCGCCACCGACTTCGGCGCCGTGGCCAGGTGAACCACCGCCTGCGCCAGCGCCAACTCGCCTTCCGGCGATCCCAGGAAATCGTAGGTGTCCTTCGCCGCATTGGCGACCAGGATCGACAATGGATCGGCCTGCCCGATGTCCTCGACCGCCATCCGCACGATGCGCCGCGCCAGGTACAGCGGGTCTTCGCCGCCATTCAGCATCCGCGCCAGCCAGTACAGCGCCGCATCCGGGTCCGACCCCCGCACCGACTTATGCAGGGCCGAGATCAGGTTGTAGTGCTCCTCCCGGCTCTTGTCGTAGGCCGGCGCCCGGCGTTGCAGCACGCCCGCCAGCCCCTGCACGTCCAGCACCTCGTCCGGCAGGGCGAACAGCTGTTCCGTCATGGTCAGCAGATAGCGCCCGTCCCCGTCGGCCAGGGCCAGCAGGGCCTGGCGCGCCTCATCGGTCAGCGGCAGCTTGCGGTCCTCGAACGCCTCGCCCCGGTCCAGCAACTGGCCCAGCGCCGCGTCGTCCAGCCGCTTCAGCACGAACACCTGCGAGCGCGACAGAAGCGCGCCGTTCAGTTCGAAGCTGGGGTTTTCGGTGGTCGCCCCCACCAGCGTCACCACCCCCTCCTCGACGAAGGGCAGGAAGCCGTCCTGCTGGGCGCGGTTGAAGCGGTGGATCTCGTCGACGAACAGCAGGGTCGACTGCCCGGCCGCGCGCCGCAGCCGCGCCGCCTCGAACGCCTTCTTCAGGTCCGCCACGCCCGAGAACACCGCGCTGATCGCCTGGTATTCATAGCCCGCCGCCTTGGCCAGCAGCCGCGCGATTGTGGTCTTGCCGGTGCCCGGCGGCCCCCACAGGATCATCGAGCCCAGCCGCCCGGCCTCGACCATGCGCCGGATCGGCCCGCCGGGCCCCAGCAGGTGATCCTGGCCCACCACCTCGTCCAGCGTGCGCGGGCGCAGCCGGTCCGCCAGGGGGGCGTCGGGGGGATGGATGCCGGAGGCTTCGAACAGGTCGCTCATGGGTCCGACCTATGTAGGCGGTCGCAAAAGGGTTTTCACGCGTTACAATGCACGAACGGACCCGGAGACCGCATGACCGACGCCACGCCCGACCAGGGGCCGACTTCCGGCCTGACGCCGCACCTGACCATCCCGTCGCGCGGGGCGGCGGCGGCGATCGACTTCTACATCATCGCCTTCGGGGCCGAGGTGCTGGACCGCAAGCTGGCCGACGACGGCGAACGGCTGATCCACGCCCACCTGAAGGTCAATGGCGCCAGCCTGATGCTGAACGACGAGTTTCCGGAATACACCGGCCAGTCCGACGTCCGCCCCGCCGGCGTGACCCTGCACCTGCAGGTGCCCGACCCCGACGCCTGGTGGACCCGCGCCATGCTGGGCGGGGCCGAGCCGGTGATGGACATGGGCGACCAGTTCTGGGGCGACCGCTATGGCCAGCTGCGCGATCCCTTCGGCCACACCTGGTCCATCGGCGGCCCGAAGGCGGCCTAGCCTTCCTTCGCCGTCCCCTCGACCAGGGGCACGAACCGCACCTCGGTCAGGCTTTCGCGGCGGAACGAGCCGTCGCCCTGGCCGACATAGCGGTGCAGCATCTGCACCGAGGTGCGCCCCACCGGCGCGACCAGCACCCCGTTCGGCTTCAGCTGCTTCAGAAGTTCGGTCGGCTCGTGCGGCGACGCCGCCGTGACCATGATCCGGTCGAACGGCGCCTGCTCGGGCCAACCCAGCCCCCCGTCGCCGTGCCGGGTGATGACGTTGTCGATGTCCAGCAGCCGCAGCCGCGCCTCGGCCTCGTTCAGCAGGCTGCGATACCGCTCCACCGAATAGACGTAACGCGCCAGCCGGCTCAGGATCGCGCACTGGTATCCGCTGCCCGTGCCGATCTCCAGCACCCGGTGGCGGGGCAGGACGTCCAGCGCCTGGGTCATCAGGCCGACGATATAGGGCTGGCTGATCGTCTGGGCGCAGTCGATCGGCAGCGCCTGGTCTTCCCACGCCTGGTCCAGGAACTTCTCGTGCACGAACACCGAGCGGTCGATCGACTCCATCGCCCGCAGCACCCGCGCGTCCGTCACCCCCTGCTGCCGCAGCGACAGGATCAGCCGACCGGCGCGGTCGTCGTGCAGGTTCAAGAGATCCTCCCCCGTTCACGGGGGAGGGGGACCCCGAAGGGGTGGAGGGGGCGGACGCGACATCCGGCGTCGGAGGCGTTCCCGCCCCCTCCGCCACGCTGCGCGCGGTCCCCCTCCCCCGCTGCGCGGTGGAGGATCACGCCATCCGCTCCACCTTCCGGGGCGGCGCGCCGCCCAGCACCTTCTTCAGGTCATTGACGCTGGCCATGTGCGTCAGGTCGATGTGCAGCGGCGTGACCGAGATGCGCCCCTCGTCGATGGCGCGCAGGTCGGTGCCCTCGGCGTGTTCCTGTTTCTCCCCGCGGAAACTCATCCAGTAGTAATCCCGTCCGCGCAGGTCGGTTCGCCGCACCGCGTGCATCTCGCCCGCGTCGCGGAACCCTTGCGTCGTCACCTCGACCGCCTCGACCTCCTCGGGCCGGCGATTGGGGAAGTTCAGGTTCATCACCACGCCGGTCTGCCACTTCTGCTCCAGCAGGCGGCTGATGATGGCGGGCGCATAGGCCTCGGCCGTCTCCCAGCGCGCGATCACTTCGTCATGGAACCGCTCCAGGCTCTGGCTCAAGGCGATGGAGCGGATGCCGAAGGCCATGCCCTGCAACGCCCCCGCCACCGTGCCGGAATAGCTGACGTCCTCGCCGATGTTGTGGCCCCGGTTGACGCCCGACAGCACCAGATCGGGCCGCTCGGGCATCAGGTCGTTGACCGCCAGCACCACGCAGTCGGTCGGCGTGCCCGTCACCGCGAACCGCTTCTCGCCCAGCTTCAGCACCCGCAAGGGCTCGGTCAGGGTGATCCCCCGCCCCTTGCCCGACTGCTCCACGGCGGGCGCGCACACCCACACGTCGTCCGACAGGGTGCGGGCGATCCGCTCCAGGCAGGCCAGGCCCTCGGCCTCGATCCCGTCGTCGTTGGTCAGGAGGATGCGCACCCTAAACTCCGCTCATCCCCGCGAAAGCGGGGACCCAGTGATTTGGGCGGTGCTGTGGAGACGTGGATTCACGGGCTTCAATCCCCCGTTCCGTCTGTCGAAAGAACTGGGTCCCCGCTTTCGCGGGGATGAGCGGAAAGATCATTGATCACCCCCGACGAACTCCACCCCGCCCATATAGGGCCGCAGGGCCGCAGGCACGGCGATGCGTCCGTCCTCCTGCTGATAGGTCTCCATCACCGCCACCAGGGTCCGCCCGACCGCCAGGCCCGAGCCGTTCAGCGTATGGACGAACTCGGTCTTCTTCTCGCCGGCGCGCTTGAACCGGGCGTCCATCCGCCGGGCCTGGAAGTCCCCGCAGTTCGAGCAGGAGCTGATCTCGCGATACATCCCCTGGCTGGGCAGCCAGACCTCCAGGTCGAAGGTCTTCTTGGCCGAGAAGCCCATGTCGCCCTTGCACAACAGCAGCTTGCGATACGGCAGCTCCAGCGCCTTCAGCACGGCCTCGGCGCAGCCGGTCATCCGCTCCAGTTCCGCATCGGAATCCTCGGGCCGCGTCACCGACACCATCTCGACCTTGGAGAACTGGTGCTGGCGGATCAGGCCGCGCGTATCGCGCCCCGCCGACCCCGCCTCGGCCCGGAAGCACGGCGTCAGCGCGGTCAGCCGCATCGGCGTCGCCAGATCATCCTCGGATAGGATCTGCTCGCGCACGAGATTGGTCAGGGAGACTTCGGCGGTGGGGATGAGGTAGCGGCGGTCATTAAGCTCACCAGCTCTGAACTGGCGGAGCACCGCTGGTCGAACCACTTTTTTTACATCTTCGCTGATCTGTTCTTTCAAACCCTCAAAAGCTGCATTCCGATCATCCGGATCATCGAGCTGCCTGAACAAATCCTCCACCGTAGAGCGCCATTCGTCTGCACGTATCTTGTCTATAGACTTAACCGCGTCTTCGACCCGGCGAGCTAAGAGGTCTCCGTCCAGATTCTCTGTCTTGAAGAGATCCTCTTCAAACTTCGGCAACTGCCCGGTCCCGAACATCGCCTCGTCGCGCACCAGATAGGGCGGGTTCACTTCCATATAGCCGTGCAAATCGACGCCTTCCGGCGTCGAGGTCTGCATGTCCAGCATGAACTGGCCGATGGCCCGCTCCAGCCGCGCCAGCTGCCCCTTCAGCACCGCGAACCGCGCGCCCGACATCTTGGCCGCCGCCTCGAAGTCCAGCAGGCCCAGCGCCTCGCCCAGGTCGGCGTGATCCTTGGCCGGGCCGGTGCGGCGCGGCTCGCCCCAGGTGGAGACTTCGACATTATCCGCCTCGTCCGCGCCGTCCGGCACGTCCTCGGCCGCCAGGTTCTTCAGGCCCGCCAGCAGGTCGCGCAGCTCCTTGCCGACGCTGGCCTCGACCTCGGCGGCGGCGGCGATGTCGCCC
The DNA here is from genome assembly GCA_023390245.1 of Pseudomonadota bacterium. GTDB lineage: Bacteria > Pseudomonadota > Alphaproteobacteria > Caulobacterales > Caulobacteraceae > Brevundimonas. The sequence goes on from JAEWDF010000012.1 coordinate 5,277, forward strand.
TTCAGCGTCTCGACCTCGGCCTTCAACCGGTCGGCCTCGGCCATGTCCTTCTTGCCCATGGCGGCGCCGATGGCCTTGGACGCGGCGTTGCGCTTGGCCAGGGCGTCCTGGCCGGTCGTCTGCGCCCGGCGCAGTTCGCCGTCCAGCCGCAGGATGTCGGCCACCAGCCCGTCGGCCTCCTCCACCCCGCGCGACGACCAGCCCGCCACATAGACCTGGCGGTTCTCGCGAATGGCTCGGATGTCGTGCATGGTCGGAAACTTCGGCAGGCGGGAGAAGCCGAACGCTCTACCCGCATGGACGGAGTCGGGCAATGTGAAGAACCCCTCCGTCTCTCCGGTTCGAGCTGCGTCCCCATCAAGATGCGCATGAGGGGGAAGAGCCCCTCCGTCTCTCCGCTCCGCTCCGAGCCACCTCCCCACAAAGTGGGGAGGAGACAGAACGCACGCCTCAATGTCTCCTCCCCGCTTCGCGGGGAGGGGGACCGCGAAGCGGTGGAGGGGCTCTTGCAACGCCTCCGATGTCAGGAAGATCGCGCCAACCCTAAAACCTGGCCGCACAAACCCCCGCCTTCCCAACCCCTTGCGAGATTCTCGCCCCCATCTCCCCGCCTGAGTTTGAAACCGCCCCATAATCC
>JAEWDF010000015.1 GCA_023390245.1 Pseudomonadota bacterium
CCACCGGCACGACGCCATGGGCTAGCAGGGCCTCGACCGTGGCGCGGCCGTTCAGCCAGCGACGGCGGCGCTCGGTGTCGTCGCGAGTCAGCAGCACCTGGCCGACGATCAGGCCGTGCGGCTGGAAGGCTTCCTGCCAGGCGGCCATCAGCAGGGACTGCCCGACCGAGGCCGCGGCCTGCTTGTCCTGCACCCGCGCGCCGATGTCGCCCAGACGCCCGCGTCCCAGGGCGATGGAGCCGGAGGAAACGACGATCACCTCCCGCCCGTCGCGGCGCAGCCCGGCCAGTTCGTCCGCCAGGGCCGCCAGCCAGTCGCGCGTCACCGCCCGGCTGGCCGGATCGACCAGCAGGGAGGAGCCGACCTTGACCACGATCCGGCGCGCGGCCGCCAGGGCGGTCGCGGCGTCGGGACGGATGGCGGTCGCGGCGGGTTGGAGCATGACGGTTTCTCTAACGTCCTCCTTGGGGCTTGTCTCTTGTCGCGAGGGCGGTCACAGCAGGAAATGATGGAATCGATTTCCCCGATCGCCGCCGGCGCGCTGGGCAGCCTCGCCGCCGGCATGATGACCGCCGTCGGCGCCGTGCCGATGCTGTTCCTGAGGAAGCCGAGCGCCAATACCCAGAGCGTGCTGCTGGGCTTCGCCGCCGGGGTGATGCTGGCGGCCTCCTTCTTCTCCCTGATCATCCCGGGAGTCGACGTGCTTCAGGCGAGCGGCGCGACCAAGGGCGCGGCGGCCGCGACCATGGCGGCGGCGGTGCTGGTCGGGGCGGCGGTCATCGGACTGCTCAACCGGTTCGCGCCGGTGGACATGCTGGCCATCGGCCCGGCCGGGGCGAGCCACCTGTCGCGGCGCATCTGGCTGTTCATCATCGCCATCACCCTGCACAACTTCCCCGAAGGGGCGGCCGTGGGCGTCAGCTTCGGCGGCGGCGATTTCCAGCAGGGACTGGCGACCGCCTTCGGCATCGGCGTCCAGAACATGCCGGAAGGCCTGGCGGTGTCGGCGGCGATGGCCAGCCTGGGCTATGCGCGGGGACCCGCCTTCATGGGCGCCCTGGCCTCGGGCCTGGTCGAGCCGGTCGGCGGCCTGATCGGCGCCAGCGTGGTGCACCTGCTGCCCGGCGCCCTGCCGTGGGGCCTGGGCCTGGCGGCCGGCGCCATGATCTATGTCGTCACCGCCGAGATCATCCCCGAGACGCGCGAGCAGTCCAAGGGCGAAGGGTCGATGATCGGCCTGATGATCGGGCTGGTGGGGATGATGTTCCTGGACATCGCCCTGGGCTGAGCCGGCGGGTGCGACGGTCGGCGCGGCTGTTACATCATTTACATCGGCTGCGGGGGTTGAACCCGGCGCGTCCGGGGGGGTAGGCCTCTGGCTCCGCCTCGCCTCGAGACTCCGGAGCGCCATGACCCAGACGCGACCTCTCCAGACCGCGGCATCCCGTAGAAATTTCCTGTCTGGCCTCGGGCTTTTCGCCCTGATGGGCGCCGGAGTCCTCCCCATGCCTGTGTCCGCCGAAACCATCCGCGTCGTCCAGCGCCACCGCCAGCGCATCGAAGACCTGATCGCGGCGATGACGATCGAGGAGAAGGCCGGGCAGCTGAACCTGCTGGCCGATCCCTTCCGCTGGATGCCCAAGGCGGTGAACCCGCTGGACGGCACGGGCGACCCGGCGCGCATCACCGCCATGATCCGCGAGGGCAGGGTCGGCTCCCTGTTCAACGGCATCGGCGCCGAGGCGGGCCGCCGCATCCAGCGCGTGGCGGTCGAGGAATCGCGCCTGAAGATTCCGCTGCTGTTCGCCGCCGACGTGATCCACGGCCTGTCGACCATCTTCCCCGTGCCGCTGGCCGAGGCGGCGGCGTTCGACACCGATCTGGCCCGGCGGACCGCGCGAGCGGCGGCGATGGAGACGGCGGCCTCGGCCGTGCATCAGACCTATGCGCCGATGGTGGACGTGGCGCGCGACCAGCGCTGGGGCCGCAATGTCGAGGGCGCCGGAGAGGACGTGCTGCTGAACAACCTGTTGGCCGCCGCGCGGGTGCACGGCTTCCAGGGCGACAAGGGGCTGGACGACCGCGACGCCGTGCTGGCCACGGCCAAGCACATGGCCGGCTATTCCGCCGCCATGGGCGGGGTGGAGTACAACACCACCGACATGAGCGAGCAGACGCTGCGCGGCGTCTTCCTGCCGCCGTTCAAGGCCTCGGTCGAGGCCGGCGCCCTGTCGATCATGAGCGCCTTCAACGATGTCAACGGCGTGCCGGCGTCGGGCAACCGACGCCTGCTGACCGACATCCTGCGCGGGGAGTGGGGCTTCGAAGGCTTCGTTGTCTCCGACTATACTTCCGAGCAGGAGCTGATCGCCCACGGTTTCGCCGAGGACGGCCGCGACGCCGCGCGCCTGGCCTTCAACGCCGGCGTCGACGTGTCGATGGTGTCGGGCCTGTACCTGGAGCACCTGCCTGGCCTGGTGCGCGGCGGCGAGGTGTCGATGGCGCGGCTGGACGAGGCGGTGCGCCGCCTGCTGACCGTCAAGGCGGCGCTGGGCCTGTTCGACGACCCCTATCGCGGCACGGACCCGGAACGCGAGAAGGTCATCGTCGGCTCGCGCGAGCATGTCGAACTGGCGCGCGAGGCCGGCCGCAAGTCCATCGTCCTGCTGAAGAACGAAGGCGGCGTGCTGCCGCTGAAGAAGGCGGGGCAGAAGATCGCCCTGGTCGGGCCGTTCGCCGACGACGTGGAGAACGTCTGGGGTCCCTGGACCATCTGGGGCGATGCGAAACGGCGCGTGTCGCTGGAGGCCGGCTTCCGCGCCGCCATGGACGACGCCGCGCTGCTGACCGTCGCGCGCGGTTCGGATGTGGAGGCGCCGCTGAACGGCGGCGTCGCCCAGGCGGTCGCGGCGGCCAAGGACGCCGACGTCATCGTGCTGGCCATCGGCGAAAGCGCGCGCATGTCGGGCGAGGCCCAGTCGCGCACCGAGATCATCGTGCCCGCGCCGCAGCAGGCCCTGGTCGACGCCATGGCCGCGCTGGGCAAGCCGATGGTCGTGCTGCTGCGCAACGGCCGCGCCCTGGCGCTGGAAGGCAATGTCCGGAACGCCCAGGCCATCGCCGTCACCTGGTTCCTGGGCGAGCAGATGGGTCATGCGGTCGCCGACGTCATGTTCGGCGACCACGGCCCGTCGGGCCGCCTGCCTGTCAGCTTCCCGCACAAGTCGGGCCAGCAGCCCTATTCCTACGACCGCAAGACCACGGGCCGCCCGGCGAACCCCGATCTGGCGACCGAGGAATACAAGGCCCGCTATCGCGAAACGACCAATACGGCGCTCTATCCGTTCGGTTACGGCCTCAGCTACGGCGCGGTGACCTATGGTCCGATCGAGATGGAGAGCGACCAGCTGTCCTGGACCGGCGCCATCGACATCGCCGTGACGGTGTCGAACGCCGGCCCGCGCGAGGCGGAGGAGCTGGTGCAGCTCTATATCCACGACCGCGTCGCCAGCCTGACCCAGCCGGGACGGCTGCTGAAGGACTTCAAGCGCATCCGGCTGCGTCCGGGCCAGAGCGAGAAGGTGGTTTTCACCCTGCACGGCCGCCAGCTGGGTTTCATCGGCGCCGACGAGACCTATCGGATCGAACCCGGCCTGTTCGACATCTGGGTCGCGCCGCACGCCCAGGGCGGTTCCGCCGGAATGTTTCGCCTGATCGCGCCGGAAACCACGACGGACGGTCGTTGACCCGGCGGCCCGCAGGGCTTAGGGACGCCGCCGTTTGCCCGCAGCCTCGCTTTGGGCGGGATTCGAGCGTAGGAGCGCGCCCATGACGACGAAGATCCTTCCGGGCGCCACGGGCGTCCTGGCGCTCGCGGACGGGACCATCCTGCAGGGGATCGGCGTGGGCGCGACCGGCTCGGCGCTGGGCGAGGTGGTCTTCAACACGGCCATGACCGGCTATCAGGAAATCCTGACCGACCCGTCCTACATGAGCCAGATCCTGGCCTTCACCTTCCCGCACGTCGGCAACGTCGGCACGAATGTGGAAGACATCGAGCAGATGGGCGGCGGCTCGGACACCTCTGCGCGCGGCGCGATCTTCCGCGACGTTCCGACCGATCCCGCCAACTGGCGCGCCGACGCCGGCTTCGACGCCTGGATGAAGCGGCGCGGCGTCGTGGGCCTGGCCGGCGTCGACACCCGCGCCCTGACCAAGGTCATCCGCGACAAGGGCGCGCCGCATGCGGTTATCGCTCACGATCCGGAGGGCCGGTTCGACCTGGACGCCCTGGTCGCCCAGGCGCGCGACTGGACCGGCCTGGTCGGCCTGGACCTAGCCAAGCCCGCCTCGACGCTCCAGGCGTTCGAATGGAACGAGGGCGTGTGGGACTGGCCCGAAGGCTATCCGACCCTCGCCGGCGGGAAGACCGTCGTGGTCATCGACTATGGGGTGAAGCGCAACATCCTGCGCGCCCTGGCCTCGACCGGCGCCAAGATCACCGTCGTCCCCGCCACCACCACGGCCGAGGAGGTGCTGGCGCGCGATCCCGACGGGGTGGTCCTGTCGAACGGCCCGGGCGATCCGGCGGCGACCGGCGAATACGCCGTGCCGGAGATCAGAAAGCTGGTCGACAGCGGCAAGCCCCTGATGGGCATCTGCCTGGGCCACCAGATGCTGGCCCTGGCCCTGGGCGCCAAGACGGTGAAGATGGACCAGGGCCACCACGGCGCGAACCACCCGGTGAAGGACCTGACCACCGGCAAGGTCGAGATCGTGTCGATGAACCACGGCTTCACCGTCGACCGCGACAGCCTGCCGGACGCGGTGACCGAAACCCACGTCAGCCTGTTCGACGGCACCAACTGCGGCATCGCGGTCAAGGACAAGCCGATCTTCAGCGTCCAGCACCACCCGGAGGCGTCGCCGGGGCCGACGGACAGCCTGTATCTGTTCGACCGCTTCGCGGAGATGATGGGCCGGGGCTGAGGCGTTCGACCGCCGCCTTGGTCGCCGTCCGTCCTCCCCGAGCGCGTGGGGGTCCGTTTGTGACGGCGGCCCCTGGGTTCCGGGTTCTTCGCTCCGCTCAGCCCCGGAAGGACGACGACGGAAGCCGAAATCCGAATGTGGACTGGTCCTACGGCAGGCTGGCGAAGCCCTCGTCGGCGCGCAGGGCGCTGGCCTTGCGCACCGCCAGGGGCGCGGCGTGCAGCCAGTAGTCGGCGTCGTCGAGACGATGCGCGCGGCGGCGCTCCAGGCCGCGCCGTCGTCGGAGGGCGGCGTTGTGCAGCAGCCGGGCGTGCAGGGCGCGCGGGGTCTGGGGGGAAAGAGCGGGCGAGCCGGGGACAGCGACGGCGTCGGGGCCTCGAGGCTCCACCGCCGGACGGGCGATGGCGATGAACATGGAAGACTCGAATGTCGGGGGAGGCGCTTCTGCGCCGGCGTTATGCTGTGGTTAACCACGTTTCGCTGTGGATAGTTCCCCGCGGTGTCCGAAAAAAGTCCATTGAATCCCGAGGCTTGATGTCTCGAAACGGCCCAATGCGTTAGCGGAAGGTTAACGGCTTCGGAGCGTGTCGCTCGACGAAGGCCGGTGGCAGTCCCTAGGGGAGTCGAACCCCTCTTTTCAGGTTGAAAACCTGACGTCCTAACCGATAGACGAAGGGACCGCGGCCGGGGCGGCGCATTTGCCCCGGTTCGCGGCTTTCCGCAAGAGGGATATTACGCCGCGGCGGCCGTCGGCTGCTCGACCAGGGCGTCCAGGGCGGGTTTGAGGTCGGCGATCAGGTCCTCGACATGCTCCAGGCCGACCGACAGGCGCACCAGGCCGTCGCCTATGCCGGCCGTGGCGCGCTGTTCCGGCGTCATGGCCGCATGGGTCATGGTGGCCGGGTGGGCGATCAGGCTTTCGACCCCGCCCAGCGATTCCGCCAGGGTGAAGATCTCCAGTGTCTCGACCAGGTCGCGCACGGCCTCGGTCCCGCCGTTCAGCTCGAAGCTGAGCATGGCGCCGGGGCCGGCCTGCTGGCGCTGGACCAGGGCGTGGCCGGGGTGCGACTTCAGGCCGGGATAGTGGACGGCCTTGACCGCCGGATGGGCGTCCAGCAGTTCGGCCACGCGCCCGGCGGTCGCCTGCTGGCGCTCGATGCGGGCGAACAGGGTGCGCACCCCCCGTAGGGTCAGATAGGCGTCGAAGGGCGAGCCGGTGACGCCGGTGCAATTGGCCCACCACGCCAACTGTTCGTGATCCGCCGCATCGGCCGAGACGACCGCGCCGCCGACCACGTCGGAATGGCCGTTGATGAATTTGGTGGTGGAGTGGACCACGAAGTCCGCGCCCAGCTCGATCGGGTTCTGCAACGCCGGCGACAGGAAGGTGTTGTCGCAGACCACCTTGGCGCCGGCCGCATGGGCGCGGGTGCAGATGTCGGCGACGTCGACCACGCGCAGCAGCGGATTGGACGGGGTCTCCACCAGCACCAGCTTCGGCTTCAGCGCCAAGGCCTCCTCCAGGGCGGCGGGATCGCCCTGGTCGACCAGCTTCAGCCTGAAGTGGCCCTTGTTCGCGCGGGCGTTCAGCAGACGGCAGGTGCCGCCGTAGCAGTCGTGCGGGGCGATCAGCCAGTCGCCGGGCTCCAGCAGGGCCAGCGGCAGGTCGACCGCCGCCATGCCGGTGGCGGTGATCACGGCGCCGGCGCCGCCTTCCAGCTCGGCCAGGGTCTCGGCCAGGACGTCCCGGGTCGGATTGCCCGAGCGGCTGTAGTCGTACTTCCGCTTCTGCTCGAAGCCGGCGAAGGAATAGTTCGACGACAGGTACAGCGGCGGCATGACCGCGCCGTGCGCCGTGTCCGAATCCACGCCCGTGCGGGCGGCGATGGTGTGCGGGTCGGCCTGACGCAAAGAGGGGGGGCGGCGGGTCATGGCTTGATGTCCTTGAAGGCGGCGCGGAGGATGTCGCCGACGAAGGCGTCCTCCTTGAGGAAGGCGTCGTGGCCGTAGAGGGAGGGCGCCTCGACGAAGCGCCACAGGGTCGGCAGGCGCGCGGCCAGTTCGCGCATGTCGTCGATCGGCACCAGCCGGTCGGTGGTGAAGCCGATCAGGGTGACGGGGGTGGCGATCGCCTCCGGCGTCACGCGGTGGCGATCCAGGGAATCGGACATCGACAGCCAGCGGGCCGGGGTGGTGTGGGTGCGATAGGCCTGGCCCCGCGCCGTCAGATAGTCGCACACCGGATAGTTCTGGCCGGCGGCGGCGGGCGCCGCCGTCTCGAACCGGTCGTGGAATTCCTCGGCCGTGCGGTAGGTGGTCATGGCCAGTTCGCGGGCCAGGGCGACGCCTTCCTCGGGGCGGCCGGCCTCGGCGGCGAATTGCAGGATGCGGCGCTGGATGCCGCGCCAGGCGGTGGCCTGCGGATGGGCGCGGTGCGCGGCCGAGACCACGATCAGCTGCTCGGCCCAGTCGGGATAGAGCTCGGCGAAGGCCAGGGCGACCATGCCGCCGTAGGAGCAGCCGACGAAGGCGGCGACCCGCTCGACCTCCAGCTTCCGCAGCAGCAGGCCCAGCAGGCGGGCCTGGTCGTGGGTGGTGATGGTGGCCGGCCGCTCCAGGACCGCCGCTCCGCCTCTTTCGGCGTTGGGCGCGAAGTCGAACGACAGCACCTGCCAGCGCGACAGGTCGATGGGGCCGCGCACCGACACGGCGCCGGCCCACCAGCCCAGGCCGTTGGTCTCGGTGCGGTGGACGAAGCGGCCGGCCGAGATGCCGCCGGCGACGACGACTAGCGGCGCGCCGGCCCGACCGTGCAGGCGGCCGACGATGGCGGGCTGGCCCAGCGCCTCGCCGGAGGCCAGGCGGAAGTCGGCGGGGATGGAAACGATGATGTCGCGCGCGCCGCCGCGGTCACGGGGCGCGGGGGCCGGCGCGGGAGAGGGCCGACAGAAGGGCTCTTCCAGCAGGTCGGTTTCGGCGAGGGTCATCTTCGGTCGTCGTCCACATCGTTTCGCCCATCAAGGCTCGATGCGGGTGACAGATCGTGGCGCGTCGCCTTGTCGACGCTCCACTCATCTCTCGCGGCCCCGAGGGACCCCGCAGGAGTTGGCACCGTTTCGGGCGGAAACCCGATGGTTGCCCCGGCGTCAAAGGGCCTAGTCCCTCAGCCGGTCTTGATGAGTGCCTTTAGGTCTGACGATCCGCCCGCCTTCCGTCAAGAGAAAAATTCAACCCAATCATGAGGCCGTCTCGCAGCGGCGCGCCTGTAGGAGGGCTGGAATTGGCGTTTAAGGGAAAAAACGTGCGGGAGGGGGTTGACGTGCCCTTGGGCCCCGGGCCACCTTCAGGCTCGATTTCAACCGGATCCCGCCTGTGCCCCAGCGCTCGATCATCGCCGTTTCCTCGACCGTCGCCGGCCTCGCCGCGACGCGCTTCGGCATGATTATCGGCTCGGGTACGACCACCACCACCATGCCCTCCCGGGCGGGAACAGGTTAGCGCGCCGAAAGCCAAGGCCAACGCAGAACCCGAACCCCGCCCGGTCCCGCCAGGCGGGGTTTTTCGTATCGCCCCCTCCCCGAAACGCCCTTTCTCGAAAGTCCGAATCATGGTCGCCAACGCCAATCTCGCCCTCGTCGAGGACAACGACAAACAGCCGCTCGCCCAGGCGGCGCCCGCCGCCGAGGTGGTGGTGATGAAGTTCGGCTCCTCCATCCTTCGGAGCCCGGCGGACGCGCCGCTGGTCGCCTCGGCCTGCTACGCCCATGTCCGCCAGGGCCGGAAGGTGGTGGCGGTGGTCTCCGCCTTCGCCGGCGAGACCGACCGGCTGCTGGCCGACGCGCGGGGCCTGGGCCTGGCTCATTCCAACGACCTGCTGCCCGGCTATGTGGCGATGGGCGAGGAGCGGGCGGCCGCCCTGGTCGCGGTGGCCTGCGACCGCGTGGGCCTGGACGCGGCGGCCCTGTCGGTCCGCGAGCTGGGCATACTGGCCGAGGGAGAGCCGGAGCATGCGCGGCCGTGCGGCCTGCGCGCGGACCACCTGAAGCAGGCGCTGGACCGGCACGAGGTGGTGGTGGTCCCCGGCTTCGGCGCGGTGCGGCCGGACGGGCGCGTCGCCCTGCTGGGGCGGGGCGGATCGGACCTGACGGCGGTGTTCCTGGCCGCCGAGCTGGGCCTGGACCGTGTGCGTCTGATCAAGGACGTGGACGGCCTCTACGACCACGACCCCAACGACAACACGGCCCCGGCGCTGCGCTATCGCCGCGCCTCCTGGGACCAGGCGCGCCTGCTGGGCGGCGCCCTGGTGCCGCATGACGCCATCGACCTGGGCGAGCAGCGCGGCGTGGAGATCGAGGTGGCGGCCCTGGACCGCGCCGACGGCACCCTGATCGGCGCCAAGTCGGCGCCTCCCGGCCCGGCCCCCGCCCTGCCGCCGCTGAAGGTGGCGGTCGCCGGCTGCGGCGTGGTCGGCGGCGGCGTGCTGGGCCGGCTGCTGGACGATCCGCGCTATCAGGTGGTGGGCGTGCTAGTCCGCAACCCTGACAAGCCCCGCGACGTGGCCTGTCCGGCCGATCTGTTCACCGCCGACGCCGACGCGCTGTTGTCAGGAAAACCTGACATCGTGCTGGAAGCCCTGTCGGAGGGCGAGGCCGGCCACGCCCTGATCCGCAAGGCGCTGGAGGCCGGCTGCGATGTGGCCAGCGCCAACAAGCAGGCGGTCAGCCGCGATCCCGGCGGGCTGCAGGCGCTGGCGAAGGCCAAGGGCCGGCGCGTGTTCTGGTCCGCCTCGGTCGGCGGCGGCGCGCCGATGATCGAGACGGTGCGCCAGGCGCGCGCGGCCGGCGAGGTCGCGGCCTTCGAGGCCGTGCTGAACGGGACGGTCAACTTCATGCTGGAGCGGCTGGGAGACGGCGCCGCCTTCGCCGAGGCCCTGGCCGACGCCCGCGCCGCCGGCTTCGCCGAGGAGGACCCCTCGGCGGACCTGGAGGGACTGGACGCGGCGGCCAAGGTGCGGCTCCTGTGCCACGAGGCCTTCGGCTTCTCCCCGGAGAACGACCTGCCCCGCGACGCCCTGAATGAACGGACCGAGGCCGGCGAGGGCGTGCGCCAGATCGGCGCCGCGCGGCTGGAGGGCGGCAAGGCGGTCGGCTCCGTCGCGCTGACGGCCGGGCACGGCGACCCGCTGTTCTCCAGCCTGCGCGGCGAGGGCAATGCGCTGAAGGTCTATGGCGTCGACGGCCGGGTCTGGCGCTGCCGGGGCCGGGGCGCGGGCCGCTGGGCCACGACCGAGAGCATCATGGCCGACCTGGCCGAAATCGTGCGCGCGCGCCGCGCCGACGCCGGGCTCAACTAGCCGTGGCCGTCTTCACCCCCGTGTCCGAGGCCGAGGCGGCGGCCTTCCTGAAGGCCTACGACCTGGGCGGCCTGGTCGAGCTGGCGCCGATCGCGGAGGGGGTGGAGAACACCAACTATCGGATCGAGACCGCCCAGGGCCGGTTCGTCCTGACCCTGTTCGAGGGTCGGACCGACGAGGCGTCCCTGCCGTTCTGCCTGGGGCTGACGGCGTGGCTGGCGAGCCGCGGCTTCCCCGCGCCGCGCCCGGTGGAGGACCGTGCGGGCGGCTGGCTGGGGCGACTGAACGGCCGGGCGGCGGCGGTGATCGAATGGAAGGCCGGGGCTTGGCTGCGGGCGCCGTCGGAAGCCGACCAGATGTCGGCCGGCGCGGTTCTGGCCCGGCTGCACCAGGCGGCGGCCAGCTATCCAGGCCGGCGGGTCAATCCGGTCGGCCCGGCGGCGTGGCGCCGGCTGGCGGACCGGTGCGCCGCCGGGGCGTCCGGCGAGGACCGCCGCCTGCTGGACGAGGTCGAGGCCGGCCTGGCGCGCCTGGGCGATCCGTTCACGGACGACCTGCCGCGCGGGGCGATCCATGCGGACTATTTCCCCGACAACGTCCTGTTCGAGGACGGGCGGGCAGCGGGAGTGATCGACTTCTACTTCGGCTGCACCGACGCCCTGGCCTATGACTTGGCCATCGCCCTGTCCGCCTGGGGCTTCGACGCCGAGGGGCGCGCCCGTCCCGACGCCCTGGCCGCCTTCCAGCGCGGCTATGAGGCGGTGCGGCCGCTGTCCGAGGCCGAGCGGGCGGCCCTGCCGCGACTGGGCGCGGCGGCGGCGCTGCGCTTCACCCTGACGCGGCTGCACGACCGGGTGTTCCACGATCCGTCCAAGCTGGTCACGCCGAAGGACCCGGCCGTCTTCCTGCGGCGGCTGGAGCACTGGCGGGCGGCGGAGGCGGTCTGATCGGACGGCGCCGCGCCTGCGGCGACAACGCATGGAACCGATGGCGGGGTCGGGGCTTGAACCGTCGGCGGCCCCGACCGCCGCTCCCCGAGGACGAGGTTTTCAACATGACCGACCAACAGATCAACGCGGGCCTCTCCCAGGCCGAAGGCAAGGCGCAGAAGGGCGTGGGCAAGGTTCTGGGCGACCAGAAGCTCCAGGTCGAAGGCGCCTACAACGACGCCAAGGGCCGCTCGCTGGACCAGTTCAACAAGGCGATGGACGCCGTCGACCGCCTGGTCGAGAAGGCGCCGGCTGACTACCGCCCCAAGGCGCGCGAAGTCGCCGCCGCCGCGCGCAACAAGCCGCTGCTCACCACCCTGTCGGCCGCCGGCGTGGGCCTGCTGGTCGCCGGCCTGCTGGGTCGCGGCCTGAAGCGGCGGTAGGATTGGCTCAGGATTCTCCCTCCCCTGCGGGGGAGGGCGGCTAAGCGTAGCGAAGCCGGGTGGGGAGGGCCAAGCGATACGCCTCGGGCCCTTCCGTGATGGATCGCCTTGCCGTCTCCACCCCGTCGCTTCGCGACGCCCCTCCCCGGAACGGGGAGGGAGAGTCTTCCGGCGCCCTATCGCCCCGTGAACGCCTCCACAGCCGCCAGCGCGGCGTCCGGCGTGGCGTCCACCACCGTCATCCGTTCCTTGCGGTCGCCCAGGGCGGTGATGACCGGGGCGGGCTCGGGCTCGACGCCGAGCACGCCGGAGACGAAGGCGCCGAACTTCGACGGATGGGCGGTCGACAGGGCGACAACCGGACCCTTCGCCCGGTCCTGGCGGCGCGCAGCGGCCAGGGCTACGGCGGTATGCGGGCAAATCACGCGATCCCAGGTCTGGCAGGCATGGGCGATCTCGGCGCGGGTCTCCGTCTCGTCGATGGAGACAGCGGACACCTCGCGGCGCAGGGCGGCCAGCAGGTCCGGGTCGAAGACGACCGCGCCGTCGCGGGCGAAGGTCTCGAACACCGCGCGGGTGCGGTCGGCGTCGCGGCCGGTCGCCTCGAACACCAGCCGCTCGAAGTTGGACGGCGCCTGGACATCCATCGACACGCTGCCGCTCTCGACCGCCGGGCGACGGGCGTAGACGCCGTCGTTGACGGCGCGGGCCAGGGCGTCGTTCTGGTTCACCGCCGCGACGAATCCCAGCGTCGGCAGGCCCATGCGGGACGCTGCGACGCCGGCGAAGGCGTCGCCGAAATTGCCGGTCGGCACGACGAAGGTCGCCGCCTGCCCCAACTGGGCGGTCGCCGAGACATAGTAGGGTATCTGCCCGGCCAGGCGCGCCCAGTTGATCGAATTGACCGACGACAGCCGGCCGCGCTCGCGCAGGGACTCCTCGGCCAGCAGACCCTTCACCAGACGCTGGCAGTCGTCGAAGTCGCCGCGCACGGCCAGGTTCAGGACGTTGTCCGCCTCCACCGTCGTCATCTGCCGGCGCTGCACCGGCGAGACGCGGTCCAGCGGGTGCAGCACGACCAGGTCGACGGATTTGGCGCCCGCGAAGGCGCGGACGGCCGCCGCGCCGGTGTCGCCGGAGGTGGCGGTCAGGATGGTCAATCGCTCGCCCGAGGCGGTCAGGGCCTCGTCCGTCAGGGCCGCGACCAGCTGCATCGCCAGGTCCTTGAAGGCGGCGGTCGGCCCGTGGAACAGCTCCAGCACGAACAGGCCGGGCTCCAGCTCGACCAGCGGCGTGACGGCGGGGTTGTCGAAGCCGGCGATCAGCCGGTCCAGCGCGCGGTCCAGCGTGCCGGCCGGCAGGGCGTCGCCGATGAAGGGGGCGACGGCCTTCAGCGCGATCGACTTGTAGTCGGCGCCGGTCGCCCAGGCATCGGCCGGCAGGGTCGGCCAGGCCGCCGGCATGTACAGGCCGCCGTCAGGCGCGATGCCGCGCAGCAGGGCTTCGGCGAAGTCGGCTTCGGGCGATCGGCCGCGGGTGGAGACGTATCGGGCGCTGGAGGAAGTCATGATCCGACGGTGGTAGCGGCGGCCCCGCGCCCCGTCACGCCTGTCGAGGGCGAAAAACGACCTTTCGGCGCGATTTTTCGCCACGTTCCGTCCGATGGGGCGGTCCGGGTTGGGCCCGTCGCGCAACGGATGTGCGGTTTCGGGCGTCCCGTTGAAATCTGGAGACGGCGCAAGGCGGCGGGAGTAAGGGGCTGGCGGATCAACCTGGGCCGCCGCATGAGCTTTTCTCCCTATCTGACGCCCGTCGTCATGCTGGTCCTGTCGAACCTGTTCATGACCTACGCCTGGTACGGCCACCTGAAGGGCGATCCCAAGCCGCTGTGGCTCGCCGTGTTGGCCAGTTGGGGCGTGGCCTTCTTCGAATACTGGCTGGCGGTGCCGGCCAACCGCATCGGCCATCAGGTCTATTCGGCGGCCGAGCTGAAGACGATGCAGGAGGTCATCACCCTGGCGGTGTTCGCCGGCTTCTCGGTGCTGTACCTGGGCGAGAAGCTGACGCTGAACCATGCGGTCGGCTTCGGCTTCATCGCGCTGGGGGCCTTCTTCATCTTCAAGGGGCCGATCCCCAGCTTGCCCTGACGCGCGGCTTGGCCCATCTGGCGGCCATGTCCTGGGTGATGTCGATCAATCCGTGGCTGACGCTGGTCGTCGCCGGCCTCCTGGAAGTGCTGTGGGCCTCGGGCCTCAAGGCTGTGGGCGTGCAGCGGCCGCTGGCGTCGCTGGGCGTGCTGGTCGCCCTGGCCGGCAGCATGATCCTGCTGTGGGTGGCGACGCAGAAGCTGCCGATCGGCACGGCCTATGCGGTGTGGACCGGCATCGGCGCGGTCGGCGCGGCCGTGGTCGGGGTGATCGTCTATGGCGAGCCGGCGACGGTGGTGCGGACGGTCTGCATCCTGCTGATCGTGTCGGGCATCGTCGGCCTCAAGCTGTTTTCGGGGACGCACTGAGATGAGCGCGCTGCACCAGGGGCGGGTCCTGATCCTGGCCGGGTCCGATTCCGGCGGCGGGGCCGGCATCCAGGCCGACATCAAGGCGGTGACGATGATGGGCGGATACGCCGCTACAGCGATCACGGCCATCACGGTCCAGAACACCCTAGGCGTCCATGGCGTCCACCCGTTACCGCTGGAACTGATCGCAGCCCAGGCGCGCGCGGTGCTGGAGGACATCGGGACCGATGCGGTCAAGACCGGCATGCTGGGCTCGGTCGAGGTGGTCGAGACGGTCGCCCTGCTGCTGGACGAGGCCCAGGCTCCGGCGGTGGTCGACCCGGTCATGATCGCCAAGGGCGGCGCGGCCCTGCTGCCCGATGCGGCGGTGGAGGCGGTCAAGGCGCTGATGATCCCCCGTGCGGCGCTGCTGACCCCCAATGCGCCGGAGGCCGAGGCCCTGACCGGCCTGGCGGTGCGCGACCTCGACGGTCAGCGCCGCGCGGGCGAGGCCCTGCTGGCGATGGGGGCGCGGGCCGTGCTGATGAAGGGCGGCCATGTGCCCGGCCCCACGGTGGTCGACCTGCTGATGACGACGGACGGCGAGACGGTGCTGGAGGCCGAGCGGATCGACACCCGCCACACCCACGGCACCGGCTGCACCCTGGCCAGCGCCTGCGCCGCCGGCCTGGCCCTGGGCCGTCCGCTCGAGGTCGCGGTCGCGGAAGCCTGGGCCTATGTCGGCGAGGCGATCCGACGCGCGCCCGGCCTGGGCGGCGGCCACGGCCCGCTGGACCACGGCTGGCCGGTGCGGGGTTAAGCCGGCTTTCCGCTGGGCGCCGGACGGGGCTATCTGGACCCATGACCGATTCCTCCGACCTGACCGCCCGCCTGACCGCCATCGTCCGCGCCGATCCGGGGCTGATGCATGTGCTGACGGTGGTGCGCGACCTGGACCTGCCCGACTGGCGCGTCGTCTCGGGCGCCGTCTATCAGGCGGCCTGGAACGCGGTGACTGGACGGCCCGCCGGCTATGGGATCAAGGACTACGACCTAGCCTATTTCGACGCCTCGGACCTGTCCTACGAGGCGGAGGATGTCGTCATCCGCCGCGTCGCCGCCGCCTTCGACGAGCCGTTCCGCAGCCAGGCGGAGGTCCGCAACCAGGCCCGCGTCCATCTGTGGTTCGAGAACCGCTTCGGGGAGCCCTATTCGCCCCTGTCCGGCACGGACGAGGCGCTGACGCGATTTGTGGCGCCGGCCTTCGCCGTGGGGGTGCGTCTGGAGGCGGACGATTCGATCGACATCGCCGCGCCGTTCGGCCTGGAAGACGTCTTCGCCCTGACGATCCGGCCCAATCCCGACCGGCCCCTGGCCCGGGGCTGGACGCGGGCGGTCGAGAACGCGCGGGGGCGCTGGCCGGAACTGACGGTGGCGGAGCCGGTCTAGGTTCAATCGACGCTCGCCTATGATCGTCTTTCCGGGGCGTCCGAAGGACGAACCCGGAACCCAGGAGAACAACTCCGGCGCTTGATGCGGTTCGATCCGCGCCCGCAGCCCCTGGATTCCGGGTTCTTCGCTCCGCTCAGCCCCGGAAGGACGATGTCGGAAGCGTGGGAACGGCCCTAGCGCTCCTCGGCGGCGCGGGGCTGGAAGCGGGCTTCCTCGGCCTTGTGCACGTACTGTTCGGCCACCAGCCAGGCCTTGAACGGTCGCAGGCAGCCCAGGCACATGACGGCCAGCAGCGGGAAGGTCACCACCATGTGCACCCAGATGGGCGGATGGAGCGTGAACTCGAAGATCATGAACAGGATCATGCCGACCAGGCCCACCGCCGACATGACGAAGAAGGCCGGACCGTCGGCCGGATCGGCGAAACCGTAGTCGAGTCCGCATTCGGGGCAGGACTCGCGCAGCGACAGATAGCCCTTGAACAGCGGACCCTCGCCGCAGCGGGGACAGCGGCAGGCCAGGCCGGTCTTCAGCGAGCCGAGGCGGGGATGGTCGATGTCGGACATGGCCTTGCCTACGCCGTTCGGGGACGAATGTCGCGGGGACGAATTGTCCAAGCGGAACGGCGGCCGCGGGGGGCCGTTCCTGATCCGCCATGACCGAGACCTTGTCAGAGACCTTGCCCGCCGATGTCGAGGCCCTGGTGAACATGGTCCTGAAGGCGGCGTGCGACCGGGATATCCGGGTGGCCACG
The DNA here is from genome assembly GCA_023390245.1 of Pseudomonadota bacterium. Classification (GTDB taxonomy): domain Bacteria; phylum Pseudomonadota; class Alphaproteobacteria; order Caulobacterales; family Caulobacteraceae; genus Brevundimonas. The sequence continues at coordinate 16,418 of JAEWDF010000015.1, forward strand.
GCCGAGAGCTGCACCGGCGGCCTGCTGGCCTCGGTGCTGACCGACGTGGAGGGACGTTCGCACGCCTTCGACCGGGGCTTCGTCACCTATACGGACGCGGCCAAGCGCCAGGTGCTGGGCGTGCCGGCGGCGGTGCTGGAGAAAGACGGCGCCGTCTCGGAGGCCGCCGCCCGCGCCATGGCCGAGGGCGCGCTGAAGGCGTCGGAGGCTGATGTCGCCGCCGCCGTCACGGGCTTCGCCGGCGCGGCGGGGCCGGGCGAGGAGGAGGGGCTGGCCCATTTCGCCGTGGCGCGGCGCGGCGGTCCGACCGTTCATCTGGAGCGCCATTTCGGCGACATCGGGCGGGGACCGTGCCGCATCGCCTGCCTGCGGACTGCCCTGACCCTGCTGCGCCAGGCGGTGAACGCCGGTTAACCGCGATTAAAGGCCTTGTAGGGCAGGACTCGGCGGATATGTCCGGGGCCTCGCCGACCAAGCGCATGCTGAAGACGACCGCGGCCGCCGCCGCGGCCGGCGCGGTCGCGTTCGCCCCTCTGGCGCCCCTGGCCCAGGAGGCCGCGCGGGGCGACCCGCTGTCGATCTCCATCGGCCGGACGGCGGACTTCACCCGGGTCGAATTCGGCGGCGTGGTGGGCGTGCGCAGCCGCGTGCGGCGCGACGGCGACAGGATCGTGGTGCGGCTGAACGCGACCGCCGCGCCCGACGTCTCGCGCCTGCGGGTCGATCCGCCCGAGGGGGTGACCGCCGTCGAGACGCGCGCCGCGCGCGGCGGCACCGACCTTATCCTGACCCTGGCCGAGGGCGCCGAGGCGCGCTCCGGCGTCGCCGACGGGGCGGTGTGGCTGAACCTCTATGGGCCGGGCAAGGCGCCGCAGCCGGCGTCGGGCGCGCGTTCCGCGGCGGCCCGCGCGGTCGTGCCGGTGCGGGCCGAGACGCAAGGCGACAAGACGGTCCTGACCTTCGACTGGGGCGCCCCGATCGGCGCGGCCGTCTTCCGGCGCGGGGAGGCGGTGTGGATGGTGTTCGACGCCGCCGCGCGGATGGACCTGGCGGGGGCCAAGGCCCTGGACCGCGCGCGCGACGCGCGCTGGGCGGCGGGGCCGGACTATACGGTGGTGCGG
>JAEWDF010000018.1 GCA_023390245.1 Pseudomonadota bacterium
CCCGATGCTGGATCTGCCCACGGCGGACGCGCCCTTTCGGTCGGAAGCCGCCCGCGCGGCCCCGCCGCCGCCCAGCCGGCCGGAACGGGTCGTCGAGCGGGTGGTCGAGCGCGACCGCTCCCGCCGCAAGCTGCCAGACCGGCGCAAGGGCTACATCCAGAAGGCGGCCGTCGGCGGCAACAAGGTCTATATCCACACCGGCGAGTACGAGGACGGCGAGCTCGGCGAAATCTTCATCGACATGCACAAGGAAGGCGCCGCCTTCCGCAGCCTGATGAACAACTTCGCCATCGCCATCTCCATCGGCCTGCAATACGGCGTGCCGCTGGAGGAGTTCGTGGACGCCTTCGTCTTCACCCGCTTCGAGCCCGCCGGCCGCGTGACCGGCAACGACTCCATCAAGTCGGCGACCTCGATCCTGGACTACATCTTCCGCGAATTGGGCGTGTCCTATCTGGGCCGGCAGGAGCTGGCGAATGTCGAACCGGACGCCCTGAACGCCGACGGCCTGGGCGCCGGCGGGCCCGAGGGCGAGGCCGTGCCGGCGGCGCGGTTCATCTCAAGGGGCTTCGCGCGCGGGTCCGCGCCGGACAATCTGGTGGTGCTGCCGTTCGGCAAGAAGCCGGAGGGAGAGGCAGAGGCGGCGGCGAACACGGACGCCGAGGCCTGCCCCGCCTGCGGCGACTTCACCCTTCAGAAGCGCGGCCATGCCTGGATCTGCGACACCTGCGGCGCGGCGCCCGCGCAGCAGGGCGGCGATCAGGGCTAAGTTAACGGCTGCGCCCTAGGATGGCCCGGTGCGATCCCGCGCCGGAGCCCTCGCCATGACCCGCCCGATCCCCGTTTTCGCGGCCGTCGCCGCCCTGCTGGCCGCCGCCTCGCCCGCCCTGGCCCAGAACGCCGGCCAGATCGCCAGCGTGAGGCGCGGCGCCAGCTGTCCCGGCTGCAACCTGTTCCAGGGTGACTTCTCGGGACTGGAGGCGCGTGGCCTGAACCTGTCCGGCGCGCGCCTGCGCCAAGCGGACCTGAGCCTGAGCGTGATGAACCGCACCCGCTTCTCCAACGCCGACCTGCGCGACGTGGAGGCCTATGGCGGCGTCTTCTCCGGCTCCAACTTTTCCGGCGCCAACCTGACCAACGCCAGTTTCGTCGGCGCCTATCTGGAGGGGGCCAGCTTTGGCGGGGCCACCCTGTCCGGAACCAACCTGTCCGGCGCCCAGCTCGGCCGCGCAACCGGCCTGACCCAGGGCCAGTTGAACCGGGCCTGCGGCGACGCCTCCACGGTCCTGCCGGCGGGCCTGCGGATTCCGTCGTGCTGAGCCCGGCGGCTTTCCGCGATTTAACGAAGTTACAGCGATTTAAGTAGGTCCCATGGGCCTTTCGAGGCATTCAGGTCTCGTGAAACAGATCGCTCGCCCCCTCCGTATTCCCCTGAAAGGCGCCCTGGTCGCGCTGGCCGGAGCGCTGCTGGCCACGCCCGCCTTGGCCGGGATCGAAGTCAGCGTGCAGGACCGCGACGTGGCGCGTTCGGTGTCGCTCGGCGGATCGTGCAACCGCTGCGAACTGTCGGGCCGGAGCCTGACCGGCGCCACCTTCACCGGCGCCACCTTCCTGAACGCCACCCTGGTCGGCGCGGACCTGCGCGGCGCCGAGATGGTCGGCGGCAACTTCACCGGCAGCGACTTCAGCCGCGCCAACATGAACGGCGTCGAGATCGTCGGCGCCAACTTCACCTCGGCGGTGTTCGAGAACGCGCGCCTGAACGGGGCCGAGGCGCAGGGCGCCTCCTTCGTGCGCGCCAATCTGACGCGCGCCGACTTTTCCGACGCCGAACTGCACGGCGTGAACTTCAACGGCGCCGTCCTGGTCGGCGCGAATTTCAACGACACCGAATTGTTCGGCGCGACCCTGGCCAATGTGCGCGCGGCCGGCGCCAGCTTCCGCGACGCCGAGATCACGGCCTCGAACCTGTCCAACGGCGACTTCAGCCGCGCGTCCTTCCGCGACGCCTCGCTCGACGGCGCCCGGCTGACGGGCGGCCGCTTCGACGGCGCCGACTTCCGGGACGCCTCCCTGCGGCGCACCGACATTCGCGGCGCCGACCTGTCCGGCGCGCGCGGCCTGACCCAGGACCAGGTGCGCGAAGCCTGCGGCGACGGTTCGACTCGACTGCCCGGTGGATTGTCGCCCCAGGGCTGCGGCGGAACACGGATCGTGCGCATTCCGGCGCCGCCGGCGCCGCCGCGCATCCGCAACCTGGTCATCGCTTCGGAACGCTGAATGCAAAAAGGGGACGCCGAGGCGTCCCCTTGTTCGTTTCGAGGCTCGCGGTCGCGTCAGACCTTGATCGGCGGCGCGGTGCGGATGTGCAGTTCCTTGAGCTGCTTGTCCTCGACCGGCGACGGCGCGCTCATCAGCAAGTCCTCGCCTTGCTGGTTCAGCGGGAAGGCGATGACCTCGCGGATCGCCTGTTCGCCGGCCAGCAGCATCACGATGCGGTCGATGCCCGGCGCCAGACCGCCGTGCGGCGGGGCGCCGTAGCGGAAGGCGTTCAGCATGCCGCCGAACTGCTCCTCGACCACTGAGGCGTCGTAGCCGGCGATGTCGAAGGCCTTGAGCATGATCTCGGCCTTGTGGTTCCGGATCGCGCCCGAGCACAGCTCATAGCCGTTGCAGACGATGTCGTACTGATAGGCGCGAATGGTCAGCGGGTCCTGGGTCTCCAGCGCCTCCAGCCCGCCCTGCGGCATCGAGAAGGGGTTGTGGCTGAAGTCGACCTTCTTCTCTTCCTCCGACCATTCGAACATCGGGAAGTCGACGATCCAGCAGAATTTGAACTGATCTTCCGCGACCAGCTTCAGCTCCGTGCCGACGCGGGTGCGGGCCAGGCCCGCGAACTTGGCGAAGGCCGACGGCTGGCCGGCGACGAAGAAGGCGGCGTCGCCCTTGCCCAGACCCAGCGAGGACATCAGCGCCTCGGTCGGTTCCTGACCCAGGTTCTTGGCGATCGGTCCGCCCCAGGCGCCCTGGTCGTCGGACCAGAAGATGTAGCCCAGGCCCGGCTGGCCCTCGCCCTGCGCCCAGGAGTTCATGCGGTCGCAGAAGGCGCGGCTGCCGCCGGTCGGGGCCGGGATGGCCCAGACGGCGTTCTTC
>JAEWDF010000086.1 GCA_023390245.1 Pseudomonadota bacterium
AGGCGATCAGCACCTATACGGACAGCGGCGACATCACCATCAGGGCCGGGCACACGACGGTGTCGGGCCTGTACGCCAGCGGGGTCGCGGCCGAGAGCCAGACCGGCAACATCCACATCGTCAGCGAGCAGGTCGATTCGACCGCCGAGGGCGCCGCGGCGGTCGCGGCCTACACCTACGTCGGCGGCGACATCCTGATCGAGAGCGGCAAGGTGACGGCGGTCTCGGCCGGGGTCCAGGCGGTGGGCGCCGCCGACATCGCGATCCGCTCGGGGACGGTGGACATCGTCGGGGAGGGACGCGCGATGGGCGTCTTCGCCCAGACGCCCGACGGCTCCATCGACATCGTCAGCCAGACCATCCGCAACAGCACGGCGGGCGGGCGCGGCGTCTACGCCGAATCCGGCGGCGCGCTGGCGATCCAGAGCGAGTCCATCGTGACGACCGGCCAGTCGACGATCGCGCCGGCCACCGGCCTGACCCTGGGCGCGGAGGGCGTTCGCGCCCTGGCGGCCGGGCCGGTCTCGATCCGCAGCGGCGCGATCTCGACGACCGGCGACTACGCCACGGCCATCGTCGCCACGAGCAATGGCGGCGATGTCGACATCGTCAGCGGCGACATCGTCACGGCGGGGGCTTCGGCGCATGGCGTCAGCGTGGTCGCCGCCGGCGACGCCCGGATCTCCACCGGCGACATCCTGGCAACCGGCGCGGACGCCAACGGCCTTCAGGTCAAGGCGTCGAACCTGACCCTGAACGTCACCGGCGACGTGATCTCGGAACAGGGCTATGGCGCCTATGTCGACGTGCAGGGCGCGGCCACGATCAATCTGGCGGCGGGAACCTCCATCCAGGGCGGGAACGTAGGCCTTTATCTGAACAGCACCGGCGCCTCGACCATCAACATCCTGGGCGAGATCGTCGGCCTGAACGGCCAGGCGCTGCGGGTCGAGGGCGCCCCGGTCACCATCAACAACAATTCGAACACCATCATCGGCGGCATCGAGCTGACCGACGGCGACGACACCTTCAACAACAACGGCACCTGGCGCCCGGCCGGCGTCACCGACTTCGGCGACGGTAACGACGTGGTCGTCAACAACGGCCTGTTCGAGGCGAAGAGCGGCAGCGTGAGCATCCTGGGTCTGGAGACCTTCCAGAACGAGGGACGGATGGATCTGCGCAACGGCCAGCTGGGCGACACCGTCGACCTGGGCGGCGCAGCCTATATCGGCGGCGCCAATGCACAGCTGCTGGTGGACGTCGACTTCGCCACGGGCCAGAGCGACACCCTGGCGGTGGGCTCGGCCACGGGGACCACCCAGATCGTGGTCAACAACATCTCGACCCAGCAGGGCTTCAGTTCCGGCCTGAAGTTCATCGATTCGGCCGAACCGCTTTCGGGCGACGAGTTCGTCCTTGATCCGGCCTCCATCGAGGACGGTTTCATCGACTACGATCTCGAATTCGATCCGAAGACCAATTCGTTCATCGTCAAGGCCCTGCCGAGCAGCGACTCCGTCTCCATGCTCCGGGCCGGGGCGGCGGCGCAGGACTACGCCTCCAAGTCGGGCGAGGCCTGGAGCGGCCGGATGGAGGATCTTCGCGACAGCGATTTCGCCGGCGTGGGCCGTAGCCGTCCGACCGAGGTCTGGGGCCAGATGCTGTTCGGGGCCCGCGACATGGACCAGGTCGGCGACTTCGACCTGATGGGGACGGTCTCGACGCGCGACATCTCGGCCGACACGCGGTGGTACGGCGGCCAGGTCGGCGTCGATCACCAGATGGGCGGACTGGTGCTCGGCTTCACGGCGGGCCTGATGAAGTACGAAATGGACTTCACGGCGGACGAGAACGGCTTCGAGCTCGACGGCTACAATGTCGGCGTCTACGGCTCTTGGGCGACGGGCGGGCTGCGCCTGAGCGCCCTCGCCAAGGTCGATTCCTTCGACGCCACGGCCAATCTGCGCGAACTGGGCGCACAGGCGGACTTCGATGGTTCCAGCTACGACTTCCAGGGCGAAGCCTCCTATCGCTTCGGCTCCGAGGGCCTGTTCGTCGAGCCGGTGGTCGGGGCCGACTGGATCAAGGTCGACCTGGACGGCTTCAGCGCCGCCGGCGCGACGGCCGACTTCGACAAGCTGACCAGCCTCAAGGTCCGGGCCGGCGGCCGCATCGGCGGGGTGTGGCGCTCGGGCCCCTACACCTTCGTGCCCAGCGTGGGCGCCTATGCGATCGACGAGCGGAAGGGGGAGAACCAGATGGACTTCGCCCTGGGCGCGTCCGGCTACACCGTCACGGACCAGCCGTTCGACTCGCGCGGTCGCGCAGACCTGGGCCTGACCATGACCGGGCCGCAAGGCTTCAACGCCTGGGTGAAGGGGGAATTCGACTTTGGCGACGGGGTCTCCGGCCAGACGCTGCGCCTCGGCTTCCGCGTCAGCTGGTAGGCCTTTCCCTCGTGTCAGCGTGAGCGGCGGCGTCTCCGGACGCCGCCGCTTTCGTTTGGCGCCGAGATCTCAGGGCGCCTTGGCCGTCGAGCCACGCTCGATGAAGTCGAACGGGACGACGATGCGGGCGGGCAGGTCGGCCTCGCCGGCCTTGGCGCGGATCAGCAGGTCGGCCGCGGCGGCGCTCATGTCGGCGATGGGCTGGATGACGGCCGAGAGGTCGGCGAAGCGGGCCAGCGGCGTATTGTCGAAACTGACGACGGACAGGTCCGCCGGAACCCGGCGGCCGAGGCGCTCCGCCGTCCGGACGGCCGCGACCGCCATGCGGTCGTTGCTGGCCACGATGGCGGTGGGCGGGACGGGCGACGACAGCAGCGCCTCGGCCGCCTGGACCCCGGATTCATAGGAGAAGTCTCCGCGCCCGATCAGCGCCGGATCATCCAGCCCCTCGGCCGCCATGGCCTGGCGATACCCCTCCAGGCGCGCGGCGCTGAGCGCATAGGCGTTGCTGCCCGTGACGAAGGCGATGCGCCGATGCCCCAGGGCGCGCAGCCGCTCGACCGCGTGCGCGGCGGCCTTGCCGTCGTCCATGGAGATGGCGAAGCCGTCGCCCGTCGCGACCGAGCCGATGCGGGCGAAGGGCAGGCCCAGCCGGCTCAGCAATTCGGTGATGGCCGGATTGTCCGAATGGGGCGGGGTCAGGATGACGCCGTCCGGATGCAGGGCGCCGATGGCCGCCGTCACCTCGCGCTCCACATGTTCGGAGCGCGTGTCGACCAGTTCGAAGATCATGCGGTAGCCGCGCGTCTCACACTTCAGCATGCCGCCCATCAGCATCTGGTCGACCCAGTCGGTGCCTTCGCCCGAACGCCAGCCTTCGATGGTGCGGTCGCGGTCGTTCAGCGCCATCAGCAGATAGGAGCGGGACCCGCCCAGGCGGCGCGCCGCCAGGCTGGGGACGTAGCCGAGCTTGGCCACGGCGGCGAGCACGCGCTCCTGCACGACGGGCCGCACGTTCGGTTCCTTGTTGATCACGCGCGACACGGTCTGGAGCGACACGCCGGCCTCGGCGGCGACGTGTTTGATGGTTACCGCGCGGCGCAAGCGTATGGTTCCTTGTTCCCCGACGGCATTCTGTCAGCTTTGCCCATCGGCAGGCAAGCGCTCACGCCGGAACCGGCAGGTCGACGGCGGGCGCCGGACAGTGGGCGGCCAGGAAGTCGCCGTGCGTCGGCAGGTCGCGCACGAAGCGGTCCAGGATGTCGGCCGCCCGGTCCATCTCCTCGGTCATGCCGGCGAAGTCGATGCGGTCGACCAGCGGATTGTAGCCGCGCGGCCGGACTCCCATGCCATCCAGGATCGCCTGCCAGTTGACGCCCCGGAACAGGGGGTCAAGCGCCTCCGTCACGGCCCCGCTGGCGCGGAAGACCTCGATCCTGTGCCGGAGCCCTTCCGGCAGGGCCATGTCCCGGTACTCGCGCCAGAAGGCCGTGTCGTCGCGCCGGGTCAGGACATAGTGCAGGACCACGAAGTCGCGGATCTCCTCATAGTCCATCGTCATGCGGCGGTTGTACTCGGTGGCCAGGTGCGGATCGCAGTCCAGGTCCGGCATCAGGCGGAAGAAGAACTCCATGCCGCGATGGATCAGGTGGATGGCGGTCGATTCCAGCGGTTCGATGAAGCCGCTCGCGAGCCCTAGCGACAGGACGTTGCGGTCCCAGATCCGCTCGCGCACCCCGGTCCGGAACGGCACCACCATGGGGTCCGTCACCGGCCGCCCCTCGACCTGGGCCATCAGTACGGCGGTCGCCTCGTCGTCGGAGAGGTGGCGGCTGGAGAAGACGTGGCCGTTGCCCGTGCGGTGCTGCAACGGGATGCGCCAGCGCCAGCCGCAGTCCTGGGCGTGGACGAGGGTGTAGGGTTGCGGTTCGCCCCGGTTCTCGGTCTGGACGGCGATGGCGCGGTCGCACAGCAGCCAGGGCGACCAGTCCGTCCAGCCGACCCCCAGGGCCTTGCCGATCAGCAGCCCGCGGAAGCCGGAGCAGTCGATGAAGAAGTCGGCTTCGACGACCTTGCCGGACCTGAGCTTCAGCGCCTGGACGAAGCCGTCGGGACGCAGGCTCACGTCCTCGACCAGGCCCTCGGTGCGGGTCACCCCCCGCGCCTCGGCGAAGCGGCGCAGATAGGCGGCCGCCCGCTTGGCGTCGACGTGGAGGGCGTAGGTCGCGCTGTGGATCGGGGTGCGCTGGGCCTTGAACGGCAGCATGAAGCGGCCGTGCCGCGCCATGACCGCCGAGGGGGCGAAATCCATCAGCGGCCGCGCATAGCCGCCCTGCCGCGCCTTCAGCCAGACCTGGTAGAAATCGCTGACGTCGACCGGCGCGCCGATGGCGCCGAAGGCGTGGAAATAGCTTTCGCCCTTTTCGCCCCAGTCGTCGAAGCGGACGCCCAGCTTGAAACTGGCCTGGGTCTCCCGGACGAATTCCTGCTCGTTGACGCCGAGGCGCGCCAGCAGCTGCATGAAGGGCGGGATGGTGGATTCGCCGACGCCGATCGTGCCGATGTCGTCGGATTCGACCAGTTCGATCTCCGCCATCCGCCCTTTGAAATGCTCGGCCATCATGGCGGCTGCGATCCAGCCGGCGGTACCGCCGCCGACGATGCAGATCTTCTTCAGGGGACGGCGGGGCTGGTCCATGGCGAGGCTCATCTCAGGCGGCCTGATCGCGGTCGAGCGCCGCAAGGAATTGGGCGTGGTCGGGTGCAGAAGCGACCAGGCGGGCGATGTTGTCGCGCATCTCCTCCAGGCTGCGCGCCAGATAGGCGGGATTCATGGCGTCCGCGCCCGGATCGTGGTCGTCGGGATAGAGGCCGAAGCCGTCGTAGATCGCCAGCCAGCTGGCCGGATGGAACATCTCCCAGCGATAGCGGACGAACTGGCCGCGCGCGGTCCACAGGGCGATCTTGCGTTCCAGCGTCTCGGGCACGGCCATCTCGCGGCAGTCGCGCCAGAAGGCCGAATCCGTCCGGCGGTTCAGCTTGTAGTGCAGGATGATGAAGTCGCGCACGCGCTCCATCTCGCGCGCCGACTGGTCGTTGTACTCGTCGATCAGCGGCTGCCGGAAGCGGCGGTCGGGGAACAGTTGTTTCAGCCGTTCGATGCCGGTCTCGATCACGGCGATGCTGGTGCTCTCCAGCGGTTCCAGGAAGCCGGCGGACAGGCCGATGGCGACGCAGTTCTTCGCCCACGCCCGGGCGCGGCGGCCGGGCTGGAACGGAATGCGGCGCGGCTCCGTCAGCGGATCGCCCAGGAGACGGGGCAGGAGTTCGGCCAGCGCTTCGTCGTCGCTCATGTGGGCGCTGGAGAAGACCAGGCCGTTGCCGGCGCGATGGCGCAGGGGGATGCCCCACTGCCAGCCGGCCGACCGGGCGGTGACGCGGGTGAAGGGCGCGGGCGGCTCGCCCGGGCGATTGGCGCTCTGCACCGCGAAGGCGGCGTCGCAGGGCAGCCAGCGGCTCCAGCCCTCGAAGCCGACGCCCAGCGCCTGGCCCAGCACCAGGGCGCGGAAGCCGGAGCAGTCGACGAACAGGTCGCCCTCGATCTCGCGCCCGTCCTCCAGCGTCAGGGCGCGGACGAAGCCGTCCTCCGGGCGCAGTTCGACCGACCGGATGCGGGCGTCGATGCGGGCGCAGCCGCCGGCCTCGGCGTAGGCGCGCAGATGCCGGGCGAACAGGCTGGCGTCCAGATGCAGCGCCCAGTCGAACACCGACAGGGTGGAGGTCGGATTGGCCGCGGGACGGTTGAACTTGCCGGCGGCGGCCAGGGCGGCGCCCAGGGAGTAGGCGGCCAGCGGCGTCGCGTCGCCGCCTTGGCGCTGCTTCAGCCAGTAGTGATGAAATCCGATTCCGCGCACATCGTGGCCGTAATGGCCGAACGGATGGATGAAGTCCGACCCCGGCCCGGACCAGTCGAGGAAGCGGATGCCCAGCTTGCACGTCGCCTGGGTGGCGCGCATCACGTCCTCGTCGCGCAGACCCAGTTGGGCGTAGAAGCGGCGGATGGTCGGGATCGTCGCCTCGCCGACGCCGATCGTTCCGATCTCGGAGGATTCGACGACCGTGATCTTCACCGGCGTCGAACGGAAATGCTGGACCAGGGCCGCGGCCGTCATCCAGCCGGCGGTCCCGCCGCCGACGATGACGATGGATCGGATGCGAGCGTCTGAGGTCTCGTCCATGACCTGTCCGGAATAAGCTAAAAAATGGGCCGGCGACACGAAGATTGCATCGCCGGCCAGTCGCTCAGGAAGACATCAGAACCGCGCGCGGATTCCGATGGAGTAGCGCGGCTCGAACTGGTTGCGGTTGTGGAACTGCTTCTGTCCCGGTTCGAATTCGATGTAGTATTGCTCGATCTCGCCGAAGATGTTCGACCCGTTGGCGTAGATCGTCACCATGTCGTTGATGTCATAGGTGATGTTGGCGTCCACGTACTGGGCCGTGTCCTGATAGATCGGGATCTGGCCGAAGGTGCCGGACAGGCGCGGGGTGCGGTAGTTCCACGCCACGCGGGCCTGCAGCCGATCACCCTGGTACCAGACCGCGGCGTTGACCGACTGTTCCGAGTTGTCCGGGAACGGCAGGTCCTGACCCGCCAGGTTCTGCGCGTTCTGTGAGCTGTCGGAATAGGTGTAGCTGCCGTCGAAGCCGAAGTCGGACCAGATCGGCGTGTCGATGAAGTCCGACAGGCCGATCTTCGCCCCGATCTCGACGCCCTGGAGCTCGCCGCCGGCGCCCTGGACGGGGCGATTGACGTCGACCAGGCGACGCACCACGCCGTCCCCGTCAGGATATTCGCCGCTGGCCGGAATGGTCGCGCGGGTGACGAAGCTGTCGATGTTCAGCCGGAAGAGGCCGATGTTGAACAGCGTCGCGGGGCCGTAATAGTACTCCAGCGCCAAATCGTAGTTGTCCGACCGCCAGGGGTTCAGTTCCGGGCTGCCGTTCAGGGTCGCCCCTGTCACGCGACGGACCCCCACCGGCGGCGCCGTCGGATCGTCCGGCGTCGGGCCCAGGGAATCGGCCGTCGTGATCGTCACGCCGCCGCCGTAGTTGCCGAGATCCAGCGGGATCATCGTCTTGGCGTAGGCGAAGCGCAGGCGCAGCCTGTCGTTGAAGTCGTAGGCCAGGTTCACCGACGGCAGCCAGTCCGTGTAGCTGCGGCTGGAGATGGTGTCGCCGACGTCGTTGTTGGTGTCGCCATAGGCGCGAACGTCGCCGGTCAGGTTCTGACGCACACGCAGTTCGGTCCGCACCATGCGGACGCCGACATCGCCGGTCAGCTGCCCGAACAGAATGTTCCCGTTCACATAGGCGCTGTCCTCATAGAGGTCGACGTCATAGCTGTTGCCGGGAATGATCACGTCATAGGCGTTGCCGAAGACGCGTTCCTGGAAGGCCCGCACATTGTCGAAGTCACGCGGATCGGCCACCCACACGCCCGGCAGGCCCGAGGTGATCGAGCCGAAGTCGTCCAGGAAATAGGTGTTGTTGTTCTCGCGCAGCCGCGTCGGCCGGTTGACCGTATAGGCCTGGAAGCAGGTCGGCGCGTTCGGCGTCGCCACCGTGCACTGGCCTGGCGTTGCCGCAACGTCCTGGGCCGGATCAAAGGCCGGGTTGGTCACGAACTCGCCAGCGGTGCACTGCGACTGGTCCATGGCCACGTCGATGGCCTTCCACTGGGCCGAGCAGCCCGCCGGATTGCCTTCGCCGACGCCTTCGTAGAAGTCCGAGAACAGGTGGAAGTTGGTGATTTCCACCTCGCGCGCACTGTGACGCACGCCGGCGTCAATGCGGTTCAGGAAGCCGAAGGCCGGGCCCTGCTGGAAGTCATACGAGCCATCGAAGCGCACGACCGTCAGGTCGGAGTTGTTGCGCTGATTGCCTTCCGACGAATAGGCGCCGACCGTATAGCTGTCGAGATTGGCCATGTACTGGCTCAGCGGCACATTGCCGAGGCCGCCCGAGATCGGGTTCTCGAAACCGCTCCAAACCAGCTTGTCGCCGCCGACGTTGATGTGGACCTGCGGGTCCTCGCCATAGCCGAGCGGGTTTGGATCGACGTAGCGCCCGCCCTGGCTGCCGATCACGCCGTTGGTGTATTGCGACGAAGGATAGAGGGCTGCGATCGCGGCGGGATAGAACGGACCACGCGTCCGATCGGCTTCGTTGCGGAACAGGGTGAAGGTCCGGTCTGGACCATAATGCCAGTTCGACAGGTCGCCCTGCACCTGGCCGTTCATGCTCAGCAGCGAGGCGTCGGCCTTGATCGCGCGGGCGTGGAAGGTGAAGGGGCCGCCCTTGTCGTAGTCCAGTTCCAGGTTGAAGTTCTTGGACTCCGTCTCCGTCACGCGGTTGACGGTGAAGGAGTTCAGCCACCAGACGTCCAGGTCGTATTCGCTGACGTTCAGCCAGGGCTGGTGATTGTCCGGGTCCGACACGCCCGTCTGGACATAGTCGGTCGGCGTCGTCCAGGTGACGCCGCTCCAGCGGTTGGAGACGTTCAGGCCGGCGGCGCGATTGTATTCGGTCTGCTTGGTGTAGAAGACCTCGCCGGTCAGGCGGATGCCGTCTTCCAGGTCGAACTGGAAGGCGCCGTTGATGCCGGTGCGCTCGCGCTCGACCACCCGGTTGAAGGTCTCGTATCCATGGGGCGCGATCCAGTTGGGATCGGTGACCGTCGCCGGGTCGCTCCAGGAGTTGTTGCCGTTCAGGCCGCCGGCGACGCCGGAATAGTTGTTGCCCAGGTTGGATTCGCTGACCACGCCGGACACCATCACGCCCAGCCGGTCGCCGCGCCAGTTCAGCAGGCCGTTGAACAGATAGTCGTCCTGCTTGGTGCGCTCGCCGGTCTGGTATTCGGCGGCGGCGAAGGTGGTGGCGCCGTAGTCGAAGTCCATCGGCCGGCGGGTGCGCAGGTCGATGGTGCCCGAGATGCCGGACAGGGCGTTGCGCACGTCCTGCGACTTGAACACGACGATCGAGCTCATCAGCTGCGACGGCACATCATTCAGGTTCGGCTGGGCGCTGCCCAGGTTGCCCGGCGCCAGATACTGCTCGCCGTTCAGCAGGGTGATGACCTGCGGCAGGCCGCGGATGTTGACGGTCGAACCTTCGCCGGCGTTGCGCTGGACCTGGATGCCCGAGATGCGCTGCAGCGCGTCGGCGACGGTGACGTCGGGCAGCTTGCCGATGTCCTCCGCCGAGATGGCGTCGACGACGGCCGCCTCGTTGCGCTTGATGTTGATCGCCTGGGTCTGCGAGGCGCGGATGCCGGTGACGACGATTTCCTCGACCTCGGTCACGCCGGAATCGATCGGCCTCTGCTGCGGGGCGGTCTCCTGGGCGTGGGCGTAGGCCGGCGCGACAAGCGCCGTACTCGCCATCAAGGCCGCCAGCGCGGGCCTTTTCTGAACTCTCATGGTTGTTATCCCTCCTCTATGCGGCGCCGCGTTTTGTTGTGCGGCTTGGTTCAGGGCTTGATCTGGGCCCCTGAAAGTTCGGCCTCGCCGGTCAGACCCTCGGCCGTCGCCGTCTCGGCGACGGTCACGCGATAGGTCCCGGGCGCGATGCGCCAGCCCGGCAGGGCGGTGTCGTAGTCGGCCAGGATGCGCGGCTCGGCGGTGATCGTGACGCGGCGCGTCTCGCCCGGCTGCAAGGTCAGCTTGGTGAAGCCGGCCAGCCGCTTCGGATGGGCGCCGTCCGGCGCGGCGACATAGAGTTGCGGCGTCTCGGCGCCCGCGCGCGCGCCGGTGTTTGTGACATCGAAACTGACCGTCAGGCCGTCGTCGGCGGAAACGGACAGATTGGCGTAGGCGAAGTCGGTGTAGCTGAGGCCGTGGCCGAACGGGAACAGCGGCGCGCGGCCTTCCCGCTCGTACCAGCGGTAGCCGACGTCGGAGCCCTCCGGATAGTCGACGGCGAAGGCCTGGAGTTCTCCGGCCTGGGGCGCGCCGGGATTGGCGGCCGCGGCGGCCTCGGCCGACTTCAGGGCGTCGAGGCCGGGCGGGGTCGGGCGGGGCGGCTGGTCGGCGGAGGCCGGGAAGGTGATCGGCAGGCGGCCCGACGGGTTGACCTCCCCGAACAGGATGCGGGCGATGGCCTCGCCGCCGCGCTGGCCCGGATACCAGGCCTGGAGGACGGCCGGCGTCTTCCCGAGCCAGGGCATCAGGACCGGACCTCCGGTCTCCAGCACCACCACGGTCCGGCCGTTGGCGGCCGCGACGGCCTCGATCAGGGCGTCCTGATTATCGGGCAAGGTCAGATTTTCGACGTCCTGCGCCTCGGTCGTCCACTGGGTGGCGAAGACGATGGCGATGTCGGCGTCGCGCGCCGCCGTCGCCGCAGCCGCGGGGTCCAGGCCATCGAGGTAGGTCACGGCCGCGTCCGGGGCCAGGGCGCGGATGGCGGCGAGGGGGGAGGAGGCGTGCCAGGTGGTGCGGGCGAACGAGGCCGCCGCGCCCGAGGTCAGCGGAATCTCGACCGGCGCGCCGCCGACCGAGCGGACCTGGGACGAGCCGCCCCCGGACAGCACGCCGACGTCGGCGTGGCCGCCGATCAGCACGATCCGCCTGGCGCTCCGGGCCAGCGGCAGGACGCCGCCGTCGTTCTTGAGCAGGACGACGCCGCTCTCGGCGGCGCGCTGGGCGACCTCGGCGTTGGCGGCGTAGTCGATCGGCTGAGCCGTCGTCACGTCCGGCGCATCCAGGACGCCGGTGTCGATCAGGCCGAACAGGATGCGGCGGACCATGTCGTCCAGCCGCGCCTCGGGGATGCGGCCGGCCTCCAGCGCCTCGCGGAAGGGGGCGTCGAAATAGAGGGCGCGGTCGAGTTCCTGGCCCGATTGCTGGTCCAGGCCCGCCAGCGCCGCCTTCTCGGTGGAGTGGACGGCGCCCCAGTCCGACATGACCCAGCCCTGGTAGCCCCAGTCGCGCTTCAGCACCTGGTTCAGCAGGAAGTCGTGCTCGCAGGCCCAGTCGCCGTTGATCCTGTTGTAGGCGCACATGGCCGAGCCGGGTTCGCCGCGCTCGATGGCGATCTGGAACGCCAGGAGGTCGCTTTCGCGCAGGGCCGCCTCGTCCAGCCGGGCGTCCATGATCATCCGGCCGGTCTCCTGGGAATTGAAGGCGTAGTGCTTGATCGTGGAGACGATGTGGTTCGACTGGACGCCGCGGATGTGCTCGCCGGCCATGATCCCGGCCAGCAGCGGATCCTCGCCCAGGTATTCGAAGTTGCGGCCCGCCCAGGGATCGCGCGTCAGGTTCACCCCGCCGGCCAGCATGACGTTGAAGGTCTTGGCCCGCGCCTCCGCGCCGATCATGGCGCCGCCGGCGTAGGCGATCTCGGGATCGAAGGTCGCGGCCGTGGCCAGGCTGGAGGGCAGGGCGGTGGCGACGTCGCCCTTCCTCTGCTCGACCTGGTTGGCGACGCCCAGGCTGGCGTCGGTCTCGCGCAGGGCGGGCACGCCCAGGCGCGGCACGCCGGGGATGTAGCCGGCCGAGGGGATCATGTCGCCGACCGGCGCGCCGGGCGTGCGCTCGGCCAGCGGGGGGAAGTAGCCGTGGATCAACTGCAGCTTCTCGTCGCGCGTCATCCGGGCCAGCAGGGCGTCGGCGCGCGCGCCGGCGTCGTTCGCGGGGGATTCGGCCTGGACGGGGACGACACGGGGCGCTTCGGCCAGGGATGGGCCCGCCAGGCCGGCGGCCAGGGCCAGGGCGACAAGACTGGTCGAACGCAGAGTGAAGGTCATGAAGGCGCGATCCCCGTTGTGCTGACTGCGGGCCCAAGCAGGGCCGAAAGGCGGGGATTGATCGCGGCGCGAGCGACATCGACGACGGAAACGCAAAGGTTCCGTCCTGGCCGGCCTGAGCCGATCCTGAAAGTCCGCTCGATTTCGGAACGGCGCACGGCCGTTGCCGGCGGTCGAAAGGACCGCGCTGCCTATATTCGCTCCCTAAGTGGAAGGTCTTCGCCTTCTCAAGTCTGACGTAAGCACGATCTGAGATCGTTCTCAACACGAAACCGCCGCAGTTGCGCCCGTTTTGGGAACGTTGCCATCAACTTGTGTGACAGCATCCCGGCGGGCCGCCGCCATATGCCGTGACGCGGCCGTCGTCATCTGGCACACCCGCCGGGTCGGCCAGCAGCGGCCGACGCCGCAGGAGCCGTTCCCACCCATGTCCGCGTCACGCCGCCAGGAGGCGGACCGATCCGTCGAGTTGGAAAGCTGGGGCCTGGAGGAGGATCCGGCGGTCCTGGTGCTGCACGACGGTCGCGACGGCGCCTGGCGCGGGATGGCGGAGCGGCTGACCCAGGCTGGACGGCGCGTGCTGGCGTTGGATTGCGGTCAAGCCGACCCGGAGCAGGCGCGCCTGGCGCTGACGCGGCTGTCGTCCCGCCCGGCGGTGCTGGCCTGGGGCGCGGCCGGCGCCGAGGCCGCGCGGACCCTGCTGGGCGAGGAGACGGCGGCCACGGGCTTCATCCTGGTCGATCCGGAGGCGGCGCCGGACGGACTGGACGCGCCCGTCCTGGTCGTCGGTCGCGCCGCGCCGCCGCCTTCGCCGGAGGACGTGGAGGAGACGGTGGACATCTCCGCCCTGGGGCCCGGCGATCGGGACGAGGCGCTGGAGGCGGCCGTGGTCGACTTCCTGGAGCGGCGGCTGCCGCGCGAGCCGATCCACTACCGCGCCGGCTCCGATCCGCGCACCCTGCGCGACGCCCTGGGCTGTTTCGCGACCGGGGTGACGGTGGTGACGACGCGCGACGCCGACGGGCGGCCGCTGGGGCTGACCGCCAACTCCTTCACCTCGGTGTCTCTGGACCCGCCGCTGATCTTGTTCTGCCTGGCCAAGACCTCGGCCAATCTAGGCCGGTTCGCCGAGGCGGGGCATTTCGCGGTCAATGTGCTGCATATCGGCCAGCAGCCGGTGTCGAGCCTATTCGCCCGGCGCGCCCGGGACCGGTTCCAAGACGTGGCCTGGGAGACCTGGGACACCGGCGCGCCGATCCTGACCGGTTGTCTGGCCAGCTTCGAATGCGCCTCGGACAAGGTGGTGGACGCCGGCGACCACCTGGTCTTCATCGGCCGGGTGACGCGGGCGCGGTTCGAGCCGCATCGCGACCCGCTGCTCTACTTCCGGGGCCGCTATCGCCGCCTGCACTTCGCCTGACGGTTCACAGCGGCCGGCGCGGGGGCTATCTGTCCGGCGAATTCGATAAAGGGTTTCCCATGTCCGCGTCCGATCCCGTCGTCATCGTCTCCTACGCCCGCACGCCGATGGGCGGCTTCCAGGGCGCGCTGGCCGAGGCCAGGGCCACCGAGCTGGGGGCGACGGCGGTGAAGGCGGCGCTGGAGCGCGCGGGCCTGGCGCCGGAAAAGGTGGAGCAGATCATCATGGGCTGCGTCCTGCCCGCGGGGCTGGGCCAGGCGCCGGCGCGGCAGGCGGGCATGGGCGCGGGCCTGCCGACGGCGACCGAGGCGACCACGCTGAACAAGATGTGCGGCTCGGGCATGGCGGCGGCGATGATGGCGCGCGACGCCCTGACCGCCGGCTCGGCCGAGGTCGTCGTGGCGGGCGGCATGGAGTCGATGACCAACGCCCCCTATCTGATGCAGAAGCACCGGGGCGGCGCGCGCATTGGCCACGACGTCATCTCCGACAGCATGTACCTGGACGGGCTGGAGGACGCCTATACGCCCGGCAAGCTGATGGGCCAGTTCGCCGAGGATACGGCCAAGGCCTACCAATTCACCCGCGAGCAGCAGGACGCCTACGCGGTGGAAAGCGCCGCGCGGGCCAAGGCGGCGCAGGACAGCGGCGGCTTTGACGCCGAGATCGTCCCGGTGGAGGTGAAGACGCGAAAGGGCGTGGTCACGGTTGAGCGCGACGAGCAGCCGACCAGGTCTGATCCGTCCAAGATCCCGAACCTGAAGCCGGCCTTCGGCAAGGACGGGACGATCACCGCCGCCTCGGCCGCCTCCATCTCGGACGGCGCCGCCGCCCTGGTGATGATGCGCCAGTCCACCGCCGACTCCCTGGGGCTGAAGCCGGTCGCGCGCGTCGTCAGTCAGGCCGCCCACGCCCAGGAGCCGGCCCTGTTCACCACCGCGCCGGTGTTCGCGCTGCGGAGGGCGCTGGAAAAGGCCGGCTGGTCGGCGGACGACGTGGACCTGTGGGAGGTCAACGAAGCCTTCGCCATCGTGCCGATGATCGTGATGCAGGAACTGGGCGTCCCGCACGACAGGATGAACGTCAACGGCGGGGCCTGCGCCCTGGGCCACCCGCTGGGCGCCTCGGGCGCGCGGGTGCTGACGACGCTGCTGTCGGCGCTGAAGACGCGCGGCAAGACCAAGGGCGCGGCCGCCCTGTGCATCGGCGGCGGCGAGGCGACCGCCATGACCGTCGAACTGATCTGAAGCGCGGCGACTGTCACGCCGTTGAAACGCGCCGCGCCTAAGCGGGGCGCGCCCGAGGAGTATCGCCCATGTCCCTGATCCGCGTCGCCGTCGCCGCCCTGGCCCTTGTCCTGCCCGCCGGAACCGCCGCGGCCCAGGCCGATCCGGCGACCAGCCAGGCGCGGCCGTCGCCGAAGCTGATCGTGACCATCGTCGTCGACCAGTTCAGCGCCAATCTGTTCGACCAGTATCGCGGCCGCTACACCGGCGGGCTGAAGCGGCTGGCCGACCAGGGGCTGGTGTCGATCAACGGCTATCAGACGCATGGGTTGACCGAGACCTGCCCCGGGCACTCCACCGTCCTGACCGGCATGCACCCGGCCGAGACCGGCATCCCCGCTAACGACTGGATCGACTCCCGCACCGGCGAGGAGGTCTATTGCCTGGCCGCGCCGCGGAACCACCTGGCCCATGGCGATGACGAAGCCGATAACGGCCCGGTCGGTCCCGACCAGCTGAAGGCGACGAGCCTGGGCGACTGGCTGCTGGCGGCCAGCCCCGAAAGCAAGGTCTTCGCCGTCTCTGGCAAGGACCGGGGCGCGATCAACCTGGCGGGTCATCACGGCGCGGCCTTCTGGTTCACCGACGGCTTTGGCCTGACCACCTATGTCGAGCCGGGCCAGGACGCTGAGGCGCGGCTGGCGCCGGTGGCCGCGTTCAACGACACCTTCCGCGCCTGGCAGGCGGCGAACCCGGTGACCTGGGACTATCGGCACGACGACTGCCGCGTGCTGGATAGCGAATGGACCATTCGCGGCGCGACCTTCCATTCCGCCCTGCCGCCGCAGAAGCTTTCGTTCGACACCACGCCGCTGCTGGACGAGCAGACCTTGAAGGCGGCCGAGTATCTGCTGGACAGCCAGCGGCTGGGCCAGGGCGAGGCCGTGGACATGCTGGGCGTCAGCCTGTCGGCCACCGACCGCATCGGCCACGGCTTCGGCACCCAGGGACCGGAGATGTGCGAACAGCAGCACCGGCTGGACGAGGCCCTGGCCGGCTTCCTGGACCGGCTGGCCGAGGTTCCGGGCGGCGCCCTGGTGGTGCTGACGGCCGACCATGGCGGATCGGATTTCGTCGAACGTTCCGCCGCGCAGGGCTTCCCGCACGCGCGCCGCGCCGATTTGAGCGGGTTCACGACCATCAATGACGAACTGCGCGCGCGCTTCGGGCTGGACGCGGCCCCGCTCCAGCAAGGGGGCAGCGGGATCATCGTCGCCGACAAGGCGCATCGCGCCCTGCCGGAGCCGCTGCGGACCCAGGTCGCCGAAGCCGCGGTGGAGCGCCTGCGCCAGCTGCCGGACGTCGCTTTCGCCGAAACGCGCGAGGCCATGCTGGCCCAGCCCCTTCCGGTGTCCAGCAGCCCGGAGATGCTGACCATTCCTGAGCGGATGCGCCTGTCGGTCGTGGAGGGCCGCTCGCCCGACATCATCCTGGCCTTCCAGCCGAACGTGGTGCTGGGCGGCCGGGTCGGCGGGGCCATCTCCAACCACGGCACGCCCTATGAATACGACCGCCGCGTGCCGATCATCTTCTGGTGGCCGGGCGCGACGGGCGAGGAGCGTTTCCTGCCGATCCGCACCATCGATATCGCTCCGACCCTGGCCCACGTGATCGGCGTGGAGACGCCCAGGGTGGAGGGACGCTGCGTCGATCTGAACGGCTTCGCCGTGGCCTCCTGCGCGGCGGCGGCGGGCGAAAGCCGATAAACTCCTGTTTCGGGCGCCGTAAACTCGTGTTTCCCTGGGGGTCTCGGCCTTACGCGCGGATCGTTTGATTGGCAGAAGGGCCGAACGCCGCAGGTTCAGCCGGCCCAGCGAGACGCCAAGGAAACGACCTTCATGAAGAGAGCCCGCCGCGCCCGTATCGTCGCGACCCTCGGTCCCGCCAGCCGCGCGCCGGGGACGGTCAAGGCCCTGGCCCAGGCCGGGGTGGACGTGTTCCGCCTGAACTTCAGCCACGGCTCGCACGAGGACCACGCCGCGGCCCTGAAGGCCGTGCGCGGCGCCGAGATGGCGCTGAACCGCCCGCTGGGCGTGCTGGCCGACCTGCAGGGGCCCAAGCTGCGCCTGGGCCGGTTCAAGGACGTGGAGATCGCCGTCAAGCCGGGCCACAGGATGCGGTTCGACCTGGACCCGACGCCCGGCGACGAGACGCGGGTGCAGATGCCGCATCCGGAAATCTTCAAGGCCCTCCGCGAGGGGATGCTGCTGCTGCTGGACGACGGGCGGGTGCGGCTGCGGGTCGGCAAGCGCAGCGACGAATGGGCCGAGGTGACGGTCGAGAGCGGCTCCAAGCTGTCGGACCGCAAGGGCGTGGCGGTGCCGGAAGCCGTCATCCCCGTCTCGGCCCTGACCCCCAAGGACCGCGAGGACCTGGCCTTCGCCCTGCGCATGGGCGTGGACTGGGTGGCGCTCAGCTTCGTGCAGAAGCCCGAGGACATGGCCGAGCTGAAGCGGATCGTGAACGGCCAGGCGGCCTGTCTGGCCAAGATCGAGAAGCCGGCCGCCCTGGCCGACCTGGAGGCCATCCTGGACTATTGCGACGGGGTGATGGTCGCGCGCGGCGACCTGGGCGTGGAGATGGACCCGGAGGAGGTGCCGGTCGCCCAGAAGCAGATCGTCCGCGCCGCCCGCAATCGCGGCGTGCCGGTGATCGTGGCCACCCAGATGCTGGAATCGATGACCAGCGCCCCGGCCCCGACCCGCGCCGAGGCGTCCGACGTGGCCAACGCCGTCTATGAGGGCGCCGACGCCCTGATGCTGTCGGCCGAGACCGCGTCGGGCGACTATCCGCTGGAGGCGGTCTCGATCATGAACCGCATCATCGAGCGGGTGGAGAAGGACCCCCTGTGGCCCGGCCTGATGAGCGCCGAGGATCCCGACATGGCCGAGCAGGACGTCGACGCCCTGGTCAGCGCGGCGCGCAAGGCGGCGGACGCTCCGTCCACGGCCTGCCTGGTGGTGTTCACCACCCTGGGCGGCACCGCCCGGCGGCTGTCGCGCGAGCGGCCGCTGAAGCCGATCCTGGCCCTGACGCCCAATCCGAACACGGCGCGCCGCCTGGCCCTGGTCTGGGGGCTCGAACCCCGGCTGGGCGATCAGCCGGCCTCGCTGGAGGACGTGACCGACGCGGCGGTGGAGAGCGCGGTCGACTACGACCTGTGCGCGCCCGGCCAGCGCATCCTGATCCTGGCCGGCACGCCGTTCGGCGCGCCGGGCGCCGCCAACCTGCTGCGCCTGGCCCATGCGCCGACGACCAAGGCGGCGCGAAAGAAGAAGCCGGGCTGACTGGCGCCTTCTCCCGTCGCGTCGCGCTCACGGGAGAGAATTGCACTGCACTCGAAAAAACAGTGCAATGTGCAAAAGAGTGCAAGGCGCGACCGTCGGACGGAGCGGCGATGTCAAAGACCGGGCGCGCATTATAGGGCCGCGCGCGAGCGTGCTCGGTCGATTGTTCCGCCTTTCTGAAAAAGGTTTTCGAATCCAGAGGATGGCGTGTCGGACCCTGTCAGGTCGTCCGGAGCGGGCGATCCTGCGCCGACCCGCCGCGACACCCCTCCCATGCGGCGGGCGAGCGGCTATGCTGGCGTGATGAGTCGGCGGCGCGTCCCATGATCAAATACATCGGCTCCAAGCGCGCCCTGCTGGGGCATGTGACCGGCGCGGCGGCCGGCGTGCTGCCGCGCGGCGGGCGGGTCTGCGACCTGTTCTCCGGCACCGCCCGCGTCGGCCATGCGCTGAAGAAGTCGGGCTTCCAGGTCTGGTCCAACGATCACAACGCCTACGCCCATGCGCTGGCGACGGCCTATGTCCAGGCGGACCGCGAGCGCTGGGTCGAGCGGGCCCAGGGCGTGCTGGACGAACTGCGCGCCGTCCGGCCCCGGGCGGGCTGGTTCACCCGCGCCTTCTGCGAGGAGGCCCGCTATTTCCACCCCGACAACGGCGCGCGCATCGAGGCGATGCGCGAGCGGATCGAGGCCATGGACCTGGAGCCCGAGTTGAAGGCCATCGTCCTGGTCAGCCTGATGGAGGCGGCCGACCGGGTGGATTCCACCGCCGGGGTGCAGATGGCCTATATGAAGCGCTGGGCGCCGCGCGCGCTGAAGCCGCTGGAGCTGCGCCTGCCCGACATCCTGCCGTCGGTGGGCGCGCCATGCCGCGCGACCCGGGGCGACGCGGTGGAGATCGCCGCCGAGGTGGAGGCGGACCTGGTCTATCTGGACCCGCCCTACAACCAGCACTCCTACCTGGCCAACTACCATGTGTGGGAGAGCCTGGTGCTGTGGGACCGGCCCGAGACCTATGGGGTGGCCAACAAGCGGATCGACGTGAAGACCCGCAAGAGCGCCTTCAACAGCCGCCCCGGCATCGGTCCGGCGCTGAAGGCGGTGGTCGAGCGGGTGAAGGCGCCCAACCTGATCGTCAGCTTCAACGACGAGGGGTATCTGAGCCGCGCGGACCTGGTGGAGATGTTGTCGGCGCGGGGCCATGTGCAGGTCGTGGAGATCGCCCACCCACGCTATGTCGGCGCGCGCATCGGCATCCACAATCCGAAGGGCGAGAAGGTCGGCGTCGTCGGCCGGCTGCGCAACATCGAGCGCCTGTTCGTGGTCACGGATCGGCCCGTGATTCTCCCCGTCGCCGCCTGATTCGTTGATTTTCTTTAAGAAGCTCTGCCGGGAACCCGAGTCAGGGGCGGCCGTTACGGCGGTATGGAACCGACCGTTCACCATCCTCCCCAGCCCCGATCGCGCGCCGACGACTATCGTGTCCGGCCGCTCGCCGAGGCCAAATCCTGGGCGCCGGTCGAGCCGGAGGCGGGAACGGTTCGGCCGCAGGAGGCCGCGCGAATCTACACCCACAACGCCGAACGTTTCGCGCGGCGCGAACCCGCCCCGGCGGAGCCGACGGAGGAGGACGTGGAACCGACGGTTCCCCTGCCGCCGCACTGGATGCTGGCGATCGCCGGCGCCGCCGTCGCGGCCCTGATGGGCGCGCTGCTGGGCGGTTTCATGCACGTCTGAGGCGTCAGGCCTCTTCCAGCAGGGCCCGGATCGGCGACCAGCCGCGCCGGTGGGCGGGGCAGGGACCCAGCGTCTTCAGCGCCGCCTGGTGGACGGGTGCGCTGTAGCCCTTGTGGCTGGCGAAGCCGTAGCCGGGATACTGGGCGTCCAGTTCGATCATCAGCCGGTCGCGCGCTGTCTTGGCCAGGATGGAGGCCGCCGCGATCGACAGCGACAGGCCGTCGCCGCCGACGACGGTCTGAACGTCGCACGGCAGCTTGAAACGATAGGCGCCGTCCACCAGGGCGGCGACCGGCTGGACCGCCAGTTGCTCGACGGCGCGGCACATGGCCAGACCGGTGGCGTGCAGGATGTTCAGCTCGTGGATTTCCTCGACCGAGGCGAAACCGACGCCCCAGGCGACGGCGCGGGCCTTGATCTCGATCTCCAGCGCCTCGCGCCGGGCGGGCGTCAGGACCTTGGAGTCGTCGACGCCCTCGGGCAGGTCGTCGGGGTTCAGGATCACCGCCGCGGCGGACACCGGCCCGGCCCAGGGACCGCGCCCCGCCTCGTCCACGCCGCACACCGGACCGCCCGCGCTGCGCAACAGCACGGTTTCCAGCGACAGGGTGGGGAAGGCGCGGGACGCCTTGGATTTCGGAGCGGGCGTCTTAGCCATGGCCCGCCATCGCACGAACCGGCGCGTGACGGAAGCACGAGGGCGGGTGATCATTGACCATGCCCACGGCCTGCATGAAGGCGTAGACGATCACGGGGCCGCAGAAGTTGAAGCCGCGCTGCTTCAACGCCTTGGCCATGGCGACGGATTCGGGCGATTGGGTCGGAATGGCGTAGCCGGCGGACCAGTCCGGCTGGATCGGCTGGCCGCCGACGAAGGACCACAGCCATGCTGAGAAGTCCTCGCCGTCCTCGCGCATCCGCAGCCAGAGGCGCGCGCCGTTGATGGCGGCGTTGATCTTGGCGCGCGAGCGGATGATGCGCGGATCGGCCAGCAGGCGTTCGATGTCGGCTTCGTCGTAGCGGGCGACGATCTCGGGGTCGAAACCGTCGAAGGCGTCGCGCACGCCCTCGCGTTTCCTGAGGATAGTGATCCACGCCAGGCCGGCCTGGAAGCCGTCCAGCACCAGCTTCTCCCACAGGGCGCGGGGATCGCGCTCGGGCACGCCCCATTCATGGTCGTGATAGGCGACATAGAGCGGATCGGTGCCGCACCAGCCGCAGCGGCCGTCGGCGTGTGAATCGGTCATGACGGGGACGTTGCCGATTTGTTCGGGGGAAGGGAAGGGCGACATGCGTCTCCTCCCCGCTTTGCGGGGAGGGGGACCGCGAAGCGGTGGAGGGGCTCTTGCAGCAGATCAGGCGCTGGAGTCGCGAAGAACCCCTCCGTCACGGCGCTGAAGAAGCGCCGCGCCACCTCCCCGCGACGCGGGGAGGAGACGGTGTCGTCAGTCGCGGACCAGGCCGCCGTCGACCACCAGGTTCTGGCCCGTGACCGCGCGGCTCCAGGGGGAGGCGAAGAAGAGGACGGCGTCGGCGAACTCCTCCGGGGTGGTCACCGACCGCAGCGGGGTCATGCCGGCGATCAGATCGAACACCGCCTCGGGCGTGGCGGCGCTGGCGTCGGTGGTGCGCAGCAGGCCGCCCGACACCATGTTGACCGTGATCCCCGAGGGGCCGAGGTCGGCGGAGGCGGTGCGGGTCAGGCTGAGCAGGGCGGCCTTGGCGGCGGTGTAGTCGTGATAGGGCACGACCGGGTTCTGGAACAGGTTGGTGCCGATGTTCACCACCCGGCCGAAGCCGTTCCGCATCATGCCCGGCGCCGTCGCCTGGATGACGTTCAGGGCGCCGCGCACGACGGTGGAGAACTGGCTCTCCATCTCGGTCCAGCCGATGTCGGCCAGCACCGAGCGGGCGTCGCCGTTGAAGCTGTAGTCCAGGGCGTTGTTGACCACGGTGGTCACGGGCGCGCCGAAATGCGCCTCGGCCTCCTCGACCATGGCCTGGACGGCGGGGCGGTCGGCGACATCGGCCTGGAGGGCGATGGCGCGGTCGCCGATCTCGGCGGCCAAGGCCTGCGCCGCCTCGCCGCTGGCGCGCCAGTTGATGACGACGCGCGCGCCCTCACGCGCGAAAGCGCGGACGGCGGCGGCGCCGACGCCGCGCGCGCCGCCGGTGACGAGGACGATCTGGTCGGCGATCTGCATGGGAGGAGACTCAGTCGGCTGGAAGGGTCAGCTCCTCCTCGCCCATCCAGGCGGGGCGGCGCAAGCGGATCGGCCGTCCATCCACCGTCATGTCGCCCTCCAGCCGGTCGATGCGGAGCACCGCCATGGCCCGGCCGTCGATCCCCGACAGCAGGTCGCCGACGCGGCGGCCGTCGATCTGGATCTCGGCGCCGAAGGGCGGGGGCGGGCCGTCGAAGGCGACCGGCAGCATGCGGTTGCGGATCGAGCCGCGCCGCTTCATGCGCGAGGTCGTCTCCTGGCCGACGAAACAGCCCTTGTGAAAGTCGATCCCGTTCAGCAGGTCGAAGTCGGCGTCGATGGGGAACAGCCTGTCATGCTGGCCGTCCACGGCCGGGTCGGGAATGCCGACATCCAGGCGATGGGCGACGTAGTCGGCCTCGGCCCCGTCGGTCTGGACATCGCCGCCATAGGCCCGTCCGCCCATCAGCGGGGTGCGGGGATCGGGGACGAAGCCCTGGGCCGCCGCGGGCCAGCTGGCGAAGACGGGGCGATCGTCGGCGGCGATCTCCACCCTGGCCCGCAGGCGGTACAGGGCCAGCCGCTGCAGCAGGGCGTCGCGGCGGTCGGCGGCGACGTCGAGCAGCACCCCGTCGTCGACCCCGACCAGGAACAGGTCGAACAGCAGGCGGCCGGGCGGGGACAGCAGGGCGCCGAAGCGGACCTGTCCGGGCGTCAGCGTCTCCACGTCCTGGGTCAGCAGGTTGTGCAGGAAGGGCCGGGCGTCGTCTCCCGTCACGGCGATCAGGGCGCGGCTGTCGAGGCGGGCGATGGGCATGCGGCCAAGATAGGCGCGGGGAGGCGATGTCTCCAGACGGCCGTGGGCGAAAGCGGTGATTGTGTCTCCTCCCCACGTTTTGGGAGGGGGCCGCGAAGCGGTGGAGGGGTTCTTGGAGCGGCGACGGCGGGCCGAAGAACCCCTCCGTCTCTCCGCTTCGCTCCGAGCCACCTCCCCGCAAAGCGGGGAGGAGACAGGCGGCGTCTCAGGTGACGAGAGCGGCGGTTCCCGTCTCCTCCCCACGCAGTGGGGAGGGGGACCGCGAAGCGGTGGAGGGGTTCTTGACGCGGCGCCGGCGGGGCCGAAGACCCCCTCCGTCTCTCCGCTGCGCTCCGAGCCACCTCCCCACAATGTGGGGAGGAGACAGGCGGCGCTTCACGTCACGGCGTAGCGGGCGACGACGCCGTCGGGCTGGAAGTCGTGGGCGGCCAGGCTGTCGAGGGCGCGCAGGGTGCGGGCCAGGAAGTCGGCGGGGTCGCCGGCCTCCACGGCGGGGCGCAGCCAGTCGGTGACGACGGCGCGGGCGGGATAGGTCCCGACCGGACCGGGCGCGCTCAGCGCCACCTCGATCCCCTCGGCGATCCAGCCGGCGACGGTGACGAAGACATCCTCGGACGCGAGGAATTCCGACGGGTGCAGCACATGGAGGGTGATGACGCCGTCCTCCACGCCGTCGGGACGGACGATGACGCCGCTCCGGTCCGGCCGCCAGTCGTCGGACAGCTCCACCACGCGCCACAGGCAGAACCAGACGCGGCAGGTCTGGGGCCGGATCGCGTGCACCGCGCAGCCGGCGCCGTCCACGCAATAGGCGCAGAGTTCGCCGGTCGGCTTGGCCAGTTCGGGCAGGTCGAGCGGGATGGCGCGGCAGCACTCGACGCATCCGCCGCAGGTCCGGTCCGGAAGCAGCGGCAGGCTCACCCGCCGGCGCGCTCCAGCGCGGCGATGCGGCGGTCCATGTCGGCCAGGATCTTCTCCTGGCGGCGTGTTTCGGAGGCCATGTCGACCGGCGTCCCGTCCTCATAGGACAGCGTCGCGCCCTGGGCGATCATCTCCAGGCGGCGCGCGGCCACGTCCCGGCGGGCGCGGAAGCGGTCCAGGGCGGCGGCGGTCTCGGCGGCGGACAGGTCGGTCATCGCGTCCTCCTAGCCCAGCGGCGGCGCCGGCGCGAGCGTGGCGGCGAAACGCCGCCCCGGCAGGCTGTTAAGCGCGGCGCAGAATCCCTGTATCCGTCAACGGATGATCGGGCGCTTTCCCATCCTCTATATCGCCGAGTCCGACGCCGAGGACGCCATCCTGTCGTCCGGCGTGCTGAACCGGCTGGTCGAGACCCTGCCGACGGCCAGTTTCACCATCGTCGGCTCCGCCGCCTCCGCGCCGCTGTTCGCCGACACGCCGCGGCTGGCGCAGCTGCTGGTGCTGGAACGGGAGGGCCATTTCGACTGGATCGCCCTGTGGAACCGGGTGCGCGGGACGCGCTGGGGGCTGATCGTGGACATGCGCGGCTCCACCCTGTCGGGCAAGCTGCGGCGCCGGAAGCGGGCGGTGCGCGGGCCGGCCGAGCCGGGCCTGCACGCGGTCGAGGCGGCGGCGCGGGTGCTGACCCTGGAGGGCGAGGAGATCCCGGCGCCCCGGCTGCATGTCTCGGCGGAGACGCTGGCCGCCGCCGAGGCGCGCTTTCCGGCGGGCGGCGGCGACGGGCCGATCCTGGCGATCGGTCCGGGCGCCGAATGGATGGGGCGGCGCTGGCCGGCCGAACGCTACGCCAAGGTGGCCAACCGCCTGCTGGCCGACGACGGCCCGATGGCGGGCGGGCGGCTGATGATCGTGGGCGAGGAGATCGACCGCGACGCCGCCCACGCCATCCGCTCCGCCGCGCCCCGCGCACGGGTGATCGAACTGCAGGGCAGGCTGACCCGGCTCCAGACCGTGGCGGCCCTGTCCAGGGCGCGCCTCTATGTCGGCGGGGATTCCATCTGGACCCACCTGGCGGTCGGCGCCGGCGTTCCGGTGGTCGCCGCCTTCGGCCCGTCGGACGAGGCGACGCGCGGACCCTGGAAGGGGACGGCGGTGCGCGGGCCGCGCAGCTTCGCGGAGTTCAGGCAGCTGGACCCGAACCTGAACCAGGCCATCCAGCACATGCTGGACCTGCCGTGGGAGCGGGTGCTGAGGGCCGCGCAGGCGATGTTGCGGGAGCGGGGTTAGTTTCTTTCCGCTCATCCCCGCGAAAGCGGGGACCCAGCCCTTTCGCGGGATGAGGCGTCGGCATCGCCTGACGTGGGTCCTGCCTGAGGCCGAGCGTCCAAAGCACTGGGTCCCCGCTTTCGCGGGGATGAGCGGGGATGTACTAGTCCGCGTCGGAACCAACGCCCGCAAGGAAGACCTCGCCATGACCCAGACCTATGACCTGATCGTGCGGGGCGGGGAGGTGGCGAACCACGCCGGGCGCGGCCTGGCCGACGTGGGCGTGATCGACGGCAGGATCGCCTTCATCGGCGACCTGTCGCAGGCCTCGGCGGGCGAGACGTTCGACGCGACGGGCCTGACCGTCCTGCCGGGCGTCATCGACACCCAGGTCCACTTCCGCGAGCCGGGGTTGGAGTGGAAGGAGGACCTGGAGACCGGGTCGCGCGCGGCGGCCCTGGGCGGCGTGGTGGCCGTGTTCGAGATGCCGAACACCAATCCCAACACCACCGATCCGGCGACGATGGAGGACAAGCTGGCGCGGGCCAGGGACCGGATGTGGACGGACCACGCCTTCTATGTCGGCGGCACCCACGAGAACGCGGATCACCTGGGCGAGCTGGAGCGGCTGCCGGGCTGCTGCGGGGTCAAGGTGTTCATGGGCGCCTCGACCGGCGACCTGCTGATCGCCGACGACGACGGGGTCAGGAAGGTGCTGTCCAACGTGCGTCGCCGCGCCACCTTCCACTCCGAGGACGAGTACCGCCTGGCCGACCGCCGCAACCTGGCCCGCACCGGCGACTGGACCAGCCATCCCGAGGTGCGCGACGCCGAGAGCGCCATCATGTCCACGCGCCGCCTGGTCGGGCTGGCCAAGGAAACGGGCGCGCGCATCCACGTCCTGCACGTCACGACGAAGGACGAGATGGAGTTCCTGCGCTTCCACAAGGATGTCGCCACCGTCGAGATCACGCCCCAGCACCTGACCCTGGTCGCGCCCGAGGCCTATCAGCGGCTGGGCGCCTACGCCCAGATGAACCCGCCGATCCGGTCGCGGGAGCATGTCGACGCCCTGTGGCTGTGGGGGATGCAGCAGGGCGTCGCCGACGTGCTGGGCTCGGACCACGCGCCGCACACCAAGGAAGAGAAGGCCAAGCCCTATCCGGCCTCGCCCTCGGGCATGCCCGGGGTGCAGACCCTGGTGCCGTTGATGCTGACGCATGTCGCGAACGGGCGGCTGAGCCTGGAGCGGTTCATCGACCTGACCTCGGGTGGCGCGCAACGGGTGTTCGGCACGGCCAACAAGGGGCGGATGGCCGTCAGCTATGACGCCGACCTGACCCTCGTCGACCTGAAGGCGAAGAAGACCATCACGCACGACCAGCAGGCGACGCGCTGCGGCTGGACGCCCTTCGACGGGGTCGAGGCGACCGGCTGGCCGATGGCGACCATCGTGCGCGGGCGGGTGGTGATGAAGGACGGGGAACTGGTCGGATCAGCCCAGGGGCGGCCGGTGCGGTTCCAGGAGACGCTGGGCGCGTGAAGCCGACGCTGGGCCTGATCGGCTTCGGCGCCTTCGGGCGACTGACGGCGCGGCGTCTGGCGCCATGGTTCGACATCGTCGCCCATGATCCGGCGGCGACCGATGGCGAGGGCGTGGCGGTGCTGGCCGACCTGGCGACGGCGGCCGCCCGCCCGGTGGTGATCCTGGCCGTGCCGGTGGGCGCGCTGGAGGCGACCCTGGCGGCCGTCCGCCCGCATCTGCGCCCCGACGCCCTGGTGATCGACGTCGGCTCGGTGAAGGTGAAGCCGGCGCAGGCGATGGCGGCGGCGCTGCCGTCGGGGGTGCGGATCGTCGGGACCCATCCGCTGTTCGGGCCGCAGAGCGCGCGGGACGGGATCGCCGGCCTGCGTATCGCCGTGTGCGCGGTGCGCGGCGGAAGGGACGCGCGCCGCGTCGCCGCCTTCTGCCGCCGGGCGCTGGGGCTGAAGGTGTTCCAGGTCACGCCCGAGGACCACGACCGGGAGGCGGCGACGGTCCAGGGCCTGACCCACCTGATCGCGCGGGTGCTGCTGAAGATGGAGCCCCTGCCCACGCGGATGACCACGGCCAGCTTCGAGCGGCTGATGCAGGCCGTCGACATGGTCCGCCACGACAGTCCAGCGGTGTTCCAGGCCATCGAGCGCGACAACCCCTATGCGGCCGAGGTGCGGGAGCGGTTCTTCACCCTGGCGGACGCGGCGCGGGCGGAGTTGGGCGAGGGATAAGGGCGTCACGGCCGTCTCCTCCCCACGTCAGTGGGGAGGTGGCTCGAAGCGTAGCGGAGAGACGGAGGGGTTCTTTCCGCCACGCTGATGCCTGTGTCGCTTCAAGAACCCCTCCACCGCTTCGCGGTCCCCCTCCCCACTCACGTGGGGAGGAGACGATCACTGCGTCTATCGCGCGGCCAGGATGAACGCCGCCACGTCCTCAACCACGCCCGGCGCGAGGGGCAGGTCGGGGTCGGCGTAGGTGGCCAGATTCCCCGCGCGGTCGGCGGGGGCGGTCTTGAGGACGTGGTTGACGCCGTCCCACAGCTTCAGCGTGGCTTCGGGATCGGCGGCGGCGAGCGCCTGCGCGTCCGCGACGCCGACCTGGAGATCGGTGGTCCCCTGGCCGATGAAGACCGGGCCGTCGTAAGCGGCCAGCAGGGCGGCGGGGTCCAGCGGCAGCCAGGACATCAGATAGGGCTGGACCGAGGGGCGGAACAGGGCGGCCAGGGCGGCGGGCGGTTCGGCGACCGCGCGGCCGGCTTCCAGTTCCATCAGGGCCTCGTAGGCCTGGGTCTTCAGCGGCTCGGGGACATCGGCCAACTGCTCGCGCAGCACGGCGCCGGCGGGCCGGCCCGCACCGGAGAGGAGGACCAGGCCGCAAATCTTGTCGTCGCCGCCCTCAGCCGCCTTCAGCGCGACCAGGGCGCCTTCGCTGTGGCCGATCAGCCAGGCGCAGGGCTGATTCGTCAGGCGGGCGGCTTCGGCGGCCCAGGCGCGGGCGTCGTCGGCGTAGGCGTCGAAGCGCAGGTCGGTCTCGGCCGGGCCGGCGGCGGCGCTGGCGCCGATCCCGCGCTTGTCGATGCGGACGGCGGCGATTCCTCGGTCCGCCAGGCTTTCGGCCAGCATCCGATAGGTCGAGGCGCGGATCGCCGGCGCCTGGTTCCCGTCGCGGTCGGTGGGACCGGAGCCGGGCAGGATGACGGCGACGGCCTGGATGCGCTCCGGCGCCAGCAGGGTTCCGTGCAGCGGCGCCGGCTGGGACGGCAGGACGACCTCGGTCGAGACCGGGCCGGCGAGCAGGGACGCGATCAGGGCGGCGGCGAGGCTGGGCATGGCGGTCTCCTTGGAAAGGTCAGAAGGGCTGGCGGTCGGGGTCGGCGCGCCAGACGCGCCAGCTTTCGAACACCGCCCAGGCGGCGGCGGCCAGCGCGCCGGCGACCAGGGCGAAGGTCCCGGCCGGCTGGGGCGCCAGGGGCGCGGCGACCAGACCGGCCAGGCCCAGGAGGAAATACAGGCGGCCGGCCAGGCGGTTGGCGCGGTCCCAGGCGCGGCGGCTCTTGAAGGTCCAGGGCGTGCGCACCCCGATCAGCGGATTGGGCGCGACCCGTCCGAGGAAGGCGCCCAGGCCGGCGAAGATCAGCGACACGGCGGCCATGGACAGGACTTCCGCGCCCTCGGGCGGCAGACCGCCCAGGGTCATCACGGCCGTCAACAGGCCGAGGACGGCGAAGACGAACAGGGCGATCCCCTGGCCGACCCGCAGCGCCTTGCCGCGGGCCGGATCGTCCGCGGCGTCGGCCCGCCGCGCCCCCAGGCCCAGGCCGGCGCAGACCAGCAGGCCGAGCAGGGTCAGGCCGCCGGACACGGCGGCGAACTCCAGCCCCGTGCCCCAGCGGTCGACCTGCAGGGCCGCGTTCCAGTGCAGCGGCAGGGTCGCCTCGGCCGGTCCGTTGACGCCGACATGGACGGCGAAGGCGGCCTGGACCGCGAAGACCGCGAAGGTCAGGTAGTCGAGCAGGGTCAGACGATCGTTCATCGACCGGGTTCCTTTTCCTGGGCGGCTTCGGCCCGCGCCTCCCGTCCCGTTCCCGCGATGTCCATCAGGAAGGCCAGCGCCTCTTCCACGGCCGAAATCTCCAGCCGATAGCGGATGGTCTGGCCCTCGCGCTCGGGACTGACCAGGCCGGCCTCCTTCAGGGCGTTGAGGTGGCCGGTGATGGACGGCCAGCTCATGTCGAAGGCGGCGGCGATGTCGCCCGACGCCAGCGGCCCGGCGCGCAGCATGTCGATGATGCGGCGACGCACCGGATGCGACAGGGCCTTGAACAGGGTGTTCATAGCAAACTTCCTAATTAGGAAATATTCTAATTGCAAGTCCGACCAGCTTGAATCATCGAAGGGAGCGCGCCGCACGTGAAGCCTTGGCGAGCCTATGAGTTCGCGGTCAGCGATCCGGACGGAACGATGGTGCGAGTGGGTCGTATCCTCGACCGAGGGCGCGGCTTAGATCGAGAAGCTGACGCCGCAGCCGCAGCTCGAGGCGGCGTTGGGGTTGTTCACCACGAACTGGGCGCCGGCCAGTTCGTCGACGAAGGCGATCTCCGAGCCCCTGAGGAAGGGGACGGAGACGGCGTCGACCAGCACCGTCTGGCCGTCGCGCTCGACGCGCAGGTCGTCGGCTTCGGCCGTCTCGACCAGGTCGAACCGGTACTGGAAGCCGGAGCAGCCGCCGCCTTCCACCGCGACGCGCAGCATCACGGGCCGGCCCTCCGCCGCAGACAGCCGGGCCAGGCGCCGGGCGCCGCTCTCGGCCAGGACGATGCCTTCCGGCGCGCGCAGGGCGACGGCGAAGGCGGCTGTGGATCGTTCTGTGGATTGGACGCTGCTCACGGCCTTCTATATGAGGCGGGCGCGGGCGTTCGCAAAGGCCCGCGCGCTTCAAAGTCGATGAAGTTGAGCCAGACAGACCTCAGGACGGGCCTCGCCCCCTACGCCGAGCGCGCCGACCAGACCAAGGGCCGCCGCTTCTTCGAGCCGCCGAGCCGCACGCGCACCGCCTTCGCGCGCGACCGCGACCGCATCATCCACGCCACCGCCTTTCGTCGGCTGAAGGAGAAGACCCAGGTCTTCGTGGCGCACGAGGGCGACCATTACCGCACCCGCCTGACCCATTCGCTGGAGGTGGCGCAGATCGCGCGGTCGCTGGCCCATGCGCTGAGGCTGGACGACGACCTGGCCGAGACCATCGCCCTGGCCCACGACCTGGGCCATCCGCCCTTCGCCCATGCGGGGGAGGACGAACTGGTCGTCCAGATGGCCGACCATGGCGGCTTCGACCACAACGTCCAGAGCTTCCGCGTCGTGACGGAGCTGGAGAACCGCTATCCCAGCTTCGACGGGCTGAACCTGAGCTGGGAGACGGTCGAGGGCGTCATCAAGCACAACGGGCCGGTGGCGCACCGGCTGGACGAGCCGGCCTGGTCGTTCGCGCGGCCCTATGCGGCGGGGGGAGAGGCGGACTGGGACCTGCGGCTGGACACTTTCGCTTCTCTGGAGGCCCAGTGCGCGGCCATCGCCGACGACATCGCCTACAACAACCACGACGTGGACGACGGGGTGCAGGCGGGGCTGATCACCCTGGCGGAGCTGGCCGACATCCCGATCATCGGCCCGATCCTGGCCGAGGTGCGCCACGACTGGCCCGGCATCGACGAGCGGATGCTGCGGATCGAGGCCGTGCGGCGGATGATCGGCGTGATGATCGACGACGTGCTGAACGAGACCATGCGGCGGATCGAGGCGGACGGCGTCCGTTCCGCCGAGGACGTGCGGACGGCGAACCGCGCCCTGGTCGCCTTCTCGCCGGCGCTGCATGCCGACCTGGCGATCCTGCGTCGGTTCCTGTTCGAGCGGATGTATCGCCACTACCGCGTGAACCGCACGCGCAGCCAGGCCAGGCGGATGCTGGCGCAGCTGTTCGAGCTGTTCATGGAGGAACCCGAGGTGATGCCGCCGGAGTGGGGCCTGCCGGCGATGACCGAAGACCGGACGCGGCGGGCGCGGGCGATCTGCGACTATATCGCCGGCATGACCGACCGCTACGCCATAGAAGTGCACCGCAAGCTGTTCAGCCTCGACCTCGCCCTCGATCTGTGATTCGAAACGGACGGGCGGCGGGTTAGGATGGGAGTCCGGCGCGCCGATTCGCGCCCGGACCGAACGGCGGAGCGCGACCATGTCCTTTGACGACGACAACCGACCCGGCCGCGGCGCCTATACGCCGCCGACCGACGACGACCTGCCGTTCCGGCGCGGCTTCGACGCGCGCGGCGGACGCCCCGTGGGCGGCGGGAGCAAGGCCCCGCCGGTGACGCTGATCGTCAGCGCGGTGGTGCTGCTGGTGCTGATCGCGGCGGTGGTCTTCTTCTATCGCTCGGGCATGCGCGCCTCCACCGACGCGCCGCCGGCCGTGGGCCAGCCCGTGGGCGAGATGAAGGCGGCGGCGCCGATCGACGCCCAGCCGGTCGACCCGGCCGAGGGGGTGCGCGTCTATCGCGACGAGGCCGAGGCTCCGGACGCGCCCGTGACCTTCACCCCGCCGCCGGAACAGCCCCAGCCGCGTCCGGCCGCGCCGCCCGCCGCTGCGCCGACCGGCCAGGGCCTGCCG
>JAEWDF010000092.1 GCA_023390245.1 Pseudomonadota bacterium
TCGCCGCCAGCGCCGCCGTGCTGGCCCTGGCCGCCTGCGACCGTATCGCGCCGCCCGCCGCCGAGCGCGTCGGCCCCGCCGAAGGCCCGCTGACCCGCGACGCGATCGAGAACGCGTCCCTGCCGGCTCAACCGCGCACGCCGTCCTCGGCTCCCGGCGAGGCGCCGCCCCCCGGCCAGCCGCCGGCCCAGCCCGAAGCGGCGCTGGTGCGCGCTCAGGTGCTGCTGGAGCGCGCCCGCTTCAGCCCCGGCGCGATCGATGGCTTGGCCGGCTCCAACATGCGCCAGGCGGTCGCCGCCTTCGAGGAGGCCGAGGGCCTGCCCGTCGACGGCGAGCTGGACGCCCAGGTGATGGAGCGGCTGCGGGCGCGCGGCGTCGGTGCGATCATGACCACCTATGAGATCACGGCCCAGGACGTGGCGGGCCCCTATCTCGGGACCGTGCCGACCGAACTGGAGGCGCAGGGCCGCGCGGAGTCGATGGCCTATGGCAACGTCGTCGAGGCCCTGGCGGAGCGGTTCCACGTCACCGAAGCCCTGCTGCGGGCCCTGAACCCGACGGCCGACTTCAACCGCGCCGGCCAGACGCTGCTGGTCCCCGCCGTCGACAACACCCCCCTGCCCGCCGACGTCGACCGCATCGAGGTCGATAAGGGCGAGGGCTCGGTGAAGGCCTTCGCCGCCGACGGCAAGCTGATCGCCTACTATCCCGCCACCATCGGCAGCGGCGACAACCCGACCCCGTCCGGCACGGTCAAGGTGGTCGGCGTGGCCCGCAACCCGGACTATGTCTACGACCCGGCCAAGCTCAGCTATGGAAATGTCAACCGGAAGGTCGTGGTCAAGCCGGGCCCGAATAATCCGGTCGGCGTGGTGTGGATTGACCTGAACAAGCCCAGCTACGGCATCCACGGCACGCCCGATCCGGAAAAGATCGGCAAGACCGCCTCGCACGGCTGCGTGCGCCTGACCAACTGGGACGCCTGGGAACTGGCCGACAAGGTCAAGCCGGGCGTGACGGTGCGCTTCCTCTAGGGCGCCACGGCGCCGAAGGGCGTGCCGTCCCAGAAGGCGCACTGGTGACGGTCGAAGAAGGTCCGGTCCAGGCGATCGCCCTCGGGCGAGAAGACGCGGACCGGACCGCCGTCGCCATCCACGCGCGGCCAGCCGGCTTCGAAGCCGGGGCGGCCGAACTCCGCCCAGGCCGCGCGCATCCGCGTCGACAGCGCCGCCTGGCCGGGCGTGAACTTGTCGGGATCGGCGAAGACCCAGCGCGTGCCGAACACATAGGCCAGTTCGCTGGCGTGATAGGCGCCCAGGTCCAGACCCACGATCCAGTCCGGCAGGACGAAGGGGGCCTCGCGGTCGGCGAACTCATAGCCCCAGACCGGGACATGCCGGGACAGCAGGCGGCGCAGCGCCTGGGACGGACAGGCGAAGCGCTGGTCGGTGAAGTTGGCGGCGATGGCGTAGGCCGGCCCGTCCGGCCCGACAGGATAGCGTTCCAGCACACGCGGCCCGACCTCGCCATACATCCAGACCGTCTCCTTCTGGTAGCGGTCCATATCCCGCACTTCGTTGGCGAACAGCCGCCCCTCGTCCAGGTTCGTGCCGATCACGACCGGGACGCGGTTGAAGCGCCCCTCGGCGAAGGCCACGGCCGGGTTCTCCGGCACGGCGGCGTCGGTGTGGACCGGGCCCCACGACCCCGGACCGTTGATGCCCGCG
The DNA here is from genome assembly GCA_023390245.1 of Pseudomonadota bacterium. Lineage (GTDB taxonomy): Bacteria > Pseudomonadota > Alphaproteobacteria > Caulobacterales > Caulobacteraceae > Brevundimonas. The sequence continues at coordinate 1,728 of JAEWDF010000092.1, forward strand.
CGCACCGAGGCGGCGCGGGACAGCCGCCAGGCCGGCAGGGCGCGCAGGCAGGCGACCGCCTCCGGCCCGGCGCAGCCCAGCCGCTCGGCGAAGGCCGGGCCGGACCTGGCCGCCTCCTCCGCGGCGACCAGGGACGAAGGCTCCAGGCAGCCGCTGCTTTGAAGGATCACGCGATGGAACAGGCCCGCCGAGCCGGGCGAGACCATCAGGTGACAGGCGGTCCAGGCGCCGGCGCTCTCCGCGAACAGGGTGACATCGGCCGGATCGCCGCCGAAGCCGGCGACGTTGTCATGGACCCAGCCCAGCGCCGCCTGCTGGTCCAGCAGGCCGAAATTGCCGCCGAAGCCTTCGCCGTCGGCCTGGAAACCCGGATGCGCCAGCCAGCCCAGGGCGCCCAGCCGGTAGTTGACGGTGACCACCACCCGTCCTTGCTCCCTGGCGAGGCGGGACGGATCGTAGTTGGCGCCCGCGCCGATGGTGAAGGCGCCGCCGGGCACATAGACCATCACCGGCCGAAGCGTCGCGGCGTCACCGGCCGGGGCGTAGATGTTCAGGTAAAGGCAGTCCTCAGAGCCGACAACGATGCCGCCGCCGCCGCCCAGGATGGCCCGCTTGCCGATGGCCTGGGTGCAGTCCGATCCTATGCGCGTCGCGTCGCGCACGCCGTCCCAGGGCTCCGGCGGCCGAGGCGCACGCCAGCGCAGGGCCCCGACCGGCGGGCGGGCGAAGGGTACGCCCAGGAAGACGCGCGTCCCGTCGCCCTCGACCCCGCGCAGGACGCCGGCGTGGGCGCGGGCCAGGACCGGACGGGCGTCCGAGGCGAACCGCACGTGATCGACCTTGCCGGGATGGGTGGCGCAGGCCGCCAGGGCCAGCAGGAGGATCATCAGGAAAGGCGGACGCATCGTGAACCTTGGCCGTTCGGGAGACGAGGGTAACGCCGAAGCCCGCTCCGGTTTCCCGCCTTTTCCTTAGCCCGGCCTCGACCGGGCGACGAGGCCGCCAGGTTCGTCACCATACGGCGCGTGGATGGTGAATCGGCCGATCCCTCTCCGCACCCGAAACGACCACCACACGCCATGGCGACCGCCTAGGCGATCGACGACAGGAGGTTGAAATTCATCGGAGACTTGCTCTCCCGCCCGCAGGTTGCATCGGCCGAGATGGGATTGTGTTGCAAAATACGGGAAGCTGTTGCAATAAGCGGCACGTCGCCAATCCGAAATGCGCGACAACATACCAAAAAATGACACCGGTGCCAGCAGGCTTCGGATGGGGAGACTACAGATGCGACCGACCACCAACACCCGAATCCTCTGTGCGGCCGGCGTCTCGGCGATCGCTCTCATGTCGGCGCCGGCGTTCGCGCAGGAGGCGGAACCGACCGCCGCCGCGCAGGACGCGCCGGTGTCCGAAGTGAGCGACATCGTCGTCACCGGCTTCCGCTCCAGCCTGCAGCAGGCGCTGAACATCAAGCGCCGCGAGGCCGGCGCCGTGGACGCCATCCTGGCCGAAGACATCGCCGACTTCCCCGACCAGAACCTGGCCGAGGCCATCCAGCGCCTGCCCGGCGTGACCATCGACCGCGTCAACGGCCAAGGCACCACCATCTCGGTGCGCGGCCTTAGCGCCGACTTCACCCGCACCCGCATCAACGGCCTGGAAGCCCAGGCGGCTTCTGGCGGCAACCGCAACCGCAGCTTCGACTTCTCGATGTTCGCGTCCGAGCTGTTCAACAGCATCAAGGTCCGCAAGACCCAGTCGGCCGAGATCGAGGAAGGCTCTCTGGGCGCGACCGTGGATCTGCAGACCGGCCGTCCGATGGACTTCGGCGGTTCGGGCGTCAACGCCGCCCTGTCGGCCCAGGCCTCGTATAACGATCTGTCGGAAAAGACCATTCCGCGTCTCGCCGGCCTGCTGAGCTGGACAAACGAAAACCAGACCTTCGGCGCCCTGCTCTCCGTCGCCTATTCCGAACGCGCGCCGATCCTGGGCAGCTTCAACACCACGCGCTGGCAGCAAGGCAATCCGGACCAGGCCTATGGCGTGGGTCAGAACCTCGGCGGCTGCACCCCCTGCACCACCGACGCTCAGCGCGACGAAGTGCTCAACGCCTTCTATCCTCGCATTCCGCGCTACACCCTAGGCGAGACCTTCGAGGATCGCCTGGGCATGACCGGCGCCCTGCAATGGCGCCCCAGCGACCGGACCGAGGTGACCCTCGACCTGTTGTATTCGCGGTTCAACTCGGAGACCGAGAGCCCGAACCTGGAAGCCTGGTCGTTCAGCCGAGCGGCCGTGAACAATGTGATCGTCCGCGACTATGAGATCGACGCGTCGCGCAACGCCTTCTCCTACGGCGTCTTCGACAATGTGATCGTGGCCGCCGAGAACGGCTTCACGCGCAACGAGAGCACCTTCTACCAGGCGTCCATGAACGCCCGGCACGACTTCACCGACCGTCTGCACGGCAATCTGAAGATCGGCACCAATCGTTCGGAAGCGCGCACGCCGCTGAATGTCGCCTATCGTTTCGAGGCGAATGGCGTCAACGGCTACACCTACGATGCTCGCGACAATAGTCGCCAGCCGATGATCAACTACGGCTTCGACACCACCTCGGGCGAACGCTTCACCCTGACGAACTCCACGCGCAGCAACGGCGGCGGCAACTTCCAGAACAACGTTTTCGCCGGCAACCTGGCCTATGACTGGACCCCGTCCATCTCCTTCAAGGGCGGCGGCGAATACCGCACCTACGCCTTCGAGACCTTCGGCCTGGCTCGGGCGCAGACCAAGCCGACCGGCGACGACGCCATCACGGGCGTGGATTCGATCGGCCGGGTCGTCAGCATCGACGGCTATGTCGACGCTCCCTCGGGCTCCGATCTGAGCTTCATCGTTCCCGATATCGCCAAGCTCGCGGACTTCCTCAGCTACTATGACGCCCCGCTGGTGGCCAACCGCAGCGAGCGCGAGGTCGATGAGACCGACCAGGGCATCTTCCTGCAAGCCGACTTCAACACCACCGTCTCGGGCATGACCCTGCGCGGCAACGTCGGCGTCCGTTACGCCAAGACGGAAGTGGAATCGAAGGGCTGGCAGACGATCACGGCGGAAGACGAGGACGGCAACCCGGTCACGACTTACGACTACGTCACCGCCAACAACGACTACGACGACGTCCTGCCGTCCTTCAACCTGGCCTTCGAACCGCGCGAAGACCTGGTCATCCGCCTGGGCGCCGCCAAGGTGATGTCGCGTCCGTCGCTGGGCGACCTGACTCCCGGCGGCGGCGTCAGCCCGACGACGCGCACCGTGTCTTACGGCAACCCGCTGCTCGACCCGTTCCGGGCCACCAACTACGACTTCTCGGTGGAATGGTACTTCCAGAACGAAGGCCTGCTGGCCGCCGCCGTCTTCTACAAGGATATCGACAGCTTCATCACCTCGGTGACGGAATCCATCGTCTGGAGCGACCTGGGCCTGCCCAACGACCTGCTGCAAGGCGCGGCCAGCCCGACCGACACCTTCCTCGTCACGCGCAAGCTGAACGGCGAAGGCGGTGAACTGCACGGTCTGGAAATCCAGTATCAGCAGCCCTTCACCTTCCTGCCCGGCTTCTGGTCGAACTTCGGCTTCATCGGCAACTTCACCTACGTCGACTCCGAGGTGGACTACGGAACCTACGGCAAGAACCGTCTGACGGGTCAGTCGAAGAACACGGTCAATGCGACCCTGTACTATGAGACCGGCCCGTTCCAGGCCCGCGTCTCGGCCGCCCACCGCAGCCAGTATCTGATGTCCTTCCCGGGCAGCAACGGCAACTCGGAGGAAGGCATGAACGACACGACCAACATCGACGCCTCCATGTCCTACGACATCACGCCGAACCTGACCTTCTCGCTGGAAGGCATCAACCTGACCGACGAGTACAACGACCGCTACGTCGACGTGACGAACCGGGTGTCCGACTATCGTCACACCGGCCGCGAGATCGCCATCGGATTGCGCTGGAAGTACTGATCTTCCCTCCCTGAACGCTTTCAGCGCGATTGACTGGGCCCGGAGCGAACCGCTCCGGGCCTTTCTTTCGTTCAGCCGGCTTCCACACGCCCGGACCGCAAAAAGCCCCGACGCCGAAACGCCGGGGTTCGTGAAAGCCGGGGTGGCGGCCGTGGCCTACAGCCCGACCACGCCGGTCGAGTCCGTCACCTTCGGCGCCTTGCCGTCCAGCGTGTCGATGTTGCAGTCGACGAAGCGCCAGTTCTCGGCGTTGGCGATGGTTCCGGCGTCCTGCACGTCCCAGTCCAGGCGTTCGAAGACGAAGTCCTTCAGCGGCGCCTCGGGATAGGCGGCGGCCGCAAAACCGACCTTGCCGCCCACCGCCTTGATGTCGGACAGGCGCACGTCGTGGATGCGGGGGACGCCCTGCTCGCGCGGCACCGGCGTGGCCAGGGCGCGCCAGTAGTCGGGGATGTCGGTGATCCCCGGCGGGATCTGGGCGTAGCTGTAGTTCGGGTACCAGTTCAGATTGACCTGCAGCAGGGTCCGCACGTCCTGCAGGTGGATGTCGTGCAGGCGGATGTTGGAGATGACGCCGCCGCGCGTGTGGCCCGACTTGAAGAAGATCCCCAGCGGCACCGGATATTCGATCCGAAGGCCCGAGACCTCGATGTCCTCAAAGCCGCCGGACGTTTCGCTGCCGAAGGTCATGCCGGCCAGGGCGTCGCGCACCGTGCAGTCCCTGATCCGCACCGACCGGCAGGGCCGCGCCACGCGCAGGCCGTCCCAGTCGCGGCCGGCCTTGATGCACAGGGCGTCGTCGTTGACGGCGATGTCGCAGCGTTCAACCAGCACCCGCTCGGACGAGTCGATGTCTACCCCGTCGGTGGAAGGCCCGCGCCCGCCGATATTGTTGCGGATGATCAGGTCCGCCACCGTCACGTCGCGCGAATAGCAGACATGCACGGTCCAGAAACCCGAGCGCGCCAGGTTCAGGCCCGACACCTCGACCTGGTCGGAATCATAGACGTGAATCAGGCGGGGGCGGCGGCAGTCATAGTCGGCGGCCCAGCGCAGGTCGCGTGGATCGTAGTCGCGTCGCATGGCCCAGTAGCTGTCCCAGAACACCTTACCGTCGCCGTCGACCAGGCCCTCGCCGGTGATCTTGGCGTTCCGCTGGCGATAGACGTTCAGCAGGCCGGCGGGCCAGTCCATCTCCACCCCGGCGACGCGGGTGCGGACCATCGGATAGGCGGCGATGTCCCGAAGCCCCCGGATCGTCGCGCCGCGCCCGATCATCAGGGTCACGTTCGACTTTACGAACAGCGAGCCCGACAGATAGACGCCCGGCTTCAGCACCACCACGCCGCCGCCCTGCGCCGCCGCCGCGTCGATGGCGGCCTGGATCGGGCGGGTGTTGATCGTCTCGCCATCACCGACCGCGCCGAAATCGGCGGCGTCGAAGGTCCGGCCGGTCTCCTGCGCGAAGGCCGGGGCGGCCGAGGCCAGCGCGCCGGTCAGGCCCAGCTGGAGGAGCGAACGTCTGTGCATCGTCTGTCCTTTCGGGATCAGGAAACGGTGAAGCGCCAGCGTCCGGCGCCGGCCTCTACGACGGCCTTGCCGCCGGATCGTTCGACCAGGCGAACCGGGCCTCGCGCGCCCACGGCCCGACCGCCTTCGGTCACGCGGCCGTCCGGCAGGTGGATGAGGGCTGTGGTGTTGGCGGGAACGTCCGCCTCCAGCCGGTACCGGCCGCCCGCGCGCCACCAGTCGACGCGGATGCGCCCGCGCACGGATTCATAGGTCGCCCCGGCCGAGGTCAGGCGCGGATCGTGGATCGGCCGCACTTCGACCCGCTCGAATCCCGGCGCCGTCTCTGTGATCCCGGCGACGCGGCGATAGAGGAAGCCGGTGATGGCCCCCAACGCATAGTGGTTCAGCGAGCCGGTCACCACGCCGCCGACCGAACCGGTCCAGCGCTCCCAGATCGTGGTCGCGCCTTGGTCGATCATATAGCCCCAGGACGGATTCTTCCGTTGCAGCAGCAGGCTGACGGCCATGTCCTCATGGCCGTGGTCGGCCAGGGCGTCCAGGATGTAGGGCGTGCCGATGAAGCCGGTCGACAGCGCATCGCCTCGCCGGGCGATGTCAGCCCTCAGGCGGGCCGCCGACCGCGCGCGCTGGTTCTCCGGCGTCAGGCCGAAGCGCAGGCCCAGGATATGGCTGGTCTGGCTGTTGTTGCCGACCAGGCCGTCGGCGCCGACGAAGGCGGCGCACCAGGCGCGGACGATCGTCGCGCGCCGCGCCTCCAGCAGGGCGGCCTCCTCAGCCCGTCCCGTCGCCCGGGCCATCTCGGCCAGCAGGCCGGTGGAATGGGCCCAGTAGGCGGTGGAGATCAGTTCCTTGGGCGTGGTGACGTCCTCGCGGCTCCTGGCATCGACCGACAGCCAGTCGCCGTAGTCCATGCCGCGACTGTTGCGCCAGACATGGTCCGGATTCAGCGCCAGCAGCCGGTCGTTCCAGCGGCGCATGGCGGCCCAGTTGTCCTCGATGATCCCTGTCGCGCCGCTGCGCCGCCAGGTCGTCCACGGCAGGATGATCGCGGCGTCCGACCAGCCCGGCGTGTTCTGGCCCACGGCCCAATAGGGCGCCACGTCCGGCATCTCCCCCGTCTCGGCCTGCCCCGCGCGCACGTCGCCCATGTAGCGGCGGGTGAAGGCCTCCACGTCCATGTTGTAGGCGGCCGCGTCCCAGAAGATCTGGGCGTCGCCGGTCCAGCCCATCCGCTCGTCCCGCTGGGGACAATCGGTCGGCACGCCGGTGAAGTTGGACCGCTGGCTCCACAGGGTGTTGCGCCAGATCTGCTCGACCAGGACATCGGAACAGCGGAAGGCGCCGGTCAGGGCGGTGTCGGAATGGACGACCCTCCCCTCGACGGCGTCCGGCGCCAGGTCGCCCGGCCAGCCCGTGACCTCGACGTAGCGGAAGCCGTGATAGGTGAACTTCGGCTCCCAGACCTCGCCCGCCGGATCGCCTTTCAGGACGACGGTGTCGGTCTGGAGCGCGCGGCGGTTGGACGTGACATTCAGATTTCCGTCCGGATGCAGCGCCTCGGCGAAGCGAAGCCGGATCGTCGTCCCCGCCGCGCCCCTGGCGTGGAGGCGGCACCAGCCGGTGAAGTTCTGGCCGAAGTCGAGGATCGTCGCCGCTCCGACCCGCGTGATCCGCGCCGGCTTCAGGGTCTGGGTCACACGCAGGGGCGCCGCCGCCTGGGCCTCCAGCCGGCAGGGCGGTCGCGCGCCGATCTGGACTGGCGTCCAGGCCGAATCGTCGAAACCTGGTTGGTCCCAGCCGTCGACCGCCCGCCGCGCATCGTGGGTCTCGCCGTCATAGATCTCGGAGAAGACCAGCGGGGAGTCCGCCAGCCGCCAGTCGCCGTCGGTGACGATGCGGACGGTCGAGCCATCGTCGTGCTCCACCTCCAGTTGGACCAGCAGGCGGCGTGGCGGCGGGCCGAAGGCGTAGCGCATGTCCAGGAAGCTGAACGGGCTGGCGAAGAAGCCGTCCGCCACCTCGGCGCCCAGCACATTGTCGCCAACCACCAGCCGGTCGGTCACGTCATGGGTCTGGTACAGGGCGCGGGTGCGGAAGTCGGTCGTTTCCGGCGCAATCAGGGTGTCGCCGACCTTGGCCCCATTCAGGCGCGGCTCATAGGCTCCCAGCGCCGTGACATGCAGCCGCGCGCGCTTCACCGGCCGCTCCAGCCGGAAGGACCGCCGCATCAGCACCGCGCCCTGGGCGGGCAGCGGCCAGGCGCCCGGATCGATTTCGGCCGGTCGCGCTGCGCTCCAGCCGGAATCGTCGAAGTCCGCCGCGAACCAGTCAGTCCCGGTGACGGGCGACGATGTGCGCGCCTCCGCCCCCGCGACCAGCCGCAACGGCCCGCCCGTCGTCGACAGGCGGGCGATGACGGCCAGGGCGCCGCCGATCACCGGCCGACCCTCGTCGGTCCGCAACCCCGCCTCGACCGCGAGCACATGCGGGCCGGGCGTCAGGGCGCCGAGATCGAACTCCGGCGCCTGGCCCCAGGCGGTGCGCTGGCCGTCCTGGACCAGCGGCCGGCCGTCCAGCCACAGACCGCGCAGGCTGTCCTTGGCGGCGACCATGACATGGCCCGTCGCATCTGCGGGGACCTCGAAGCGCCAACGGAAGGCGCGCGGACCGTCCTCGATCGCGGTCTCGCCCCAGATCCACTGGAAGCCTCCCAGCCGCTCCGCGCGGAAGGCGGGCGTCTCCGCCTCGATCCAGTCGCCCGACCAGTCCGCAAGACCGCCCTCGAACCAGCTCGGTTCCGCCGGCGCGGACCAGCGTCCCTCGGCGTCCGCCGCCCGCACCGTCCACCAGAGCCGGCGGCCGGGACCCGGCGCGGTCCCGCCATGGGCGACGCCGGTCATGGCGGCGGATCGGACCTCGCCGGAGTCCCACAGCCAGGGACCGTTCGCCAATGCCTCGGCAGAGTCGGCGCAGACGATCCGATAGGCGCTCTGGACCGCACCGGCGCCGCCGCCGTCCAGCGCCCAGGAGAAGGCGGCTGGACGATCCAGGGCCAGCGGCCGGTCAAGGCCGTTGACCCTCAGACGGACCGGACGAAAGCGCGCATCCGCCTGGGACGAGGACCGGAATCCCGTCGTCGCTAGGCCAAGGGCCGCGGCTCCGACCACCTGCCGGCGACTGGCGCGCATGAGCGTTTTCCCACATTCTGTTCTTTCGTCTCACGATAGCGGACGATATGCTCAAGGCAAGGCGATCGTCGGCCCCGCGCCGAAAACGCCGCACCGGCCCGCCGGTGGTTTGAAGGGCGTCCCGCGCCCGCGACGACAAGAACCAGAGCGCGGCGCGCCGAGCGTCGCCGGAGGAAAGACCATGCCCCTGCCCTCGCGCGCCGGCCTCGGCCTGATCGCCGCCCTGATGTCCACGGCCGCCCTGTCCGGCCCGGTCCTGGCCCAGGCGGGCGCGGCGCTGCCGCCGGGCGTGGAGACCGAATGGCTGAGCCCTCGCTCGCGTCCCTCGCTCTATACCGAAGCCGCCGGCCTGCCCTCGCGACAGGACACGATGGCCGCCGTCGAATATGTCGCCTCGTCCCAGATCGCGGCCATGGCGTCCGAGCCGATCGCCCTGTCGACCGGCAGCAACCTGACCCAGATGTCGTCCAACTGGGTGGCGGCGACTTTCTATGTCGGGGCGGCGCGGCTAGCGCGGGTGTCGGACGATCCGGAGACGCTGCGCTTCCTCAGCGCCGTGGCCGATCACTATAATTACAGCCTGCGCGGCGCGCGGACCGGCAAGACCCTGCTGAACGCCGACGACATCGCCATCGGCGACCTGTACCAGGAACTCTACGCGCGGCGCGGCCAGGAGGGCGTGCTGATGCCGCTGCGCCAGCGGCTGGACTGGCAGGTTCCCTACCTGGCCCGCGCCCAAGATACGCCGGCCCTGGTCTGGTGGTGGGCCGACGCCCTCTACATGGCCCCGCCGGTGCTGGCGCGGATGTCGGCCATCACCGGCGATCCCAAATACCTGAACGCCGCGAACAAGGAATGGCGCCGTACGGCCGAGCGGCTGTGGGTCCCGGAGGAGCGGCTGTTCCTGCGCGACGAGCGATTCAAGGACGAGAACCATCGCGACGCGCGCGGCGATCGCATCTACTGGTCGCGCGCCAACGGCTGGGTGATGGGCGGCCTGGCGCGCTGGCTGGAGTCGGTCCCCGCCGACCTGCCAGATCGCCCCTTCTACGTCGACCTGTTCCAGCAGATGGCCGGCCGCGTCGCCGGCCTGCAGCAGGACGACGGCCTGTGGCGCGCCAGCCTGCTGGACCCGGAAACCTATCCGGAGGCCGAGACCTCGGGGTCGGTCTTCTATGTCTACGCCCTGGCCTGGGGGATCAACCACGGCCTGCTGGACCGCGAGCAGTACCTGCCGCACGTGCTGAGGGGCTGGGCCGCGCTGAACCGCCATGTCCTGCCCAACGGCCTGGTCGGCGCGGCGCAGAAGACCGGCGACCAACCGGTCTCGACTGCACCCGAGGATGTCGGCCTCTATGTCTCCGGGACCTATATCCTGGCGGGCCTGGAAATCGCGGACCTGAACGGGCCGGTCCAGGCCCTGCCGGAGCCGGAGCCCGCGCGCGACGCGGCCGAGGTGATCGCCGCCACCACGCCGGTTCCGCCCGCGCCCGTGACCGTGGTGGGGCCGGAGGAGACGCGCCGGCGCGAGGCCGAGATGCGCGCCACCGCCGCCCTGTCCTACGATCCCGCCGACCTCGGCCGTCCTTCGACGATCGAGCCGCTGGCGCCGCCTCCGGCCGAACAGCAGGTTCCGCGCGCCGTGGCCCGGTTCGCGCCCGACCGGCTGGACGACCTGCTGTGGGAGAACGACCGCGTCGCCCACCGCATCTACGGCCCGGCGCTGGAGGCGCGCGAGGCGCCGTCGGGTTCCGGCGTCGACGTCTGGGCCAAGCGTGTCCGCTATCCCTTCATGGACCGCCAGTTGAAGTTCCCGAACTATCACACCGACCGGGGCGAGGGCCTGGATTATTACGACGTCGGTCGTGGACGCGGCGCGGGCGGCCTGGGAATCTGGTACGACAACAAGCTGTGGACCAGCCGCAACTTCTCGACCTACCAGATCGAGAAGACCGGCGGCGACGAGGCGCGGTTCAGCGTCACCTATCGCCCCTGGCCGGTGGATGTGATCCGCAATGTGTCGGAGACGCGCGAGTTCAGCCTGCCCCTGGGCTCCAACTTCACGCGGATGACCTCGACCCTGACGTCGGACACCGATGCGCCGCTGGTCGTCGGCATCGGCATCTCCAAGCGCAGCAACGACAACGGCCAAGGCTTCGTCACCCGGGACGCCGAGCATGGCCGGCTGATGTTCTGGGAGCCGGAGAACCCCGAGCATGGCGCGCTGGGCATCGCCATCCTGGTCGACCCGGCGACGGTCGAGGGCTTCACCGAGGATGCGGACAACTATCTGATCCTGGTGCGCGTCGCGCCGGGACGGCCGTTCACCTACTACATGGGCTCGGCCTGGGACCGCGGGCTGGACTTCCACAGCCGCGAAGCGTGGGAGGCCTTCGTCGCCGAACAGCGGCCGGACTTCTCCGGCCGCTGAGGCGTAGGGATCAGGCTTCCGCCCCCTGGGCGCGCAGGCGCTCGGACTGGCGCTCCAGGTCGTCGGCCTGGCGCCTCAGGCGCGGGCCGAGGGCCTGGAGTTCGGCGTCGGTGACCGTCTCGCCGCGCTCGCGCGCCTTGGCGATCTGTTCGGCGCGATAGGCGGGGTCGCGCAGCCGGTCGGCCGTGCGGCGCATGTCGGCCGCGCCGCGCTGCATCTGATCGGCGCCTTCGCGCATCTGAACGCGAGCCTCCGCCATCTGGCGCGAGGCCTGGACCCGGGCCTCGGCGGCGATCCGCCGGGCCTGATCGGCCTGGGCGCGCGCTGCTTCGGCCTGGGCTCGGGCCTGCCC
>JAEWDF010000031.1 GCA_023390245.1 Pseudomonadota bacterium
AAGGCGGTTTCGCGCGCCACCGCCTCGGGGTCGACATAGTCGGTCTGCTCCTGGGTGCCCAAGTGGATCAGCCGGTTGCGCCGGATCTGGATCAGCCGCTCGGGGCTCGCGGTCAGCCCCACGACCAGCGGTCTCCGGAGCGTGAACAGGCTGGCCGGCGGTGGACTCTCCGGCACAAGCGGGATGTTTGCGGTCTTGTAGCCGCGGTTGGCGAGATAGATCGACGTCGGAGTCTTCGAGGTACGCGACACGCCGGCAAGCACGATGTCGGCCTCCTCCCACTCGTCGTGCGCCTGCCCGTCGTCGTGCGCGATCGTGTAATGGATCGCCTCGACGCGCGCGAAATAGGCGGCGTCCATCGCGTGCTGGCGCCCCGGCTTGGGTTGTGCGGCCTGCCCCAGAATCTTCGACAGCCCTGCAATCACGGGGTCGAGCGCGGGCACCGCCGGCAGGCCGAGCGCCTGGACGCGCCGCTCCAGCCGTCCGCGCACCGCGCCGTTGACCAGCGTGTAGATCACCAATCCAGGACGGCGCGCGATCTCCTCGATCACCCGATCGAGATGGCCTTCGCTCCGCACCATCGGCCAGAAATGCTTGATCGCATCGACCCCCTCGAACTGCGCGAGCCCGGCCTTGGCGATCGCTTCCAAGGTCTCGCCGGTCGAATCCGACACCAGGTGAAGATGAAGCTGGACCATTGGGGATAAGCCTGTGCGCCAAGGGTCTAGGCGGGCTGTGCATGGGCCGCAAGCGCATGAGCCCGGCCGAGTCGCCCGCAGCCCATCCAGCGGTCATCCACAAGGGGATCAAATCGGAAGGGGGTCTGTGAATAACGGGGAGGATATTCGCGACTCGCGGGATTCCGGCGAGTCGCGTCACCGGCCTTCTGTTGGCAAGTTCGGGGGCGCGGCGCTAAACCCCGCTTCGCCACCCTCCAACAACTTCCTCAACCTTCCTTATCCTTAAAAGGATTCTCTTTTGTCCGAGCCTGACCGCCCCCTGCTTGCCGTGCTCCGGGGTGAGCGCCGTGATCCGCCACCGGTGTGGCTCATGCGTCAGGCAGGGCGCTACCTTCCCGAATATCGCGCGCTCCGGGCGGAGAAGGGCGGCTTCCTGAACCTCGTCTACGACGCCGATGCGGCGGCCGAGATCACGCTCCAGCCGATCCGCCGCTTCGGCATGGATGGCGCCATCCTGTTCTCGGACATCCTGATCGTCCCGCACGCGATGGGGCAGGGCTTGAGCTTCGGGCCGGGCGAAGGCCCGCGCCTGACCCCGCCGCTCGCCGATGGCGACACCTCGGCCCTGGTGCCCGAGCCCGGCTATCTTGCGAAAATCTATGAGACCGTCGCCAAGGTCGCCGCCGCGCTCCCGCCCGAGACGACGCTGCTCGGTTTCGCCGGCAGCCCGTGGACCGTCGCCACCTACATGGTCGCCGGCCAGGGCTCGAAGGACCAGGCCGAGACGCGCCGCCTCGCGTACCGCGACCCGCAGGCGTTCGGCCGCCTGATCGACGCGATCGTCACCGTCACCGCCGATTATCTCTCGGGCCAGATCAAGGCCGGCGCGATGGCCATCCAGCTCTTCGACAGCTGGGCCGGCACGCTCAGCCCGCAGCAGTTCGACGACTGGGTGATCGCCCCGAACGCCAGGCTCGCTGCCGAGATCCACGCGCGTCACCCAGGCGTCCCAGTGATCGGCTTCCCCAAGGGCGCCGGTGCCAAGCTCGTCCGCTATGCCGAGGCCACCGGCGTCGACGCGGTCGGCCTCGACGAGACCGTCGATCCCGAATGGGCGAACGGCGCGCTCCCCGCCGCGTTGCCGGTGCAGGGCAACCTCGATCCGCTCGCCCTCATCGCCGGCGGCGAAGCGCTCGACCGCGCCATCGCGCGCATCCGCGCCGCCTTCCCGACGCGCCCGCACATTTTCAACCTCGGCCACGGCATCCTGCAGGACACGCCGATCGCCCACGTCGAGCAGTTGCTGGGCACCTTGCGCGCACCTGTCAGGGGATAAGCGATGGACAACCTCATCGGCTGGCTCGGCAGCGCCTACCCTTGGGTCAAGGCGTTCCACGTCATCTTCGTGATCTTCTGGGTCGCCGGCATGTTCATGCTGCCGCGCTTCTTCATCTACCACATGGCCGCGGCACCCGGCTCGCCCGAGGACGCGCTGTGGATCGAGCGTGAGCGCCGCATCCTCCGCATCATAATCAACCCGGCGATGGTGCTCGTTTGGCTCCTCGGCCTCAGCCTCGCCGTCAACATCGGCATCATGCAGGGCTGGCTGCTCGCCAAGCTCGCCGTCGTCGTCGCCTTTTCGGGCTATCACGGCTGGCTGTCGCGTCTCCGCAAGGACTTCGCCGAAGGCCGCCGCCCCCGGAGCGAAAAGCGCCTGCGCCTCTTGAACGAGGTTCCCAGCATCGCCACCATCGTCATTGTCATCCTGGTGATCGTCCGGCCGTTCTGACGCTTCCGTCGATCATCCGTTGACACGTCACCCGCGCGCCGCTTAAGCACCGCGCAAAGTCCCATTCGAGGACTTCATCTCCTTTTCCCGCCGCGCCCGAGCGCACGCTGCTCCCCGCGTCGGAAACTCAATCATATCAGGATACTCCCATGCATCTGCATGACCTCAAGCGCAAAACGCCGGCCGAGCTGGTGGCGATGGCGGAAGGCCTCGGCGTCGAGGCGGCGTCGACCTTGCGCAAGCAGGACCTGCTGTTCTCGATCCTCAAGGCCTCGGCCGAAGAAGGCGAGGAGATCACCGGAAGCGGCACGATCGAGGTGCTTCCCGACGGCTTCGGCTTCCTGCGTTCGCCGGAGTCCAACTATCTCGCCGGCCCCGACGACATCTATGTCTCGCCAAACCAAGTGCGCCGTTTCGGCCTTCGCACCGGCGACACCGTCGAGGGTGAGATCCGCGAGCCCAAGGATGGCGAGCGCTATTTCGCGCTGACCAAGCTCCACACGATCAACTTCGACGATCCCGAGGTCGTCCGCCACCGCGTCAACTTCGACAATCTCACGCCGCTCTATCCGGAAGAGAAGCTCAAGCTCGACAGTCTCGATCCGACGATCAAGGACAAGAGCGCGCGGGTGATCGACATCATCTCGCCGCAGGGCAAGGGCCAGCGCGCGCTGATCGTCGCGCCGCCGCGGGTCGGCAAGACCGTGCTGCTGCAGAATATCGCGCGCTCGATCACGGCCAACCATCCCGAAGTCTTCCTGATCGTGCTGCTGATCGACGAGCGGCCGGAGGAAGTGACCGACATGCAGCGCTCGGTGAAGGGCGAGGTGATCTCCTCGACCTTCGACGAGCCGGCGCAGCGCCACGTCCAGGTCGCCGAAATGGTGATCGAGAAGGCGAAGCGCCTGGTCGAGCACAAGAAGGACGTGGTGATCCTGCTCGACTCGATCACGCGTCTCGGCCGTGCCTACAACACAGTGGTGCCGAGCTCCGGCAAGGTGCTGACCGGCGGCGTCGATGCGAACGCGCTGCAGCGGCCGAAGCGCTTCTTCGGCGCCGCGCGCAACGTCGAGGAAGGAGGTTCGCTGACCATCATCGCCACCGCGCTGATCGAAACCGGCAGCCGCATGGACGAGGTGATCTTCGAGGAGTTCAAGGGCACCGGCAACTCCGAGATCATCCTGGACCGCAA
>JAEWDF010000045.1 GCA_023390245.1 Pseudomonadota bacterium
CGGCAGGAAGGGGAAGGGGTGGGCCGGATCGATCGCCAGCGGGGTCAGCACGGCGAAGAGCTGGTTCAGGAACTCGGGCTCCAGCCGCTCGCGCTCGGTCTTGGTGATGCGGCCCCGTTCGACCACCTCGACGCCGGCGGCGGTCAGCTCCCTCCTGAGCTGGCGCCAGCGCAATTGCTGCTCGGCCATCAGTTCGCCGGCGGCGATGTTGATCTGCTCCAACTGCTCGGTCGGCGTCAGGCCGTCAGCCGACAGCACCCGCACCCGCTCGCGCTGCTGGCCCTTCAGGCCGGCCACGCGCGTCATGAAGAATTCGTCCAGGTTGTTGGCCGAGATCGACAGGAAGCGCAGCCGCTCCAGAAGCGGATGGTTCGGATTGGCCGCTTCCTCCAGCACCCGCTCGTTGAACGCCAGCCAAGAGATCTCGCGGTTGAAGAAGCGCGAAGGCGAGGCCATCAGCGCCTCGCTGAGCGCAAGCTGCGGCGCGCGGGAGGCCGGGACCTCCTGGCCCCGGGAAATGTCGTCGATGGCGGCGTCGCTCATGGAATCGGTTGTCGCGCGCGACTGTGACGGCCGCAAGCGCGCGGCCGGAAAATCCTTGGAAGGGCGAGAAGAACGACGGCCGGCGCGATGTCGCGCCGGCCGCGCCTCGGCTTACTGCACCACGCTGTTCGGCGCGGCACCGGCCGGGCAGTCGCCCAGGCGCTTGGCGTCGATGGTCATGGTCATCTCGGCCATCTGCGGCGGCACGTTCGCGCCGCTGTTGCGACTGGTGATCTCGACCTTGTAGGCCGAGCGCATGTCGCCGGTGACCTTGCCGTCCGAAGCGATGGTCATGCCCTGGGTCTCGCAGACCGAATGGAAGGTCGCGCCGCCGGGGGCGGAGGTCACCGCGTTCTCGCTGCACGACACGCCCGGCTGCGGCGTGTTGAAGGGATTGGTCCCCGGCGGCGTCTCGCCGACGCAGACCTTGACCGTCGTCGCCTGTGGCATCGGGCCGCCCGAGATGGTCTGCTCCCACAGGCCGGGTTGCGGGGCGGGCGCGGCTTCGACGGCGGGCGCCGGAGCGGCGCCGTTCTCCGCCGTCGCCGTCCTGTCGTTGTTGTTCGAACAGGCCGCGACCAGGGCGGCGGCTGAAATGAGGGCGAGCTGAATACGCATGGGGCGTTTCCCTTCACTGGAGCGCGATGCCGCTCCGCAAAGGCAAACGGCCAAGCCGGCCGCGCGGTTGCCGGGGGCTGTTCACGCTCCCGGCGGCGTCTCCTCGCCGTCCAGCGCCAGCCGGGCCAGGGCGCGCGTGACGGGACGGTGCAGGGCGTCCAGGCGCTCGACCGCGGCGGCGGCGGCCTCCGCCGAGCGGTCCAGCCGGCGCACCAGATAGTCGATCACCTCGTCGCCCGGCGCGATGCTGCGCTCGGCGAAGCGGGCGCGCAGGATCGCCGCCATGACGGTGTCGTCGGGCGCCGCGACCGCCACCGTGCGCAGGGCGTCCAGGCGTGACCGCAGGTCGGGCAGGGCGACGGACCAGGCCCGGGGCGGCGCGCGGCCGACCAGCAGCAGGGCCCCGCCCGCGGCCGCCAGGTTGATCAGGTGGAACAGGCTCTCGTCGTCCGCCTCCAGCGCGCGGTCCAGCAGCACGGGCCGGCCCTCCAGCTCGCGCGGGTCGATCAGGGCCGCCTCGGACCCGTGCAGCGCCATGGCTCCGACCCGTTCGGCCCAGGCGGCGGCCAGCCGGCTCTTGCCCGACCCGGCCGGGCCGTGAAGCGCCAGCACCGACCCGACGCCGTCGGGCCAGCCCTCCAGCACCCGCGCCGCCTCGGCGTTGCTGTCGGACACCACCAGGGGGCCGGACGCGTCCGAGCGTTCCAGCGGCAGGCGAAGCTGCTGGACGGAAGCGGACGGCGTCACGGCGCGCAGGGCGGGCATGGCCGCGTCTTAGCAGAGGCCGTCGCGCGTCGCGCGGGGACCGCCATGTTGGTTCCGGGGACCGACGGCGTCGCCTGTGGATGGATTCAGAGGAATTCCGCCAACGCGGGATGATATTTCCCCGGCTTGAACTCGATCACCTTGTAGGTCGCGAGGTCGTGGACCTGGAACGGATCGTCCTTCAGCAGGGCCTCCAGCTCCGCCTTCGACCCGCCGCCGCGCGCCAGCAGCACGCCGCCCGTGCGCGGGACCATCGGCCCGGTCGCCAGGAACAGACCGCTTTGCACATGCTGGTCCAGCCAGGTCCGATGCGCTTCGGTCCGAGCCTCGATCTCCTCGATGGGGCGGATGTAGGTGATGACGACGACGAACATGGGCGTTTCCTTTGGGGCGTTTCCCGAGTTTTGAAGGGTTCTGGCGCGCGCCGGGGTGTCTCGCAAGCGGCGAACCTTGACTTTCAGGGGCGATGATGCGCCCTACGCCGCTTCCGATTTCGCCGCGCGCGCGGCCCTGATCCAGACGATTCTCATGCACGCCTATCGCTCCCACACCTGCGGCGCCCTGCGCGCCTCCGACGCCGGTTCCGCTGTCCGCCTGTCCGGCTGGGTGCACAGGAAGCGCGACCATGGCGGCCTGCTGTTCATCGACCTGCGCGACCATTACGGCCTGACGCAGCTGGTGCTGCATCCGGAGACGCCGGGCTTCGACATGGTGGAGCGTCTGCGCGCGGAGAGCGTGATCCGTGTCGACGGCGAGGTAGTCGCCCGCGACGCCGCCGTGGTGAACCCCAACCTGCCGACCGGCGAGATCGAGGTCCGGGTCCAGGGCGTCGAGGTACTGTCGGAAGCCGCCGAACTGCCGCTCCCGGTGTTCGGGGAGCCGGAATATCCCGAGGAAATCCGTCTCAAGAACCGTTTCCTCGATCTGCGCCGCGAGACCCTGCACAAGAACATCGTGCTGCGTTCGCGGGTGATCCAGTCGATCCGCAACCGCATGGTCGAGCAGGGTTTCCTGGAATATCAGACGCCGATCCTGACGGCCTCGTCGCCGGAAGGCGCGCGCGACTTCCTGGTGCCGTCGCGTCTGCATCCCGAGAAGTTCTACGCGCTGCCGCAGGCGCCTCAACAGTTCAAGCAACTGCTGATGGTGTCGGGCTTCGATCGCTATTTCCAGATCGCGCCCTGTTTCCGCGACGAGGACCTGCGCGCCGACCGGTCTCTGGAGTTCTACCAGCTCGACGTCGAGATGAGCTTCGTCACGCAAGAGGATGTTTTCGCGGCGATCGAGCCGGTCATGCATGGCGTGTTCGAGGAGTTCGGCGAGGGCAAGCCGGTCTCGCCTATCGATGGGACCCACACCTTCATCAACGACTTCGGCGAGACGTTCGAGCACAAGGGCTTCGAGCGCCTGACCTACGCCCAGTCGATGGCCTGGTACGGTTCGGACAAGCCGGACCTGCGCAACCCGATCAAGATGCAGGTGGTGTCCGATCACTTCCGCGCCGGCGGCTTCGGCCTGTTCGCCAAGATCCTGGGCGCGGATGAGAAGAACGCCGTCTGGGCCATCCCGGCCCCGACCGGCGGCAGCCGCGCCTTCTGCGACCGCATGAACTCCTGGGCGCAGGGCGAGGGCCAGCCGGGCCTGGGCTACATCTTCTGGTCCGACGACCAG
>JAEWDF010000084.1 GCA_023390245.1 Pseudomonadota bacterium
CGGGGCCCGCGCCGCCCGCGCCCCCCCCCCCCGACCACGCCGCCGGTGTCTGGGGCTGGCCCCCTCCACCGCTTCGCGGTCCCCCTCCCCAGATGGGGAAGGAATGATCACGCATATTCCGGCTCCCGTTTGGCTACGGCCGCCCCAATGGGCTCCAACCAGCCGAACGTGTCCGGCGTCTCGCCGGTGAACAGGCCGCGGAAGGCCGCATTGACCGCCTTGGTCACGGGCCCCGGCCCGGCGGCGCGGGTGGTGATGCCGTCGACCGAGCGGACCGGCGTGATCTCCGCCGCCGTGCCGGTCATGAAGATCTCGTCGGCCAGGTACAGGGCCTCGCGCGGCATGGCCTGTTCGATCACCTCATACCCTTGCGCCTTCGCCAGCTTGATGACGCTGTCGCGGGTGATGCCCATCAGGATGGAGTTGGCGGCCGGAGGGGTCATGACCCGGCCGTCCTTGACCACGAACAGGTTCTCGCCCGCCCCTTCGGACAGCCGGCCGTCGACGCCCAGGGCGATGCCCTCGCCGAAGCCGCCGACGCGGGCCTCGCGCCCGATCAGATAGGACGACAGATAGTTGCCGCCCGCCTTGGCCGCCGACGGCGTGGTGTTCGGCGCCGTGCGGTTCCAGCTGGAGACGCAGGCGTCCACGCCCTTCTCCAGCGCCTCCTCGCCCAGGTATGCGCCCCAGGGGAAAGCGGCGATGGCGATGTCCACGTTCATGTTGGCGGCCGCCGGGGTCACGCCCATGCCGCACTGGCCCAGGAAGGCGATGGGTCGGATATAGGCGGAACGCAGCCCCTCCGAACGCACCACCGCCTGACACGCCTCGACCAGTTCGTCCTCGGTGTAGGGCAATTGGATATGATAGATGCGCGCGCTGTCGAACAGGCGGCGCACGTGCTCGCGCAGGCGGAAGCCGCACGGGCCGTTCGGGGTGTCATAGACGCGGATGCCCTCGAACACCGAGGTGCCGTAGTGGAGCGCGTGGCTCATCACATGGATCTTCGCGTCGGCCCACGGCGTCAGTTCGCCGTTGATCCAGATATTCTCAGCCAGCGGCTGCATAGACTTCTTCCTCTTGCGCGGAGACGCCGTCGACCCGGTCGATGATGGCGATCAGTTCCGCATCGTTGATCTCGCCGATCTGGTCGGCGCGTTGCTTGAAGCCGGCCACCACCGCGGCCAGGCGCTCGCCCTCGATGGGACGGCCGATGGTTTCGGCGCGCTTGGCGATGGCGTGACGGCCCGAGTGCTTGCCCAGCACGAACCAGCTGCCCTCGAAGCCTACGTCCTGCGGACGCATGATCTCGTAGGTGCGGCTGTCGGCCAGCATGCCGTGCTGGTGGATCCCGGCCTCGTGGGCGAAGGCGTTGATGCCCACCACCGACTTGTTCCGGGCGATGACGGTCTCGGTGATCTCGCACAAGATCTTGGAGGCCCGCACCAGATGGCGGCTGTCGGCGCCGGTCGTGACGCCAAAGCGGTCCTCGCGGACCTTCAGCGCCATGATGACCTCCTCGATGGAGCAGTTGCCGGCCCGTTCGCCGATGCCGTTGATCGCGCCCTCCACCTGGCGCGCCCCGCCCTCGACCGCCGCCAGCGAGTTGGCGACCGCCATGCCCAGGTCGTCGTGGCAGTGGGCTGAGAAGATCACCTGCGGATGACGCTTCTTGATCCGTTCGGCCAGGTAGGCGAAGCGCTCGCGCACCTCCTGGGGCGTGGCGTAGCCTACGGTGTCCGGCACGTTCAGTGTGCGCGCACCCGCATCGGCGGCGGCCTCCAGCACATCGGCCAGGAACTCCGGCTCGGTGCGGAAGGCGTCCTCGGCCGAGAACTCCACGTCGTCGAACAGGCTGGCGGCGTATTCCACCGAGCGCACGGCCGTCGACAGCACCTCGTTGGTCGACATCTTCAGCTTTGCCGCCCGGTGGATCGGGCTGGTGGCCAGGAAGACGTGGCAGCGGCGGTTGGGCCTGGGCGCCGGCTGCAGGGCGCGGAAGCTGGCGTCGATGTCCTTCTCGTTGGCGCGCGACAGCGAGCAGAAAATCGGTCCCTCGACCTCGCCCGCCACGCGGCGGATGCAGTCCTCGTCGCCCGGAGAGGCGGCGGCGAAGCCCGCCTCGATGACGTCGACGCCCAGGTCCCGCAGGACCTGGGCCATCTTCACCTTGGCGGTCGCGGTCATGGAGAAGCCGGGGGCCTGTTCTCCATCTCGCATCGTGGTGTCGAAGATGATGACGCGGTTCGGATCGGCCGCGATCTCCGCGGTTCGGCTTACGCCCGGTACTCGGCTCATCACGCGGCCTCGGATTGAATAATGTCGTTGCTGATGCGGCGAACGCCGAACAGCCGGTCGATCTGGCGGCCCAGGTTGTCCATGCAGCGGCTGGCGTCGCGGCCGCGCACGGTCAGGGCGATCCGGCGGAACGTTCCCTCGTCGGCCATGCTCATGCCGTCGATGTGGAAGCCCCGGCGCTCCACCAGGCCGATGAGACGCTGAAGCGAACCGTCCGCGCGGTCGATCTGGATGTGGATCGTGTCGCTCATCTCAGGAGCCCTCCATCATTTCAGCGTTGCTCTTGCCCGGCGGAACCAGCGGCCAGACGTTGTCCCGGGGATCGATGACCACATGGGCCAGGCAGGGGCCATCGGCGGCCAGCAGGCGCTGGATTCCGTCCGTCACCTGATCGCGGCGATCGATACGGAAGGCCTCGACGCCGAAGGCCTCGGCCACCTTCACGAAGTCCGGATTGTCGGACAGGTCGATCTCGGAATAGTTCTCGGCGAAGAACAGCTCCTGCCACTGGCGCACCAGGCCCAGGCTGGAGTTGTCGATCAGCACGATCTTCAGCGGGATGCCGTAACGCTTCAGCGTCGCCAGCTCCTGCACATTCATCATGAAGCCGCCGTCGCCGGCGATGGTGACGACCGTGGCGGAAGGATCGGCCAGCTTGGCGCCGATGCCGGCGGGCAGGCCGAAGCCCATGGCCCCCAGGCCGCCCGAGGTGATGTGCGCCTCAGGCTTGGAGAAGCGACAGTGCTGGGCCGCCCACATCTGGTGCTGGCCCACGTCGCAGGCGGCGACGAAGGCGTCGCCCGCCGCTTCGGAGATGTCCTTCAGCAGGGCCGGCGCATAGACGCCCTCGCCCGGCGCGTCGTAGCGGAAGGCGCCCTCGACGGCCGCGCGGGCGCAAGCGTCGGCCCACGGTTGGATATCCAGCGCGGCGCCGGCGCGCAGGCGCCCGGTCAGGGCTTCGACGCCCGCCTTCAGGTCGCCGATGACGGCCACATTGGCGGCGCGCAGCTTGCCGACCTCGGAGGCGTCGATGTCGAAATGGACGACGCGGGCGTTCGGCGCGAACTCGGCCAGCTTGCCGGTGGCGCGGTCGTCGAAACGGGCGCCGACGACGATCAGCAGGTCACTGTCCTGCACCGCCTCATTGGCCGCGCGTGTCCCGTGCATGCCCAGCATGCCCAGCATGCCCGGCGCGTCGGTCGGGATGGTCCCCAGGGCGTTCAGAGTGGCGACCTGCGGGACGCCGGTCGCGCGGGCGAAGTCGCGCAGCGCCTCGGTCGCCCCGGCGATCTTCACGCCGCCGCCGACATAGACCAGCGGCCTGCTCGCGGCGCGGATCGCAGCCTCGGCGGCGGCGACGGCGTCGTGGTCGACGCTCGCGGCCTCGTTCGGGATGTGGAAGCCGCGATCCCCGGTCGTCTCGGCGAACTGGACGTCCTTGGGCAGGTCGACCAGCACCGGCCCGGGACGGCCCGAGGCGGCGATGTGGAAGGCCTCCTCGATCGCCGCCGGAACGTCGGCGGCGTCGCGGACCAGGATCGAATGCTTCACGATGGGCATGGTGACGCCCAAGATGTCGATCTCCTGGAAGGCGTCGGTGCCCATGACGCCCTGGGGGACGTTGCCGGTGATGCAGACCATCGGCACCGAATCCATCATGGCGTTGGCGATGCCGGTGACCAGGTTGGTGGCGCCGGGCCCCGACGTCGCCATGCACACCCCGACCTTGCCGCTCTTGCGCGCATAGGCGTCGGCGGCGAAGGCCGCGCCCTGCTCGTGGCGGACCAGGATGTGCTTCAGCCTCGCCCCGGCCAAGGCGTCATAGACGGGCATGATAGCGCCGCCCGGATAGCCGAACACCACCTCCACGCCCAGCCGCTCCAGGGTGGAGACCAACAGGCGCGCCCCCGCCACGGGGGCTTTCTGGGGGGCGGCCTCGGCTTGGGACTTGAAGGCGGCGGCGGTCATCGGGGGCATCCGGTCCTTGGTCTGGCTCAGGCCGCTTCGGACTTGGGCGTGTTCAGCCAGGCCATGCGCTCGCGCAGGCGCGCGCCGACCTGTTCGATCTGGCTCTCACGGTCCTGCTTCAGCCAGGCCTCGTACTGCGGCTTGCCGGCGTCGTTCTCCGCGATCCAGTTCTTGGCGAAGGTTCCGTCTTGGATCTCGTCCAGGATGGTCTTCATGCGGGCCTTGGTCTCTTCGGTGACCACGCGCGGGCCGCTGGCGACGGCGCCGTACTTAGCCGTCTCGGAGATGAAGTGGTGCATCTTCGAGATGCCGCCCTCGTAGAACAGGTCCACGATCAGCTTCAGCTCGTGCAGGCATTCGAAATAGGCGATCTCGGGCTGGTAGCCGGCCTCGACCAGGGTGTTGAAGCCCTGGATGACCAGTTCCTTGGCGCCGCCGCACAGGACGGCCTGTTCGCCGAACAGATCCGTCTCGGTCTCTTCGCGGAAGGTGGTCTCCAGCAGGCCGCCGGTCGCGCCGCCGTTGCCCTTGGCGTAGCCCATGGCGCGGTCGCGCGCCTTGCCGGTGACGTCCTTTTCGATGGCGAACAGGCTGGGGACGCCGCGGCCGCGCTGGAACTCGCGACGAACCAGATCGCCCGGCCCCTTGGGCGCGACCAGAATGACGTCCATGTCCGGGCGCGGGGTGATGCGGCCGTAGATGATCGAGAAGCCGTGCGCGAACAGCAGGGCCGAGCCTTCCTTGGCGTTCGGCTCGATCACGTCGCGATAGACGTCGCCCTGGATCATGTCGGGTGTCAGAATGGCGATGATGTCGGCGCCCTTGACCGCCTCGGCCGGCTCGGCGGTCGGAATGCCGTCGGCGGTGGCGTGCTTCCAGCCCTGGCCGCCTTCGCGGACGCCGGCGATCACGTCATGGCCGCTGTCGCGCAGGTTCTGCGCGTGCGCACGGCCTTGTGAGCCATAGCCGATGATGGCGATGCGCTGGCCGGCGATGGCCCCCGGCTTGATGTCGTCGTTGGTGTAGATGGTGATGGCCATGGGTCAGGCGTCCTGAGCAGCGGGTTTCTTGACGGAGGCCGGCGTCTGGGCCGGCGGCGGGTTCGGAATGGTCACGGCCCCCTGCGAGGCCGAGGCGACCGAGGCGCGGTACTTGGCGAAGACACCTCGCGCCGGGCGGGCCACGTGGGGCGTAAAGCCCGCCCGGCGCGTCGCCAGGTCGACGTCCACGTCGATCCGGCGGTTGGTGACGTCGATGGTGATGCGGTCACCATCGCGAATGAGGGCGATCGGGCCGCCGACGGCGGCCTCGGGCGAGACATGGCCGGCGACGAAGCCATAGCTGGCGCCGGAGAAGCGGCCGTCGGTGATCAGGGCGACGTTGTCGACCTTGCGGCCCTTCAGGGCGGCGGTGACCTGCAGCATCTCGCGCATGCCCGGACCGCCCTTGGGGCCCTCGTAGCGGATGATGATGACGTCGCCCTCGCCGACCGAGCCGTCCTGGACGGCGTGGAAGGCGTCTTCCTCGCTGTCGAAGACGCAGGCGGGGCCCTCGAACCTGTCGACCTTGTGGCCCGTCAGCTTGATCACCGCGCCCTCGGGCGCCACGTCGCCGTAGATGACGGCGTAGGAGCCGCGCGCCATGACCGGGGCGTCGATGCTGGCGACCACCTGCTGGCCCGGCGCCTCCTCGGCCTCGGCCGCCTCGGCGAACAGGCTGCGGCCGGTGACGGTCGGCGCGTTGACGATCTTGCCCGCCTGGGCCAGCCGTTGGGCGACCAGCCGCGTGCCGCCGGCGGCGAACAGGTGCGAGGCCAGGAACCGGCCGCCCGGCTTCAGGTCGCAGATCACCGGCGCCTCGACGCAGGCCTGGTGGCAGTCCTCGACGCCGAAATCGACGCCCGCCTCGGCCGCGATGGCGGTCAGGTGCATGACCGCATTGGTCGACCCGCCCGACGCGGACGCCGCGATCGCCGCGTTCTTCAGGCTGGCCTTGGTGATGTATTTGCGCGCCGTGTCCCCGGCGAAGACCCGCTCGACGATCAGGCGGCCGCAGCGCTCGCCCTCGGCCGCCTTGGCCGGATCGACCGCCGGCACGTCGTTGGCGCCCATGGGGCTGATGCCCATCATCGACAGGGCCATGGCCATGGTGTTGGCGGTGAACTGGCCGCCACAGGCCCCGGCGCCGGGGCAGACCGCACTCTCGACCGCGTGCAGGCCGGCGTCGTCCAGGCTTCCGGCCGCATGGGCGCCGATGGCCTCGAACACCTCCTGAACCGAGACCTCCTTGCCCGCGATCACGCCGGGCATGATGGTGCCGCCGTAATAGACCAGGCCGGGGATATCCATCCGCGCCAGGGCCATGGCCGCCGCCGGGATGGTCTTGTCGCAGCCGACGATGCAGACCACACCGTCCAGCTGGTGCCCCTCGATGGCCAGTTCGATGCTGTCGGCGACCACCTCGCGGCTGATCAGCGAGGCCTTCATGCCTTCCGTGCCCATCGAGATGCCGTCGGTGACGACGATGGTGTTGAAGTCGACCGGATAGCCGCCCGCCGCGACAATGCCGGCGCGCACGTCCCTGGCCAGGCGGTCCAGGTGCATGTTGCAGGGCGTGACCGTCGACCAGGTGTTGACGATGCCGATCATCGGCTTGTCGAAGTCGGCGTCCTGCATCCCGGCGGCGCGCAGATAGGAGCGCGCCGCGGCCCGGTTCGGGCCATGCGTCACCGCCGCGCTGCGCGCGTTCGGTTTACGGGTCTCAGAGGTAGAATCTTGCGTCATCGGTCCGGTTCGGTTCGAACCGCCAAGCACGAAAAACCCCGCTTCCTTTCGGGAGCGGGGTGGTGCGAGGCGATCCTGAGTGTGTTTAGGTCAGGTCACGCGCATCCACGCCGCTTGCGTAAGCAGGCCAAGAAGTACGAGCGTAATGAGGAAAATCGGGCTTTCCAGGCCGATCGGCGCGCGCGCGACGGCGACCGCTTCGGCGGTGCGTCCCTTCATGTCGCGCAAAATCGTGGCCACGGCTGGCTCCCTCGTTCTATCGGCAAGAAACCATAGCCGCTGGGCCGACGCAAGCCGGATGAGGAAAAATTTTTCACGAGGGCCGAATTTCACCCCCGGATAGGGTGTTTCTTGCCGCAAGGCCGAAAAGCGTAACAGTCGAACGCGCGATGTTATGGGCGCGGGGTTGAAACGCGCCGCGCCCCGGCTCATTGAAACGCCCAGCCAACATACCGTTCAGAGGAGCCCGCCCCATGACCGTTCGCGTCGCCATCAATGGTTTCGGCCGCATCGGCCGTCTCGTCCTGCGCTCGATCGTCGAGCACGGCCGTCGCGACATCGAGGTGGTGGCGATCAACGACCTGGGCCCGGTGGCCACCAACGCCCACCTGCTGCGCTACGATTCGGTGCACGGCCGGTTCCCCGGCACGGTCGAGAGCGGCGACGACTGGATCGACGTCGGCCTGGGCAAGATCAAGGTCACGGCCGAGCGCGACCCGGCCAACCTGCCGCACAAGGACCTGAAGGTCGACATCGCCTTGGAATGCACAGGCATCTTCACGTCCAAGGAGAAGGCCAGCGCCCACCTGAAGGCCGGCGCCAAGCGCGTGCTGGTCTCGGCCCCGGCCGATGGCGCCGACAAGACCATCGTCTTCAAGGTCAACCACGACACCCTGACCGCCGACGACATCGTCGTGTCCAACGGCTCGTGCACCACCAACGCGCTGGCCCCGGTGGCCAAGGTGCTGAACGACCTGTTCGGCGTCGAGCGCGGCTACATGACCACCATCCACTCCTACACCGGCGACCAGCCGACGCTGGATACGATGCACAAGGACCTGTACCGCGCCCGCGCCGCCGCCCTGTCGATGATCCCGACCTCGACTGGCGCCGCCAAGGCCCTGGGCCTTGTCCTGCCGGAACTGAAGGGCAAGCTGGACGGCTCCTCGATCCGCGTCCCGACCCCGAACGTCTCGGTGGTGGACCTCAAGGTCGTCGCCGGCCGCACGACCACGGTGGAGGAGATCAACGCCGCGCTCCAGGCCGCCGCCGACGGCCCGATGAAGGGCGTCCTGTTCACCACGACCGATCCGCTGGTGTCCTCGGACCTGAACCACATCGCCGCCTCCTCCACCGCCGCCCTGCCCCAGACCCAGGTCATCGACGGCACGCTGGCGCGCGTGCTGAGCTGGTACGACAACGAATGGGGCTTCGCGACGCGGATGAGCGACACGGCCCTGGTGATGGCGAAGTTCCTGTAAGCAACTCGGAGTCCCTCTCCCTCTGGGAGAGGGCTTGAGCGCCCAAGAGCCGAAGGCGATTGGCTGCGCGAAAGGGTGAGGGTCGGGTCCATGACATCCGAACGCACGACCTTCGCCCGCACCCTCCGACAACGCTCCGGATTGGCCGAACAGCGCGCCTGGGCCTTGCTCCGAGGCGGCAGGATCGACGGTCACAAGTTTCGACGTCAGCATCCCATCGGCCGCTATATCACCGACTTCGCCTGCGAACGCTTGCGGCTTGTGATCGAAATCGATGGCGGGATTCACGAACGGGACGACATCGTGACGAAGGACCACCTGCGGCGTATCGACCTGGAAAATCTCGGCTGGACGATCCTCCGCTTCTCCAACGCCCAGGCGACGACCGAATCCGACCGGATCATCGCCGCCATTCGAGAACACGCGCGCTTGATCGCGTCCTGACCACGGCTTACGCCGACTGCGATATCCGACCCTCATCCGGCCCTGCGGGCCACCTTCTCCCACAGGGAGAAGGAAAGATCTGGAACTTCCTCATGACCTTCCGCACCCTCGACGACGCCAAGGACCTCGCCGGCAAGACGGCGCTGGTCCGCGTGGACTTCAACGTCCCGATGGAGGACGGCAAGGTCACCGACGACACCCGCCTGCGCGTCGCCCTGCCGACGATCCAGCGCCTGCGGGACGCGGGGGCCAAGGTCGCGCTCCTGGCCCACTTCGACCGGCCCAAGGGCGAGCGCGTGCCGTCGATGAGCCTGCAACCCGTCGTCGATGAACTGGAAAATCTGCTGGGCGCGCCGGTCCGCTTCGCCGACGATTGCGTGGGCGACGCCGCCAAGGCGGCCATCGCCGACGTCGATCCCGGCGGCGTGGTGCTGCTGGAGAACGTCCGCTTTCACAAGGGCGAAGAGAAGAACGATCCCGCGTTCGCCGCGCAGCTGGCGGAACTGGGCGACCTCTACGTCAACGACGCCTTCTCCGCCGCCCACCGCGCCCACGCCTCGACCGAAGGCCTGGCGCGCCTGCTGCCGGCCTATGCCGGGGAATCGATGCGCCGCGAGTTGGAGGCGCTGGACAAGGCGCTGGGCAATCCGGTGAAACCCGTGCTCGGCATTGTCGGCGGCTCCAAGGTTTCGACCAAGCTGGACCTGCTGAAGAATCTGGTCGGGCGGCTGGACAAGCTGGCCATCGGCGGCGGCATGGCCAACACCTTCCTTTACGCCCAAGGCGTCGATATCGGCGGCTCCCTGGCGGAAAAGGACATGGCGGACACCGCCCGCGCCATCCTGACGGAGGCCGAGGCCAAGGGTTGCGAAATCCTGCTGCCGATCGACGTGGTGGTCGCGACCGAGGTCAAGCCGGGCGCCGAAACCCGCATCGTCCTGACGCGCGAGGACATCGGCGACGACGAGAAGATTCTCGACGCCGGCCCGCTGACGGTCGAGAAGCTGGTCAAGGCCATGGCCCTGTCCAAGACCCTGATCTGGAACGGCCCGCTGGGCGTGTTCGAGGTCCCGCCCTTCGACGCCGCCACCGTCAAGGCCGCCAAGGCCGCCGCCGACCTGGCCAAGTCCGGCGCCCTGGTCGCGGTCGCCGGCGGCGGCGACACGGTCGCGGCCCTGAACCACGCCGGCGTCGCGGACGACATGACCTTCGTCTCCACCGCCGGCGGCGCCTTCCTGGAATGGATGGAGGGCAAGGCCCTGCCCGGCGTCGAGGCGTTGCGCGGCTGACGCAGCGTCAGGATTTTCGCCGTTCGACGCAACCCGGGCCGCCAAGCCGAGCTATAAGGATCGCGCCTCGAGTCGCCTGTAACATTGCGTGACTTGAGGCGTGGTCGGCGCTAAGATTCGGCCAACAAAAAAGACTATCGGCTCAGGAGATTACCCAATGGCGCGCATCACGCTGCGACAGCTGCTCGACCATGCGGCGGAGAACGACTACGGCCTGCCGGCCTACAACATCAACAACATGGAGCAGGGCCTGGCGATCATGGAGGCGGCGGAAGCCGTCAACGCGCCGGTCATCATCCAGGCCAGCCGCGGCGCCCGCAACTACGCCAACGACATCGTCCTGGCCAAGCTGATCGACGCCCTGGCCGAGCTCTATCCCCACATCCCGGTGTGCATGCACCAGGACCACGGCAACGGCCCCGCCACCTGCGCCACGGCCATCCAGTACGGCTTCACCAGCGTCATGATGGACGGCTCGCTGGAGGAAGACGCCAAGACCCCCGCCTCCTACGAATACAACCGCGATGTCACGCGCCGCGTGACCGAGATGGCCCACGCCTGCGGCGTCTCGGTCGAGGGCGAACTGGGCGTGCTGGGCAGCCTCGAGACCGGCATGGGCGAGGCCGAGGACGGCCACGGCTTCGAGGGCAAGTTGGACCACTCCCAGCTGCTGACCGATCCGGATCAGGCGGTCGAATTCGTCGCCGCCACCAAGGTCGACGCCCTGGCCATCGCCATGGGCACCAGCCACGGCGCCTACAAGTTCACCAAGAAGCCGGACGGCGACATCCTGGCCATGAACGTGATCGAGGAGATTCACCGCCGCCTGCCCAACACCCACCTGGTGATGCACGGCAGTTCCTCGGTGCCGCAGGAACTTCAGGACATCATCAACGCCTATGGCGGCCAGATGCCCCAGACCTGGGGCGTGCCGGTCGAGGAGATCCAGCGCGGCATCAAGCACGGGGTGCGAAAGGTCAACATCGACACCGACAACCGCATGGCCATCACCGGCGCCATCCGCAAGGTGCTGACGGAGAAGCCGGGCGAGTTCGACCCCCGCGCCTATCTGAAGCCGGCCAAGGAGGCGATGAAGAAGCTCTGCATCGAGCGCTACCAGCAGTTCGGCTGCGAGGGCCAGGCGTCGAAGATCCGCCCGCTGTCCACCGCCCAGATGGCCAGGCGCTATGCCTCGGGCGAGCTCGACCCGTCCTTCCGCGGCGCGGCGTCCAGGGCGGCCTGATCCGGACGGGCGGAACGCCGGCTCGCCCGATCCCTCACCAGGGGCCGTAGAGTCCGACGAAGTGCAGACGCACCTGGCGCGCCTCGCGCTCGGCCTCGTCCAGGTCCCGGCGGGCGTCGCGCAGGTCGCGCTCGGCGTTGCGCCGGTCGTTCCTGACCTCGGCGATGCGGTTGCGGATCGCCCGCTTCTCGTCCTCCGACAGGCCTTCGGCGCGCAGGTCGCGCTCCTTGGCCTCCAGCTTGTCGTCGGCGTCGCGAATCCGGCCGTTCAGACTGCTGATCCGGCTGCTGGCCTCCTCGACCATCGACTCGGCCTCGTGGACTACCTGGCCGTCGCGATAGGCGGGCAGGAAGCGCGCCTCCTGCGCCGGCGGGCAGACGCCATGATAGGTGTCGCCCTGCCGTCCCTCCAGGAAGCCCCGCGCGGGCGTGCAGTAGCGCCGCAGCCCGTCTTCCCACGCCGAGGCGTAGGCGGCCGGGTTCGGCGCGACCCCGTATTTGGCGCAGGCCTGGACATGCTCGTCCAGCCGGCTCATCGGATAGCCCTCGGCCCCGTCGGCGAAGCCAACCTCGCCCCAGGCGCCGGCCAGGCACTGGTCCTTGCTCATGGTGGCGCAGCTGCCCAGCAGCAGCGCCGCCGTTCCCACGCCGGCGACCGTCCCCAGGCGCGCAACGAGTCCCATCATGTCATCCTCCCCCAAGGCGCACCCGGCGATTGTGCCACAACGGGACGACAAAGGCCAAGCTTGCCGTCGGGCCTCGCCGCCATGCTATGGCGGGGCCGGAGGCGCCGTGTCCGACACCGAAGACGATGACATCGAGATTCTGCGGGCCCGCATCGAGGCCGGCGGACGGCTGGACAAGGCTTTGGCGGAGGCCTTCCCCGCCCTGTCGCGCGCGCGCATCCAGGCCCTGCTGGCTGACGGCGCGATCACCCTGGACGGCCAGCCCGTGATGGGCGGCGCGGCCAAGGCGCGGCCGGGCCTCTACGCCATCGCCCTGCCCCCGGTCGCCCCGGCCGATCCCCGGCCCGAGGCCATTCCCCTGACCGTCCTCTACGAGGACGCGGACCTGATCGTCATCGACAAGCCAGCGGGCATGGCCGCCCATCCGGCGCCCGGGTCGGAGACCGGCACCCTGGTCAACGCTCTCCTGGCCCATTGCGGCGCCGGGCTGTCGGGCATCGGCGGCGTGGCCCGGCCGGGCATCGTCCACCGGCTGGACAAGGACACGTCCGGCGTCATGGTCGCCGCCAAATCCGACCGCGCCCACGCGGGCCTGTCCGCCTTGTTCGCGACCCATGACATCGAGCGCACCTATATCGCCCTGACGCGCGGCGCGCCGTCCCCGGCCAGGGGGCGGATCGAGACCCGCATCGGCCGCTCCAGCGGCGATCGCAAGAAGATGGCGGTGCTGAGGAGCGGCGGCCGCGAGGCGGTCACCGACTATGTCGTCCAGCGAACCTTCGGCGAACCGGCCAAGGCCGGCGGCGCGCCCCTGGCGGCGCGGGTGGCCTGCACCCTGCACACCGGCCGCACCCACCAGATCCGCGTCCATCTGGCCTCGAAGGGCGCGCCGATCCTGGGCGATCCGACCTATGGTTCGGGCGCGCCGGCGCAGGCCGTCCGCGCGGCCGTCGCACAGGCCGGCCTGGGGCGCCAGGCGCTGCACGCCGCCGTCCTGGGCTTCATCCACCCGATCACGGGTCAGGCTCTGCGCTTCGAAACCGCCCCGCCGGCTGATATGATGGAGCTCGAAGCCCTGCTCTCCGACCTCTGAGTCCATCCCATGACCGAGACCGCGCCCGACCCGGACATCCGCGACAACGTCGATCTCAAGCGCTACGAACTGCCGATCGAGGGCGAGGTCGCGGTCGTGGCCTACAATCTGACGCCGCCCAACCTGATGGTCACCGAGACCCTGGTTCCGGCGCGCCTCGAAGGACGCGGGATCGCCAGCCGCCTGGCCCGGCGCGTCATCGCCGATGTCCGCGAACGCGGTCTCCAGCTCCTGCCCGTCTGCCCCTTCTTCTCGGCCTATCTTCAGAAACACCCGGAACACGCCGACGTGGTCCACCCGACCTATCGCGGCATTCTGGGGATATGAGGCTGTGATCCGCGGGCTGATCGCGCTGCTGTTCGCCCTCGGCGTCGCGACCGCCGCGGCCGCCCAATTCGACACCCGACCGCTCCGCGTCCTCTATCTCAGCCAGTCGGTCGGCTTCGTCCACGAGACGGTGCGCCGCCCGTCGGACGGCCTGGCCCCCTCGGAGCTGGCGCTTGAAGCCATGGCCCGCGACAGCGGCGCCTTCACCGTCACGCTGACCCAGGACGCCCGCGACCTGACGCCCGAGCGGCTGGCGGACCTCGACGTCCTCATCTTCTCCACCACCGGCGCCCTGCCCGTGAACCGGGAGACCTGGGCGGCGATCCAGGCCTGGATCGAAAGCGGCCGCGGCGGCTTCGTCGGCGTCCACAGCGCTGCGGACACCGCGCTCGATTTCGAAGGCGGCGAAACGGCCTGGCGCGACTTCATCGGCGGCCTCTTCGACGGCCACCCCTGGACCCAGGGCACGCCGATCCGCCTGGCGAACCTCGAGCCCGACCACCCCCTGGCGTCCATGTGGCCCGACGGAACCGACTACGCCGAGGAAATCTACCAGTACACCGGGTTCGGGCCCGGCCGCGTGCGGGTCTTGCAGGCGCTGGACATGCGCGCCGGCCGCCTGCGCCGCCCCTATCCCGTGCCCGTGACCTGGGTGCGCCAGATCGGCCGGGGACGCCTGTTCTACACCAACCTGGGCCACACGCCCTCGACCTGGGACGATCCGCGCTTCCGCCTTCAGATCATCGACGCCATCCGTTGGGCCGGCCATCGCCTGGACGCGCCCGCCGGGCCGAACCGCCCCGCGCAGGACCGAGCCGCTCTCGCCGCCTTCGCGGCGCAGGAGGGCCTGACCGATCCCAGTGTCGCCGCCCCTGATCGGGCTGAGGCCGTGCGCGCTCTCCAGCCTCTGCATCCGGACAGGCATGACGGCGACGCGACGGCCTGGAATGCGGCCCTGGCCGACCTGCGCGCCCGCCTTCGCTAGGCCCGCGTCAGCCGCACCGCCATCCAGGGTCGTCCCGGCAGAGCCAGCGTCCGTCGGTCCGGATCATTGAAATAATAGCGGTCTCCCGTCTTCGGCCGCATCGTCCAGACCTCGGTTTGGCGTTCGATCGTCATGTTCCATGTGTCGATCACGTCCAGATGGAACCGTTCGCCGCCCTCCAGGGCGTCCTTGGGCAATTCCACCGCCCATTCGGTCGGGACGGCGGCGCCAAAATAGCGCAGATAATATTGACCGGGCGCACCGCCCAGGTGCTGCTCCCACCACTTGTCGATCGGATCGATCCCCGGCCGCGGTCCCGCCTCCATGATCGACTTCAGGAAGGCCAGGCGGGGCGCGCTCTCGCCGCGCAATTCGCCCCCCTCGCCCAGCCAGAATCCGCCGCCGGCCTGGGTGGGAAGGCATTCGGAATGGCCGACGTAGGTCCCGCCGACCAGGCCGTGCCAGAAGGCGCGCACCATCTCCGGACCGGTCAGGTTTCCCCAGCGCTGGTCCAGATTCCCCTCGTAGCAGACCTCGTCGAAAACCACCGCCTTCTTCCAGACGCTGCGGTACGTCTCGGCCCGCGCGTCGTCCAGCACGGCCGAGCCGTTCTGGATGCTGGAATGGGTCACCCAGGGCTTGCCGTTGTCGTACAGCCGTCGCCAGTTGTGGATCGAGCGGAGCCGGCCATGCGGATCGGCGT
The DNA here is from genome assembly GCA_023390245.1 of Pseudomonadota bacterium. Lineage (GTDB taxonomy): Bacteria > Pseudomonadota > Alphaproteobacteria > Caulobacterales > Caulobacteraceae > Brevundimonas. Next base: position 15,300 of record JAEWDF010000084.1, read on the forward strand.
CGCGCACCACCTGGAACAGCCGGTCCCAGTCCTCCTCCGACTTCTTCAGGATGTCGAATTCGTTGGCCAGCGACCACCAGACGTTCCGATAGGCCGAATAGCGCGCCACGACATAGCGCAGATAGCGTTCGTCCCACTCCGCCGGCATGGCGTGCAGGCCGGACGCCTGGTCATAGGGATGGAACAGGATCAGGTCCGCCTGCACCCCGATGTCGCACAGCGCCGCCACGCAGGCGTCCAGCCGCTGGAAGAAGGCGGGATCGGGACGCATCGGATCCCAGTCGCGCGGGCCCGGCCCCGTGCGGACGAAGGGCTGCGGCCCCGCATTGGTCCGCACCGCCGCATTGGGCGGCACCAGCATGCGGATCTTGTTGAACGGCGCGCCTTTCAGCGTCTCCAGCGTGCGATGGCGCATCGCCTCCGGCTGGTGCGACCAGCCATAGCTTGTGGTGCCGATCTGGCGGAACGGCGTCCCGTCGGCATGGGCGAAGTGATAGTCGTCGACGACCGAGACCGGACCATGATTGCCCGGCCCGGGCGAGGTGACCTCAAACGCACCCTCCCGGCCGTCAAGCGCGGCGACCGGGCTCTCCGTCCGCCAGCGCCATGCGCCCGTCTCGGGCGGCGAGAAGCGGATGCGCCAGGTCCCGTCCCCGTCGTGGAAACCCGGAACCCGCGCCGTCGTCCGCCCGTCCGTGAAGACGCCGGTCAAGGCGACGCCGAAGGGATCATGCTCGATCCGCCCCGTCAGCACCGCCTCGAACACGCCCCAGCGCTCGACCGCATCGGCCTGCGCCCGCGCCGCGTTCGGAACCAGGCCCAGAGCCGCACCGGCCACGAGCGCGCCCCGCCGTGTCAGCCCGATTCCCATGTCCGCCTCCCAGCATTCTTGATACCGGTGTCATAGCGACCGGTTCCGATCCCCGACAAGTCGTCCCGTGGTCGCGGCCCCCTTGAACAGCAACCGACTTTGTTCTATATGAAGCGTCGATCGGTGCGGCGTGGCGCATCGGCAACGGTCACGCTTTCGTGTGGCCCAGCCCCTCTGACAAAGCGGGCAACCGATAGCCATCTGACCGGTTGAGGGGTGAGGCGACGGCGCACATTCAGTGGCCGGCGCTGCGGAACCTGCTCGATGCTTCGGTCGGAGGGACCACTTACATGGCTGCCAACAACACGCTCGCGATCATGTCGCCCGAACAGGGGCTGTCGCGCTATCTCTCGGAAATCCGCAAGTTTCCGATGCTGACCAAGGACGAGGAATTCATGCTCGCCAAGCGCTGGTCCGAGCATCAGGATCCCGAGGCCGCCCACCGTCTCGTCACCTCCCACCTGCGCCTCGTGGCCAAGATCGCCATGGGCTATCGCGGCTATGGCCTGCCGATCGGCGAGGTCATCTCCGAAGGCAACGTCGGTCTGATGCAGGCCGTGAAGAAGTTCGATCCGGACAAGGGCTTCCGCCTGGCCACCTACGCCATGTGGTGGATCCGCGCCTCGATCCAGGAATACATCCTGCGTTCCTGGTCCTTGGTGAAGATGGGCACCACCGCCGCGCAGAAGAAGCTGTTCTTCAACCTGCGCAAGGCCAAGAGCCAGATCTCCGCCTTCGAGGAAGGTGACCTGCACCCGGAACACCTGTCGGCCATCGCCACCAAGCTGGGCGTGACCGAGCAGGAAGTCACCGACATGAACCGCCGCCTCGGCGGCGACGCTTCGCTGAACGCGCCGCTGCGCGCCGACGGCGAGAGCGAGTGGCAGGACTGGCTGGCCGATGACGACGCCGTCTCCCAGGAGACCCGCCTGGCCGAGACCGAGGAACGCAGCATCCGCATGGGCCTGCTCCAGGAAGCCATGGAGGAGCTGACCGACCGCGAGAAGCACATCCTCACCGAGCGCCGCCTCAAGGACGACCCGGTCACCCTGGAGGAACTCGCCGGCCAGTACGGCGTGTCGCGCGAGCGCGTTCGCCAGATCGAGGTCCGCGCCTTCGAAAAGCTCCAGAAAGCGATGCGCGCTGCCGCCGAGGAGCGGAACCTGGTCGACGCCTGACCCGACACGATCCTCCTCCCTTCACGGGGAGGATCGCCCTATCCGGCGCGCGCCGCCACCTTCACCGGCTCGCCCAGGGCGATGATGGCGCCGACCGGCTGGGCCAGCCCCGCCTTGGTCACCGCGCCCGACGCCAGGTAGCTCTCCAGCCCGGCCGCGGCGATGGCCAGTCGGGCGTCGCCGGCCTTGACGGCCACGCCCTTCAGCGTCTCCGCCTGCTGGCGCAGCGCCCGCAGGGCCTGCGGCGGGTCCTGATCGAACTGGGTCAGCGCCGACACCAGGATCCGCGCCGCCTGGTCGCGCACGTCGATGTCGCCCAGGCTCGCTTCCCCCCGGCGCTTGCGCACGCCCGCATATTCGCCCGAGTTGAAGCGGCGCCGGTCCGGCCCGACATAGTTGACCGCCTCGACCCACGGCCGGGGCTTCAGCGCCACATTCTCGATGCGCCGGAACAGGTCTCCGGTGGTGTAGGGCTTCCTCAGGAATTCATGGACGCCGGCGTCGCGCGCGCCCTTGATGGCGGCGGCGGTCGCCTCGGCCGTCACCATGATGATCGGCGCCATACGGCAGCTCATGTGCGAGCGTCGGATGCGCCGGGCCAGCCTTTCGCCGTTCAGCGTCTGGCCCCCGCGCTCCAGAAAGATGACCCCCGGCTCGACATCGCCGGCCAGTTCCAGGCCCCGCTCCTCGTCGCCTTCCACATAGATCTCGCGCGCGCCAAGCCCCTTCAGGATGTCGGCCAGCAGCCGCGCGGCCGCCGTATTGGGCTCGATGACCACCACGCGGCTCAGCGCGGGCGCGATGCGGCTCAGGGTCTTGGCGTCGGCGGCGAACACGGGCGGCTCCTTGCGTCCGCCCATCCTGGACCATTCCGGTTAAGACCCTTTGAATCCGTTGCTTAGCCCTGGAACGGATCGCGCATCAGTATGGTGTCGTCCCGCTCCGGGCTGGTGGACAGCAGGGCCACCGGCGCGCCGATCAATTCCTCGATCCGCCGCACGTACTTGATGGCGTTGGCGTTGATGTCCTTGAAGCTGCGAACCCCGCCCGTGCTCTCGTCCCAGCCGTCCAGTTCCTCGAACACCGGCTCGGCCGCCGCCTGGTCCTTCAGGCTGGAGGGCAGATAGTCCAGCACCTCGCCGTTGACCCGGTATCCGACGCAGATCTTCAACGTCTTCAGCCCGTCCAACACGTCCAGCTTGGTCAGGGCGATGCCGTCGATGCCGTTGATCGCCACCGACTGGCGCACCAGCACCGCGTCGAACCAGCCGCAGCGCCGCGCCCGGCCGGTGTTGACCCCGACCTCGCGTCCAACCGTCGCCAGGTGCTCGCCCACGTCGTCATCCAGTTCGCAGGCGAACGGCCCCTCGCCGACCCGCGTGGTGTAGGCCTTGACGATGCCCAGCACATAGCCGACGCCCTTGGGCCCGATGCCGGACCCCGCCGCCGCCTGCCCGGCCACGGTGTTGGAGCTGGTCACATAGGGATAGGTGCCGTGGTCCACGTCCAGGAAGGCGCCCTGCGCGCCCTCGAACAGCACCCGCTTGCCCGCCTTCTGCGCCTGGTCCAGCACCCGCCACGCGGGCTTCACATAGGGCAGGACCTTCGGCGCGATCTCAAGAAGCTGGTTCAGCAGCGCCTCCGGATCGATCGGCTCCAGCCCCAGGCCCGCCCGCAGCGGATCGTGGTGGGATCGCAGCCGGTCGATCTTGACCTTCAGGTCGTCGGCGTCGGCCAGGTCGCAGACCCGGATCGCCCGGCGGCCCACCTTGTCCTCATAGGCCGGGCCGATGCCGCGGCCGGTCGTGCCGATCCGCGCGCCCGGCGCGCTGGCCGCCGCCTCGCGCGCCACGTCCAGCGCCGGATGGATGGGCAGGATCAGGCAGGCGTTGTCGGCGATGGTCAGGATATCGGGGGTGATGTCCACGCCCTGGGCGCGGATGGCCTCGATCTCCTTCACCAGGTGCCAGGGATCGACCACAACGCCGTTGCCGATGACCGACGGCTTGCCCTGCACGACGCCCGAGGGCAGCAGCGCCAGCTTGTAGACCTTGCCGTCCACCACCAGCGTATGGCCCGCGTTGTGCCCCCCCTGGAACCGCACCACCATGTCGGCGCGGTTGGACAGCCAGTCCACGATCTTGCCCTTGCCCTCGTCGCCCCACTGGGCGCCGACCACCGCAACGTTCGCCAAGGTCCGTACTCCGCTTGAATGCGGGCGCAGCCTATAGCGGGGGAATCATCCGGTGTCGTCCCTCTTGATCCTCCCCCGCAAAGCGGGGGAGGGGGACCACGAAGTGGTGGAGGGGCGGCCCCGACTCCGATTTCCGAGACAGGGTCACCGACTTCGCAGCATGGGGTCATGGGAACTTCGCCCCCTCCACCACGCTGCGCGTGGTCCCCCTCCCCCGTTCCGCTTCGCTACTCGGGGGAGGATTGCAGCGCCGTCTCGAACGCCCACTCCAGCCAGGGCGTCGCAGCGACCACGTCGGCGGTCTCCACCGTGCAGCCGCACCACAATCTCAGGCCCGGAGGCGCGTTCCGGTGCGGCTCCATGTCGAACACCGCGCCCTCGCCTTCCAGCAGCGCCTTGAAACGCGTCACGAACGCCTTCTGACCCTTGGCGTCCAGGCCCGTCACGCGCGGATCGACGAACTTCAGGCACACCGAGGTCGTCGAGCGGATTTCCGGCCGTTCGGGCAGGAATTCGATCCAGCCGGTTCGCCCGACCCACTCCGCCAGCGCCGCATAGTTGGCGTCCGTCCGCCGGATCAACTCGTCCAACCCGCCCACGCCCCGCGCCCATTCCAGCGCATCGATCCAGTCCTCGATCGTCAGGATCGAGAAGGTGTTGATCGCCACCCCGTCCGCCAGCGACCGGTCGAACCGGCCCTTGCCGTCCGTGAGCCTCAACACCTTGGGCACGGCCCGCTCGGGCCGATACCCATCCAGCCGCGCCACCGCGCGCGGCGACAGCGCCATCACCCCGATGCCCGCCTCGCCGCCCAGCGCCTTCTGGAAGCTGAAGGTCACGACATCCAGCCTGTCCCACGGCAGCGGCATGGCGAAGGCCGCCGAGGTGGCGTCGCAGATCGCCAGCCCCTCGCGGTCCTCGGCGATCCAGTCGGCGTCCGGCACGCGCACGCCCGAGGTCGTGCCGTTCCACGGGAACACCACGTCCTTGGTCCAATCCGCCTTCGACAGGTCCGGCAGGTCGCCCCAAGGCGCCGTCAGGGCCTCGGGCTCCAGCCCCAGGTGATCCTTCACGTCGGCCAGCCAGGTCAGGCCGAAATTCTCATAGGCGACCACCTGCACCGGCCGCGCGCCCAGCATCCCCCACAGCGCCGCCTCCACCGCGCCGGTGTCGGAGCCGGGCGTGTAGAGCATCACATGGCTGTCCGGGACCTCCAGCACGTCGCGCGTGAGCCGCAGGCCGTGGGCGAAGCGCTCCACCACCTCCGGCGCGCGGATGCCGCGCCCCAGCAGGTCGTGCGGGAGGCCCGCCAGGCTGTAGCCCGGCCGCTTGGCGGTCGGGCCGGACGAGAACCACGGCCGCGCGGGCCGGATATCGGGCTTGGTCTGGATCACCATCTCATCGTCCCGGCGCATAGGGCCGCTTGGCGCGCCATTCCTCGGCGAACTTCGTCAACGCCTCGTCGGGCGCATCCGGCAGGGTCACGACCAGCTTCGCCAACAGATCGCCGCGCTTGCCGTTCGCGAACGCCCCCCGCCCCTTCAGCCGCAGCACCTGGCCCGAGTTCGATCCCTTGGGCACGGTCATATGCACCACGCCCTCGGGGGTCGGCACGCGCACCTTGCCGCCCAGAACGGCGTCGGGAACCGACACCGGCAGGTCCATCGTCAGGTCGGCGCCGTCCCGGGCATAGATCGGATGCGGCGCGATCTTCAGCTCGATCAGGGCGTCGCCGTTCTCCGCGCCTCGTCCCGGCGCGCCCTGCCCGCGAAGGCGGATCGTCTGCCCGTCCGAAGCCCCCTTTGGAATGGTCACGTCCAGCGTCCGCCCATCCGAGAACTGGATGCGCCGCGTCGCCCCGGCGATGGCGTCCTCCAGGCTGATCTCCAGCGTCGCGCGCACGTCCTGGCCGCGCGCGGTGAAGTCACGCGCCCCGCGCTGGCGCCCCTGACCGCCGAACATGCCGAACAGCTCGTCCAGGTCGATGCCTTCGAAGCCGGCGCGTCCGCCCGGCCCGCCTGCGCCGCCAAAGCCGCCGCCCTGGCCGAACGGATTGCCGCCGCCCCGCGCGCCGCCGCCGCCGAAGCCCCGGAACTGTTCGTTGCCGTCGCCGTCGATCTGGCCGGCGTCGTACTTCGCCTTCTTGTCCTTGTCGCCCAGGATGTCGAAGGCCGCCGTCACCCGCTTGAACTTGTCCTCGGTGATCTTGTCGCCGGGGTTCTTGTCGGGATGCAGCTCCTTGGCCAGCTTGCGGAAGGCCTTCTTGATCTCGTCCGCGCTCGCCCCCTTCGAAACGCCCAGTTCCTTGTAGGGATCGTTCGCCACGTCCGCCTTCGCTCCATTCAAAGCCAAGGCCGTCAGTTAGGGCATGCCCGCCCCGCCGCAAAGACCGTCGCGCGCATAATCGGCCTAGATCAGACGGATTTCCGCCTCCGCGCCCCAGCCGTGGCCGGCGCCGTACTGCGCCACGGCGAGCCGCGCCGCCTCGCCCGGCCCGTCCGGAAAGTCCGTCGCCAGCTGGGCCGCCCCATAGGCCGCCTCCAGCCCGTCGACCTCCCAGGCGCGCCTCGCGACCGCTCCGTCCAGCACCCGCACGCGGAACCGCGGCCCGTCGCCCTGCGGCTCTC
>JAEWDF010000097.1 GCA_023390245.1 Pseudomonadota bacterium
GTTGAAGTCGTGCGCCACGCCGCCGGTCAGCCGGCCGACCGTCTCCATCCGGCGGGCGTCGGCCAGGGCCTCGCGCGCCTCGCGTTCGCCCTGGGCGGCCTCGGCGGCGGCGGCCGTCGCCTGGGCCAGCGCCTGGTCGCGCCCGGCCAGGATCTCGGCCTCGCGGCGGGCGAAATCGGCCCGCGCCGCCTCCAGTGCGGCCGCGACCTCCGGCGAAGACGCGTCTTCGACCGGGAGGGACGGTTCCGCCGTCTCGGTGTCGGCCTCGGTCTCGGTCCGGACCTCGATCTCGACAAGGGCCGGGGCCTCGACGGGCGCAGGCGCGCCGGCCAGCAGGATGGCTTCGACGGCCCCGGCCTCGTCGGCCAGCGGCAGCAGGGTCCACTGGATCGTTCCGCCGTCCGGCCCCGGCGCGACCAGCGGCTCGGCCTCGCCCGAGGCGGCGGCCAGGGCGGCGCGCAGGGCCTGGCGGCCCTCGGCGCGATGGTCCTCCGGAATGAACAGGTCGGCGAAATCGGCCTCGACCACCCCCTCGGTCCGGCCCAGCAGGGCCAGGGCGGCGCGGTTCGCCTGGCGGATACGGCCGTGCGGAGAGACCACCGCCAGGGCGCTGGAGGCGGCGTCGAACACCCGGTCCGACAGGCTCGGCCCGGCGGGGGGCGCGGGTTCGGGCGCGGCGGGTTCGATCGCCGGGACCGTCAGCGCGTCCGCCTCGACGATGGCGGCGATGGAGCCGGTGATCCGGCCCTGCTCGTTCTCGATCGGCATGGCCGTCACCGAGACCAGCATCTTCCGGCGCGTGGCGGCGTTGACCATCAGGTGCTGGAAGCCGCGAACGGTCTGGCCGCGCAGCGCCCGCGCGCTGGGCAGCAGGTCCGGCGGGATCGGCTTTCCGTCCGGGAAGGTGATGCCCCAGGTCGCCGAGTGGAAACGCAGGCCCAGCAGCTCCGCGTCGCGCCGGCCCAGCAGCTGGTGCGCGGCCCGGTTGGCGAAGGTGAACTTGCCGTCGTGGTCGGTCTCGACCAGGGCCACCGGCACGGCGTTCAGCGTCTCGAACAGCCGCCGGTCCGACGATTCCGCCACCTTCTGCACCAGGTCGAGCTGGTCCGAGGCGCTGGCGTGCCGCACCCGGTGGGCGACCGCGTACCAGGTCGCGATCAGCGCGAGCGCGAAGCCGACGACCGCCAGCACCCCGAAGACCAGGGTCCAGTTGATCTCGCCTTCCAGGAACATCCGTCGATCCGTTTCATACTGGGGCGCCCCACGCCCCGCTCGGCCCGCGCGCTGCAAGGGACGCGCCGCCCTCGATCCGGCGCCTCATCCGCCTCCCATCCGCCATGGGCCGGCGCGTCGGTCAAGCCGGCGTCCGCACGCGAAAGGGGCCGGGCGTCGCCGCCCGGCCCCTCCCGAAAGACGTCCGGCGTCCGGTCAGAAGCGGACGCGGATGCCGGTCTTGCCGGTCCAGGAGTATTCCTCGTACTGCAGCAGGCGGTCCGAGCCGGGGCCGCGCTGATAGGCGATGTACGGCTCGTCGCCCATGTTCACCAGTTCGGCGAAGACCTGGACCCGGTCGTTGATGTCGTACTTGCCGCTCATGTCCCACTGGATGTGGTCCTTGACCATGCGGTCCTCGTCGGCGTCGCCGCCCAGTTCGTCCAGGTAACCGTCGCGGTAGGAGGCGGCCAGGCGGATGGAGAGCGGCCCCTTCTCATAGCCGAGCGTCGCGTTGAAGGTGTTCTTGGAACTGGCCGGCAGGAGGATGGAGCGCTCGTCGTCCGTGCCCGCGTAGATCGTGCCCTCGGTGTCCGTATAGGTGTAGTTGAACCCGGCCAGCAGGCCGTCGAACGGGCCCGGCAGGAAGGTCAGGGCCTGCTGGTAGTTGAATTCGAAGCCGAAGATCGAGGCGTCGTCGCCGTTGATGGCCATCTCGACCTCGTCGACCACGCCGCCCGGATAGACCACCATTTCGGGGTAGTCCTCGCCGTCGAATTCCTGCGTGGCGATGAAATTCTTGATCGACTTGTAGAACAGGCCGCCCGACACCACGGCGTTCGGGGCGAAGTACCACTCGACGCTGGCGTCGTAGTTCCACGCCTCATAGGGTTTCAGGTCGGGGTTGCCGAACTCGCCCTCATTGTCCTCGTTGACCAGGAAGCGCGGGGCCATGTCGCCGATCTTGGGTCGCATGACGCTGCGGTAGACGGCGCCGCGCACGACCACGTCCGAGGCCATGTCGTACTTGACGTTCAGGCTGGGCAGCCAGTGGGTGTATTCCCGGTCGTAGGCCGCCGGGGTGACGATGACCTCGTCCTCGTCCTCGGTCAGGACCACGGTCGCGCCCTTCAGCGTGTCCTCGGTCCGCTCGACGCGCACGCCCCCGACCACGTGCAGGCCGCCGTTGTCATAGCGGCCCAGGGCGTAGCCCGAATAGATGTTCTCCTTGACGTCATAGTCGGCGGCGGCGGATTCGAAGTCGCTCTCGATGTCGTCGCGCTCGAACAGGTTCGGATTGTTCCGCACGAAGTCGCCGATGGCGTAGTCCACCAGCGGCTCGATATCCATCAGGCCGTAGCTCTGCGGCCCGGCCCAGTCGGCCAGGGTGAAGTCGTCGATGGCTTCCAGCACGTCCAGCTGGAAGTCGTAGGTCTTGTGGCGCTGGCGCGCCTTGCCGCCGAATTGCAGTTCGAAGGCGCCGCCGGACGCCAGCGAGAACTCGCGCTTGACGTCGAACCGGGCGCTGACCTCCTCGTCCTCGGACAGGCTGAGGGTGGTCTTCTCGGCCTTGTCGAACTCATAGGTCTCCGGGTCCAGGAACAGGGCCCGGAACTCGGCCGGAACCTCGAAGGTCGGGCGGGCGTAGTCCGAATAGTCGAAGGTCACGGCGAAGGCGCCGTCCTCGTCGAACTTGGCTTCGAAGGCGGCCGGGTCGACCGAGCCGGCCTCCTTCTCGCGCGCCTTGGACCACGACACCTCGTAGTTGAAGGTCCAGGCGCCGGCGAAGGTCTCGCCGCCGGCGACCAGGGAGGTGATGTCCTGGGTCTCGAAGCGGTCCTTCAGCTCGCGGCCGACCTTGATCTCGCCGTTGTCGCTGGTTTCGCCGTCGCCCGACAGGAAGGTCACCGTGTCGCCCGAGGCGAGGGCCGGCGCCTCGTCGAACTCGAAGCCCAGCTGGCCCTTGTACTCCTGGTCGGCGAAGTCGCTGCGCAGGGCGCGCAGGAACAGGGTGGTGTCGTTGTTGAGGCGGTAGTCCAGCGACAGGGTCGCGCCCCGGCGCTCGCGCTCGACGTCATAGTCGCGGTACTCGACCGTATCGGCGAAGACGACGCCGTCGTCGGTCTCGTCCCAACCGTCCATCTCGACATTGTCGGTGGCGAAGCGGCGCTTGTAGTAGGACAGGCCGCCCGCGACCCCCAGGCGGTTGTCCAGGAAGGTGCGCGAGAAATCGAGCGCATACTTGGGCGACCATTCGCCGGTCGCGTCATTGTAGGAGCCTTCCGCCGACACGGCGGCGAACGGGCGGCCGCGGTCGAAGGCGTTGGCGGTCTTGATCTCGATGGAGCCGCCCAGGGTGTCGGCGTCCATGTCCGGCGTCAGGCTCTTCTTGATCTCGATCGATTCGATCAGTTCCGACGGAATCACGTCCAGCGCCACCGACCGCACGTCGGCCTCCGGCGCCGGCACCCGGGCGCCGTTGATGGAGGCGGAGTTCAGGTCCGGGCTCAGGCCGCGCAGGGCGATGAACCGGCCCTCGCCCTGGTCGTTCAGCACATTGACCCCGGGCAGGCGCCGCACGGACTCGGCGACGTTCTGGTCCGGGAACTGGCCGATGGCGTCGCGGGTCAGGACGCTCTCGACGCCTTCGGCGGCGCGCTGGCGCGACACCGAGCTGGACAGGTTGGCGCGCTGGCCGATCACCACGACCGGCTCCAGCTCGCCCGCCCCGGCGACGGCGGCGTTGAGGCCGACGTTGACGACTGCCTCGCCGCCCGCGACCGTGATGGCCCGCTCGTTGGTGGCGGCGCCGGAATAGTCGACGCGCAGGGTGTAGGCGCCCGGCGCCACGTCGGTGAAGCGGTACATGCCGTCGGGGCCGACTTCCGTCGTGCGGTTCAGCTCGACCAGCCGGACCCGGGCGCCCTGGAGGGCGCGGACGCCGGCGCTGTCGGTGACGCGGCCGGTCACGGTGTCGGCCAGGGCCGCGCCCGCGAAGGCCAGAGACGCCAGGGAGGCGCCCATCAGCAGTTTCGTCTTCATGTCGTGATCCCCATGGGCCGGCGACGCTTCGCCTTGGCCATCGGACGGCCCGATTAGAGGGCGACGGCGACGATGGAGCGAAGGTTCGGCGACGCTCGCGTCGCGAATTCCGGACATTGGCGCGACGATCGTTCCGTTATCGGACGGGTCGTCGCGGAACCGCGACCGAAACGTCACGGCGGCGCCGTTGACCCTGTTCGCCCCAGCAACCATCAGGACGCCGACCGTCCTTCCGACGCCGGGGTTCAGATGCCGATGTTCCGTTCCGCCGCCCGCCTGGCCGCCGCCGCCTCCGTCCTGGCGCTGCTGGCCGCCTGCGCCACGCACGAGGTCGACGTCCAGGGCGAGGGCGAAGGCTTCGTCGGCCGGGGCGCGCCGGTCCGCGCCGTTCTGGAGACGCCCTCGGTCGGCACGGCCGGACAGGATGCGGCCGACGACCCGGCGGTCTGGGCCTCGGCGACGCCGGTGACGGTCCAGGGCGAGCGGACGCCGGGCTTCGTCCTGGGCACGGACAAGAAGGCCGGCCTCTATGTCTACGGCTTCGACGGCCGCGTCCTGCAATTCATGCCCGAGGGGCTGCTGAACAACGTCGACGCGGTCGAGGGGCTCAGCATCGGCGGCCGGCCGCAGCTGCTCATCGGGGCCAGCGACCGCACGCCCGGCCGGACCGGGGTGGCCCTCTATCTGTTCGATCCGGCCGGGACCGGCGACAACGGCGTGCGTCCCTGGGGCGCCATCACGACCGACGTGGTCGAACCCTACGGCTTCTGCTTCGGCCGACGCGGCGACGAAGTCCACGCCATCCTGGTCGGTCACGAGGGCGAATTGCGCCAGTTCGTCCTGACCGCCGACGCCGAGGGCCGACCGGTCTCGCGCGAGGTGCGCCGCGCCGAGATCGGCTCCATCTCCGAGGGCTGCGCCGCGGACGAGGCGACCGACGCCCTCTATGTCAACGAGGAGAACGTCGGCCTGTGGCGCTATGGCCTGGACCCGGCGACGGGCGACGCGAGGACCCTGGTCCAACCGATCGACCCGGCGGTCCTGGTCGCCGACGCCGAGGGCCTGACGACGATCACGGATGGCGACAGGCGCTATCTGATCGCCTCCAGCCAGGGCGACTCGACCTTCCCCGTGTGGCGCATCGACGGCCCGGAACCGAAGTACAAGGGCCGGTTCGTGGTGGTCGACGGGACCGTGGACGGCGTCACCGGGACCGACGGCCTGGCGGCGGCCGGCGGCGCGGTCGGGCCGTTCCCGGAGGGGCTGGTGGTGATCCAGGACGACGTCAACGACGTCGGGACCCAGAACTTCAAATATGTCGACTGGCGCGACATCCGCGCGGCGCTGGGGCTCTGAGTGTCGGTCCATCCCGCCCTCCCCGCGAGGTTGGGATGGCAAAGCCGGCGCTTTTCAACGCCCTGAAGATTTCTGGAGCCGATCTTCCCGCCTGAGGACGCGGGCGCCCCATGATCGGGGGCGTTGTCGTGGTCGGGAGGATCCAATTGCACTCCATTGCACATTGCGCCGTTTTCGGGTGTGCAGTGCAATTCGACGAGGTGGCGGACCTACTGGTCTTCGTCGAACTTGCGGGCGACGAGGTCGCTCAGGGCCTGGATCGCCTCGGCGGCGTCCGGACCCTCGGCCTCGACCGCGATGTCGCAGCCGATGCCGGCGCCCAGCATCAGCAGGCCCATGATCGAGCGGGCGTCGACCGTCACCCCGTCGCGGGTCACGCGGATCTCGCTCTCGAATCCAGAGGCCAGCTTGACGAACTTGGCCGAGGCGCGCGCATGCAGGCCCCGGGCGTTGCAGATGTTCAGCGTCGTGGTCTCGGTCATTTCTCGCCCGCGAGCACCCACGACGCGACCGAGATGTACTTGCGCCCGGCGTCCTGGGCGTGCGCCACGCAGGCCTCCAGCGTCTCGCGACCGCGCACGCTGGCCAGCTTGATCAGCATGGGCAGGTTCAGGCCGGCGATCACCTCGGCGTGGGTCTGCTCCATCACCGAAATGGCCAGGTTCGACGGCGTGCCGCCGAACATGTCGGTCAGCAGGATGACGCCGTCGCCGTCGTCCACGGCGGCGGCCGCGTCGACGATGTCGCGACGGCGGCGCTCCATGTCGTCCTCCGGGCCGATGCAGATGGCCGCGACCCCGCGCTGCGGGCCCACCACATGCTCCATGGCCGACAGGAACTCGGAGGCCAGACCCCCGTGGGTCACGATGACCAAGCCGATCATTAGGACTTCACTCGCATCCCCGTCCCGCAAAGCCAGGTCTTCCCCCGCCCGGCGGGGCGCCGGACAGACCCATTCGGGACCGCAAGAGGCGTCTCATAGCCCCGTTGCGCGCCGGTTCAAAGGGTCTCGAGCGCCGCTGCGACCTTCTCGACCGCCGAGGCGGGGCGCGGGTCTAGCGCCACCAGGGGAATATCGACCCCCGCGAAGGCCCGCGACTGCGGCTCCGGAAGGCGTTCGACCGCGTCGGGCAGGCAGGCCACCGCCAGCGCGACATGCGCCAGCGGCCGTGTCGCGGCGGACACGACGCCGACGCCGCGCGCCTCGATCCGGCCGGCGATCCGCTCCGGCGCAGCGGCGAACAGCCTCCCGTCCGACGCCCACAGCCGGGTGTAGTCGTCGCTGACCAGTCGCCAGCCGCGCGCCAGCAGGCGCAGCGCCAGGTCGCTCTTGCCCGCGCCCGACGGGCCCAGCAGCAGCACCCCTCGCCAGGTTCCGTCGCGCCGGCGGGCCACCGTCGTCGCATGGACGGGCGGCTCGGCTGTCCGGCCGGGCGTCATCCGCGCCGTCCGGCCGGCAGGGCCACGATGAAACGGGCGCCCGCCACGCCGCCCTCGGCGTCCGGGCGGTTCTCGGCCCAGGCCCGGCCGCCGTGGGCCTCGACGATCTGGCGCACGATCGACAGGCCCAGGCCCGAATTGGAGCCGAAGGCCGCCCCCTTGGGCCGCGAGGTGTAGAAGCGCTCGAACACCGTCTCCAGGTTCTCCGGCGGCACGCCCGGCCCGTCGTCCTCGACGCTCACCCGGACCGGCCGGTCGCCGCCCTGGTCCTCCAGCCGCACGCGCACGGCCCCGCCCGCGGGGCTGAAGGAGCGGGCGTTGTCGATCAGGTTGCGGAACACCTGGCCCAGCGGGCCGTCGCGGCCATTGACGCGCAGGGGCTCGGCCGGCGGCTCGAACAGCACGCGCACGTCGCCGGGCTTGGCAGTGGTCTCATAGACCCCGACGATGTCGGCCAGCAGCCGGTTCAGCTCGATCTCGCGGGGCCGGTCGCGCGACAGCTCCGCGTCCAGGCGCGAGGCGTTGGAGATGTCGGTGATCAGCCGGTCCAGACGGCGCACGTCCTGCTGCAGCAGGTCGGTCAGCCGCTCGCGTTGCGCGTCGGTCTTGACCAGCGGCAGCGTCTCCAGCGCCGAGCGGATGGAGGTCAGCGGGTTCTTGATCTCGTGCGACACGTCGGCGGCGAAGCGCTCGATGGCGTCCATCCGCGTCGACAGGGTGTCGGTCATCGACTCCAGCGAACGGGCCAGGTCGCCGATCTCGTCGCGCCGCTCCTCCAGGTCGGGCAGGGAGATGGCGCGGGCGCGTTGCAGCTTGACCTGGTCCGCCGCCGCCGACAGCCGCAGGATCGGTCGCGCCACGAACAGGTGCAGCAGCAGCGAGGCCAGCAGGTTCACCGCCAGGGCCACCAGGGCGAAGGGCACCAGCGCCCGCCGCTGGGCGCCCAGGATTTCGTCGACGTTGCCGGCCTCCAGCGTCAGCGCGCCCAGCACCTGACGCACATGGCGGACGGGAATGGTCACCGACACCACCCGGTCGCCGGTCTCGTTGCGGCGCAGGATGGCGGAGGACCGGCCCTCCAGGGCGGCGTTGACCTCGGCCGACACCTCGGCCTCGGCGCGCTGGGCCTGGCGATCGGCCCGGGTCTCCGCCGCCTCGTCCTCGCCGCCGCGCAGGCCGGTCGGCCGGGCCGCGGGCAGCGGCCGGCCGCCGATGGCCTCGGTCACCTGGTAGCTGTCGACGACCAGCAGGCCGTTGCTGTCGAACAGCCGCACGCGCTGGCCGGCGGGGATGAAGCGGTCGGTCAGCCACAACGAAGCGCGCACCGGGTCCAGCTCCGGCGTCGGTTCGCCGCGCGTCACCCCCTCCTCGCGCAGGACGTTGGCCAGCAGCTCGGCCTGGACCGCCAGCGATTCCTGGCGCGCCTCCACCAGGCCCCGCCGCCATTCGTTCAGCGCCAGGGCCCCGCCGAACAGGATCAGCAGGCTGAGCAGGTTCAGCGCCAGGATGAAGCCGCCCAGCCGCGACCCGCCGAAGCGGATCAGCGGGCGGCGCGGGGCGCTGGCCGGGTCGGCGTCGGGCCGGGTCCGGTCAGCTTTCGCGGTAGCGGTAGCCGACGCCATACAGGGTCTCGATCGCGTCGAACTCGGGGTCTACGGCGCGGAACTTCTTGCGCATCCGTTTCACGTGGCTGTCGATGGTGCGGTCGTCGACATAGACCTGGTCGTCGTAGGCGGCGTCCATCAGGTTGTCGCGGCTCTTCACGAAGCCGGGGCGCTGGGCCAGGGCCTGGAGCAGCAGGAATTCCGTGACGGTCAGCTTGACCGGCTTGCCGTCCCACATGCTCTCGTGCCGGGCCGGATCCATGGTCAGCTTGCCGCGCTTGATGGCCTTGCCCGACGTATCGCCGGCGACGTCCGGCTCGCCGCCCTCGGCGCCGCTGCGGCGCAGGATGGCCTTGACCCGCTCGATCAGCAGCCGCTGGCTGAACGGCTTGTGGATATAGTCGTCGGCGCCCAGGTTGAAGCCCAGGATCTCGTCGATCTCCTCGTCCTTGGACGTCAGCATGATCACCGGCGTCTGCGAGGTCTGGCGCAGGCGACGCAGCACCTCCATCCCGTCCATGCGCGGCATCTTCACGTCCAGGATCGCCAGGTCCGGCGGGCTGTTCTCCAGGGCGGCCAGACCCGCAGCCCCGTCGTGATAGGCGGTGACCTTGTGGCCGTGGCTTTCCAGCGCCAGAGAGACGGAGGCGACGATGTTCTCGTCGTCGTCGACCAGGGTGATGTTCGCCAAGGGGCCTTCTCCTGAACTTGCGCCGCCGCGGACCGGAACGCGCGACAAGCGTAACCGTTCGATCGCGTTGACATTAGGGCCTGTCGAAATGGGCCGCCAGCCCGGCCGTTTCAACGTTTGCGCGGTCAAGCCTTCGCGATTGCGGTCGAATTGCGGTGTGAAAACCCGGTCTTAAGGTCCTGTCACGCAGCCTGCGGCCATGGCCGGCCCGATCCACTACGAAGTCTATGTCCGCAAGACCGTCCCGTCTCCCTGGACGCTGCTGATCGCGACCGAGAGCCGCCAGCACGCCATCGAGACCGCCGAGGACCAGATGCGCGACCGCCAGGCGGCCGCCGTGCGCGTGACCAAGGAGACGCTGGACCCCGACACCATGGCGTTCGGCAGCCTGACCATCCTGACCCTGGGCGCGCCCGAGGAAAAGAAGACGCGCAAGGTCGAGGACGACCGGCCCGGCCCCGCCTGCACCGGGCCGATGGACTTCTATGCGCCGCACGCGCGCGCCCTGATCGGGCGGGTGCTGGAGGACTGGCTGGCGCGCAACGGCGCCACGCCGTTCGAACTGCTGCACAATTCCGCCCTGGCCGAGCGGTTGGACGCCTCGGGCGTGGAACTGCAGCACGCCATCCAGAAGGTGGCCGTGCCCGAAAGCCAGGCCCGCGGGCAGGAACTGCACGCCACCATCCGCCACTATCAGAAGCTTGTGGAGGCGGCCGGTCAGCGCTTGGCGGCCGCCGCCCGCGCCGGCGTCTTCCCCGACCTGTCGCGCGCCGACGTGGCGGAGGTCGCGCAACGCCTGTCGGGCCAGCCCGACCGCGCCTTCGTCATGGGCGGGGCCGTCGCCGCCGCGTTGGACGGCCTGCGCGGCGCGCGGGCGCGGCTGTCGCGGCTGATGGACATCGTCGACGCGGCGCCTCCGGAAGGGCCGCCCCGCGCCCTGGTCCTGGTCGCCGTCGAGCAGATCTGCGCCGAGATGCTGTCCCAGCGCGCCAGCCTGTCCGAGGTGCTGGGCCCCGGCCTGGACCACGGCTCGGGCCTCGCCGCCGTGGTTCGGATGGTCGCCCCGCGCGAGATCGAGGCCCTGACGGCCCGCGATCCGCGCCTGGCCCTGATGACGCCGGCGGTGGAGGGCCCGGCCGCGCGCCTGGCCGAACACCTGGCGGTTGGGGAGTTCAAGGTCCTGGCCGGCGCCCTGGCGCGGATGGTCGTGCGCCAGCTGACCAGCCCCCGCCGCCTGCGCCCCGGCGACCCGGCCGGAGAGATCGAGATCCTGCGCACCCTGGCCATGACCCTGACGGCGGCGGCCAGCCGGCTGCTGACCCTCGAGGAGGTCCAGGCCGCCTTCGTCGAACGGTCGCGCATCCTGGTCACGCCCGACTTCGTGCAGGGCTATCTCTCGTCCTGCGACACCGTGCTGTGCGAGGCCGAGCACCTGGCGCGCCTGTGCGAGAACGTCGCCGGGGGCGCCAACAAGCGCGCCGCCGCCCGCTGGCTGTCCGCCTGCGTCACCGCCGTGCGCTTCGAGGCCGAGATGCGCCAGGGCGCCCACGCCGGCGGCGTCGCGGCCCAGCGGCTGGCCGCCCTGGCCCGCCTGCAGCGCTCCACCCAGGCC